>JAGWOD010000016.1 GCA_028871115.1 Patescibacteria group bacterium | reverse complement strand
CTTAGAGGGAAATTTATAGGCTCCGGAGCCAGTGATAAGACCGATGTTTAGAGGCATCACCTCAAAATATTTTATGAATGACTCGAAGTGTTGCTTGGCAAGTATCTCAGTCGGGGCCATGTAGGCGACCTGAAGCGTTCCGAAATCCTGCCGCTCCGGCCGTGTCGAAACCACAGCAAATGCTGCAGAGGCGGCGACTGCTGTTTTACCCGATCCGACGTCTCCTTCGAGGAGCCGTGACATCGGATGCCCTTGTTGCAGATCTTTGGTGATCTGAGCGATCGCTCGGCGCTGTGCACCCGTTGCCTTGAAGGGAAAGGAGGCGATGAATGACTCGACGGACTTCTCGGGAGTCTCAACGATAAAGCTTTTTTCGTGCTGCTCTTGAAATCTTTCCCGCTGACGTTCTAGTTGTATATAAAAAATTTCCTCAAAGGAAAAACGTTTGTGGGCAGCATCGGCGTCTTTCTTGTTTCGCGGCTGATGTATCCATATAAGTGCGCTCTGAAGTGAGGGCAGATTGTATCGTGCCCGGATCTCTTTGGGCAGAGGATCCTCGTTGTCACTCGCTATTCCGCTCTTTAATACTTTATCTATCGCATGCCGGAACCATAGCGACGTGACCCCGGCGCTTTCGGGATAAATAGCGAATGAACCTGTAGTTTTAGAGGGAGTAGCATTCTCGAATAGCCCTGCTTCCGTGGGGGAGAGGCGCACGAGCTCGGGATTCGCGAGGTAGAGTTTATCGCCGGAACCGCTTACTTTTCCTGAGGCTCGCACGAGAGTGCCATCCTGCCAGATCTTCGCGATGTAGGGCTGGCTGAACCAGCGCACTTGAATCCTTCCTGTTGAATCGGAGAGGTATCCTTCCGATACGGGAATACGTCGTTTCCAAGATTTTTTTGTCTTCAATTTCTCGAGCGTTCCTACAATTGTGACGTGGGCCCCTGGGATAAGTCCTGCAATTGAGGCGCCACCCCCAGCTTCTTCATAGCGAGAGGGGAGATGATACAGAAGGTCCCGTACAGTTTCGATGCCGAGCTTTCGTAGTGCCGCCTGCTGGGATTGCGTAAGGCGCATGTGTTCGGTCAGTCTCTCTCCCATTCGCATCGCTCAATAATACTCTAGTGCAGGATGAAAAGACCCGCAGGTACTCTGCTATACTTCTGTGCTATGGGAAAGAATGATGTCCGCACGCAGGCGCTCACGCTTCACAGAAAACTCAAAGGAAAAGTGAGAATCGAATCTGCAATGCCGGTGCGGAATCGAAAAGAACTCTCTCTTGTCTATACACCAGGTGTCGGCGCGGTATCGAGCTATGTCGCCAAGCACCAGAAGGAAGCGCGAGAGTACACCATGAAGGGACGCATGGTGGCGGTTATCTCTGACGGCTCAGCAGTTCTGGGACTCGGCAATATCGGGGCACTTGGTGCTCTCCCCGTGATGGAGGGGAAGTGCGCGCTCTTTAAGGAATTCGCTGGTATCGATGCCTTTCCTATCGTTCTTAACACCCAAGATCCAAAAGAAATAATCGAAGTAGTCTGCGCTATTGCTCCGGGGTTCGGCGGCATCAATCTTGAGGATATTGCCGCTCCAAAATGTTTTAAGGTTGAGGAGGAAATAAAACGGCGTCTCGATATCCCCGTCATGCATGATGATCAGCACGGTACTGCCATAGCCGTTCTCGCGGGACTTATCAATGCTTCCAAAGTAGTAAGGAAAGATATGCGCTCGATGCGCATAGTCATCTCCGGCGCTGGTGCTGCAGGCACTGCGATAGCGAAGCTCCTGCGAAAACACAGAGCGGGGGATATCGTCATGCTCGATAGCAAGGGTATTCTCTCGAAGAATAGGATAGGTCTCTCACCGGAGAAGAGGGAACTTACGCGCCTCACCAATACACGCAACCTCTCGGGTGGCCTGTCTGAAGCTTTGCAGGGAGCGGATGCTGTTATCGGCGTTTCGGGACCGGGTCTCATAAGTGGAAGGGAGATACAACGCATGGGGAAGCGCCCAATTGTCTTTGCGCTCGCCAACCCCATTCCTGAGATATTGCCCGAGGAGGCAGTGCGTGCAGGAGCGGCGGTTGTTGCCACCGGGCGGTCAGATTTCCCCAATCAAATAAATAATTCGCTCGTGTTCCCTGGTGTGTTTCGCGGGGCACTCGATCACAGGGTCTCAAAAATAACGGACACCATGAAGCTTAAGGCCGCGAAACATCTCGCCGCTCTCGTGAAGAAGCCTACTGCAGGCCGTATTATCCCGGGGCCATTTGACAGAGGGGTAGTTCAAGCGGTCGCAAGAGCGATACGATAATCATGCCTTTAGTTTAGAAGTACATTAATATCCGCGTGCTACCATAAAAGGAGCGGTCGCTTTTTCTATGAAAGGAAAGATTTTATATATGGATGATGATGCGTTTTTCTCCGACCTTCTTTCGAAGAAAATACGCAATGCCGGATACGAAGTTGATGTAGTGCCTAACGGCGAAGCAGGCATCAAACTTATTCACGCTGGATATGATCTCATTTTACTCGATATCGTAATGCCGAGAATGGATGGCTTTCAGGTACTCAAGTACATCAGAGATGACGCTACAGTACGTGACATACCTGTCATCGTGCTCTCAAATCTTGGGAGCGAGGAGGATATCAATCGCGCCCGCGAATTGGGAGCGTCGGTATGCTTGGTGAAAGCCGCTATGATTCCGAGCCATATACTTGCCTCGATAGAACAAGTTCTTGAGCAGCGCTGAGATCTACTGATTGGGTTGTTTCTTTCAGGCGCTCATTGTAAGTTGTATCTATTCAACGGAGGCGTGGCTGAGCGGTCGAAAGCAGCAACCTGCTAAGTTGTTGACCGGGAAACCGGTCCGAAGGTTCGAATCCTTCCGCCTCCGCCCAAAAGGTTTTTGTATCGAGCTGACCCGAGAGCCTAATTTGTTAAAATACACTCATGGTCAATAAAAAAATCTCTGGCGGTACTGTACATAAGATGCCGCCAGATTTACGGAAGGCTCTCGCTTCCGATAAGGCGGCGCTAGCATTATGGGAAGATATTACGCCGCTCGCGCGCAATGAGTGGATATGCTGGACCATCTTCGTCAAAAAAGAGGAGACAAGGAAAGAGCATGTTAAAAGAGTGATCAGTGAACTTAAGGAAGGAATGCGCCGGCCATGTTGCTGGATAGGCTGCATTCATCGCAGCGATAAGTCGATAAGCCGTTCGGTGCAGTATGTGCTCGAGAGACGATCTAAAAAACGAGCGCATATTTGACAGAAATCTCTATGTTTGATATTCTACTCAGGTCAAACTTTCTCTGATTTGGCTTTTCGTCTTGGGAGATTCCAAGACCGCCCCAGGCTTTTGTGGGACGAATCCCTCCTGAGATGTTCGACACACTATTAAGCCAAGCCCCCAGTGGGCATGCATATATACTCATGAGTTACGAAAAACAAGGCGGCCATTCCCGCCAGAGAGGTTCCTTTGGACGTCACCAAGGACGCAGACCTCAACGCCGCTTCACACATCAGGGAGCGGGTGTTCATTATTCAAAGTTCATAAATAAGAGTACTGGCGAGGTAGCAAAACCCTACGAACCCAAACACTCCTTTAATGATTTTCTTATAGATCCCCGTATCAAAGCGAACATCGCAAAAAAAGGCTACATCAAGGCGACTCCCATACAGGACCAGGCAATCCCGGTCATTTTGGAAGGAAGGGATGTCGTCGGCGTTGCGAACACCGGCACCGGTAAAACTGGTGCGTTTCTCATTCCGCTACTCGACAAAGTTATAAAGACGAGGAATGAACGCGTCCTCATTATCGTCCCGACGCGTGAACTCGCTCTACAGATAGAAGAAGAATACAGAGGCTTCTCGCAGGGCATAGGCCTGCGCTCGGTATCAGTGGTTGGAGGCGCGAACATTAATCCGCAGATTCGTTCGCTGCGGGACAATCCGTATTTCGTCATCGGTACGCCAGGACGCCTCAAGGATCTCATTGAACGCCGCGTACTCGATCTTTCGAAATTTCAGACCGTTGTACTCGATGAGGCCGACCGCATGCTCGATATGGGATTTATTGGTGACATGCGCTATATCATGTCGCTCATGCCAGCGAAGCGACACACCCTTTTCTTCTCTGCGACGTTGGGTGCTGACGTTGAGCGGCTCATACAGGATTTTCTTACGAACCCTGTCAGGATCTCGGTCAAGACCGGTGACACTTCAAAGAATATTGACCAAGATATTGTGCGCATCGAGGGGAAGAATAAAGTAGACGTGCTTCGCGAGCTTCTCTCCCAACCCGAATTCGATAAGGTACTGATTTTCGGTCGCACTAAGCACGGTGTAGAAAAACTCTCAAAGATACTGAGCAAATTGGGTATTCCCTCCGCTTCCATCCATGGTAATAAATCGCAGAATCATCGTCAGCGCTCCCTTGGAGAATTCAAACAGAATAAAGTGCGCGTATTAGTCGCGACTGACGTCGCGGCGCGCGGTCTTGATATCCCGAAGGTCTCGCATGTTATCAACTATGACGCCCCCCATACTTACGAGGATTATGTGCATCGCATCGGCCGCACTGGACGGGCCGGAGAACGAGGCAAGGCGCTCACATTCGTAGAATAAATTCTGAAAATTTAGGACTGTGCTAGGTAGATAACACTGCCGTCAGGATCCTTACACGTAAACCACGCTACACCGGAACCCGGACCGTACAAATCATCTTTTATTTCAGTAACGTTGAGCCCCTTGCCGCTCAGCTCTTTGTGAGCCAGGGCGATGTCTGAAGTTCCGAAATATAGACTCATGGTGCCGGGTTTCTGCTCTCCGTAGTAGGTAGAGAGGACGATAGTAGCCCCACCTCCTGGGGTAGCGAGTGATACCCACCAGCGGCTATCCTCTTGCCGAAAGTCCGTCATAATCTTGAGACCAAGTTTGTCTGCGTAAAATTCTTTTGCTTTTGGCATATCGGTCACGCCTACGATGAACTGAATGAATTTGCTTATGGTTTGCATAATGGGGATTCTCTCCTGCCACACTTATTAGTAACGTTCTCTGTAGTATAGCAATTCGGGATAATTTTCTGACGCTCCCGAGTCACCCTACCCTTTACATGCGTACTTCGTGCATGGTAATAGGTACATAATGCAGAAAATAGCGCAGTATTTTATAAAAAATTATTTCAAGCGGGCGGGTATCGAACTTGATGGCACGCAGCCCTACGACATTCGCGTCATTAACCCCCACTTCTACACTAGAGTATTTCTCTACCATCTCTGCGGGCTCGGTTCTCTGGCATTCGGTGAGACCTACGTGGATGGTTGGTGGAAGTGCGACAGGATTGATGAAATGATCTATCGCCTCCAGCAATCACGTTTCAATGAGGAGCGGCCGCCTGGGAGGCTCAAGCGTCTATGGTATTGGCTCCTGTGGCACCTCTACAACCCGCAAAGTGTTTTGCTCTCTCGTCGCGTGGCAGCGATGCACTATGATCTCGGCAATAATCTCTACCGCCCCATGCTTGGAGAGAGTATGGCGTACAGCTGTGGCTATTGGAAGCCTGACACGAAGACACTCGATGAGGCACAGTTCGCCAAATACGATCTCATCTGTCGCAAACTCGGCCTTAACACTTGGGATAAAAAGCATCCGCCTCGCATTCTTGAAATCGGATGTGGATTCGGCGGGTTTGCCAAGCATGCGGCGAAGCGCTACGGCGCCAACGTCGTGGGCGTCACCCTTTCCAAGGAGCAGCTCGAATTTGGTAAGGCGCTCTGCGATGGACTTCCCGTCGATCTTCGCCTCATAGACTACCGTCTTCTCTCGCGGGGAGAATTTCCTGATGGATTCGATTTCATCGTCTCGATCGGCATGTTCGAGCATGTTGGTCCAAGCAATTATTCTCGGTTCATGGCGATTGCGGCGGATATGCTCCGGCCCGGGGGCCTGTTTCTCCTCCATACCATTGGCACCCGCGGAGGGGGACAGGAAGCGTGGATAGCAAAATATATTTTTCCGGGGGGCAGGCTCCCGAGGCTTCCCCAGATCCTACATGCTGCTGAGGGGCGCTTCCCGAAGACCTTGGACGTGCATAATTTTGGGCACTGCTATGACTACACTCTCATGGCATGGCTCAAAAATTTTCACGGCCATTCCAGGGAGATTGAACTCGCAAAAGATGAGCGTTTTGTGCGCATGTGGAACTACTATCTTGCTTCATGCGCCGGAGCGTTCCGGGCTCAGATACTCGATCTCTGGCAGATCGTATTCTCAAAAGACGAAATACTGGGCGGGTACCAATCTGTCCGCTGACTACTCCGATCGTACCTCTCCCGAGGGAGTGGCTGCTCGCCATTGATTTGTTTGTGCATATCAGGTTAGATAGGAACAGATAGCAAAGGATCACTATTACCACTAGCTCAGTAGGGAGATAACCATGCCGAAAGGCGACACGTTGACTTTTAATCCGGCGCAGGTCTTCAACAGTTATGATCCAGTTCCTGCATCCGGAATCGAACGTGCCGCTGAGATCATGCGCAGCGGCAGGATGTTCCGATACAGCGTAGGTCGGGATGCTTCCGAAGCTGCTCTCCTTGAGCGGGACATCGCAGCGTACGTTGGTGTACGCTATGCTCTTGGCGTAAGCTCCTGTAGCAGCGCACTACTGCTCTCGCTTGTTGCGCTCGGTGTAGAGCCGGGCGACAAGGTCCTTCTGCCGGGGTTTACCTTCACTGCGGTTCCAAGTGCCGTGGTGATCTCGCGGGCTGTTCCTGTTTTCGTCGAATGTACCCGCGATTACCGCATGGACGTCGATGATTTCCGCCGCAAGATTACCTCGGATACCAAGGTGCTCCTGCTCTCGCACATGCGAGGTCATCTCTCGGACATGGACGCCATCGTGGAACTCTGTAACAAGCACGGCGTTGCCATGGTGGAAGATGCCGCGCATGCACTCGGCGAGCGTTGGCGAGGCAAACAAGCGGGCTCGTTCGGCAAGACAGGCTGCTTTTCCTTCCAGTCGAACAAAATCGCCAATGGAGGGGAGGGGGGTATGCTCGTGACCGACGAGGAGGAACTCATGGCGAAAGCCATCGTCCTCTCCGGCGCGTATGAGGGCAATCGTCGCAAGCACTTCATTTCGAGCCCCTTGCTTGACACATACGGCCATCAGCTGCCGCTGCATAACGTGCGGATGACGAATCTCACCGCCGCGATTGTTCGGCCGCAGATACCGCTTATTGCGGAGAAAGCGAAGCGTTACCGGAAGATGTACAGCTACCTTGAGCGTGCGCTCACGGCAGGCAACCGGATCGCGTTCCCGCAAGGGCATCCGCACGAGGAGCGAATCCCTGATTCGATCCAGTTTCGGATCGAGGGGTTTACTCCCGATCAAATGCGGGCCTTCATCAAGAAGGTGAACGAAGCAGGAGTGCCAATTGTTGCCTTTGGTGTGGGCGATGACAATGCCCGGCACTTCGACAACTGGAAGTACGTCGGTGAGCGTCCCAATCTCCCGCAGACGCGGGAGGCTCTGGCGAACGCATGCGATATGCGGCTCTCCTCCAATTTGGAGGAAAAGCATCTTGCCTACCTCGTCGAGGTAATCCGCGACGCAGTACGGCAGGTCGGCGTCCAGTAAGTCATCCTGTTCTCAATCTAAAAGCCGTCCGGTGATCCCGGGCGGCTTCTTTTATATACTCGCGCGCTTCCCAGCGCGTACGATGATGAACGGAGTGAGCTCCCGATCTTGCCCCATGGGGTTATCAAGGAGTATCAGACGCGCAAGGCGACGATCGACCGGCATATGTGGGCTCATGGCAATAACTTTTATGTTGATGTTGTTTCCGTCGATGATGATGGCAGGTGCTACTGACTTTTCTATTTCGGCACAGGTGGCTTCCGGATGAAGAGGCGGAAGCATGGCGTATTCGTTGTAGGGGGGCATGACAACCGGATTGAATCCGTCGATCTCTCCCAATCGCTCTCCGACGATAATCCAAAAAATGCCCCGAATACCGAAGAGTTTTCCTAATGCACCGAGCGTCATTGCAAGGAGCGTCCTTGGAATACCTGCCATCTCTACGACGAGCTGCATTTTTTCAGGACTATCCCAACCGCGGTCATTAGGGTATTTTTTGACTCCTTTTACGATAAGCCGTGCGAGTCGTCCTATCTTCACGGTCGAGATATGGCGCATATTGGATTGACTCACGGACACCACTTTCTCTGAGAGTGCAATCCAGTCTCCCGGCTCTAACTGCGGGGAGACGTAGCGCTTGAGTAGAGATACAAGGTCTTCTCCGAACGTTATGAGATGCGTCTTGACCGCAATGCGGGTATAGGAGACCCCTTCCACTATGAGGATGGGATTTTTTTCCTTTGGTCGAGATACGTGCTCTGCTAATGACGTTTCCATTTTTTTCAACAGTATACTCTATAAACCAAGTACGCTAACTGCTTAGTATGACCCGGGAGACTCCGAAGATCTCTCGAAGGGAATAGTGTGCTGAGAAGCTAATATCCTTGCCATTTGGTACGTATGGATCGCGCATGACGTACTTGCCCCCGCTGCCGCTCACCAGAACAACAAAGTGCGTTCCGCCGTAGGCATAGAGGCCGACCACAACTGGATTACCGGTGCGCAGGACCGCATCGATAGTCGCCGCTTTTCTTGTAGCGGTGATCCCGTCCACATAGATAGTGAACAGAAGATAGGCGGGGTAGTAGGCTGCGAAGTTATTTGGATTGGAGTTTATGGTGACCGGTGTTACATCGCGGTATCCATAGTGGGTCATTACCATGGCCATCGCGGTGACAAGACATCCGTCGCTTTTAAGAAGATACTGCGTGCCGTCCAGTGGATCGTTGCCCCATTGGGCGTCACGCTGATTGTAGTAGCAGCCCCACGCATCGCAACTCGTCTGGTCATACAGAATGCCTGAGCCACCGGCGTTAGTCGTGAATGCAGAAAAGCTGGTGAGTTGCGCCTGGGCTTGTGCGAGAAGCTTCTCATACGTCGATTCCTGCGCGTTAGTCTCGACGAGTAGTTGGGCTTTTGATTGCTGTGTCTGGGTAAGAGTTTGCTGTTGGGAGGTGAGAGACTGTTTTTGAGAGATCAGGGTGTCCTGTTTTTGTTGTGAGGCTTTCTGAGAATTTGTTAATGCACTTTTCTGCGCCTGCAGAGAATACATATTATCCTCGATTGACGCTTGAAGCTGCGATGTCGCATCGATGTCGCTCCATGCTTGTGAGAGATCGGTTGAAGAGAGTATCTGAAGGATAAGAGGCTCGTCATCATCCTGTGCGAGTTCACGGAGCTCTTCTGCGAGCGCCGCTTGATCTTGTGTAATTGATTGCTCCGCACTCGCAATACCGACGCCGAGCTGCTGTATTTGTATTTGGGTAGTATTTATTTGCCGCTGCGTGATCGTCGATTGCGCTTTTATCTTGTTGAGCTCTAGATTGAGGGAATTGATGGCCTGCTGCAGCGTGCGCTTGTTTGCTCCTATGGTATTAAGTTCCGCCTCATACTGCGCAATTTCTGCATTTAATTGAGCTATTTCTTGATCATTAGCGTTTATTTGATTTTGTAGAGTACTTGTTGCCGTGCTCTGTGCTTGCGCATGAAAGACGCCGATCGATATGGCGCATGCGGAGACTATACATCCCGCACATAACACCACGATAGATCTCCGCATAATACGATTCTATCACTTAGACCCAACAGGTCTTGCTCCGAGACCCCTCTGAGGAATATCGCAGGACTTATTTTACTCTACTCGCTATTCTTTAGAGTTAGGGAGTAACTCCGCTAGGGGAGAGGAGGCGTGCTAGCACTTTGCGGTGTTCGGGAGTAACACGTTTAGTAAGCTCAGCCACTTGCATGAAGCAGAATGTCCATACCCAGACGAGGAGTGCCAACTGCCATGAGATTGGCGCAGGCATAAAGAGGCCTGAGATGGCAAGAAGCGTGGCGATGCCCTGCGTAAGGGCGGTAGCCCAAATAACCTCTCGGCTCGGAAGATAGCGCCACCATCGCTCGTTCGTGTGCGCCACATAAATAAGGAGATGTCCTGAGACAGTGAGTTTTAGGAAGAAGAGGGTTTGCACGACCGGCAGCGGTAGGTGGAGATAGTATATCGCCACGAAATAAAGAATGAGACTTTCGATGATTCCTACCGTTCCGAAAAGAAGCGAGCGCTCAAATTGTTCTTTGACGTTAATGGTCGATGGGCGATTCGCAAGCTTCACGCGGTCAAAGGCGAGCGAGATGATAGGTAAGTCATTGAGAAGTGCGATGAGAATAAGCTGCAGGGGAGAGAGCGGATAGCTCCCAATGAGAATTCCAAGAAACGCTATGGTGACAATAAGCCTAAAACTTTCCGAAATACGGTAGAGAGAATAGGAGTAGAGGCGAGCGAATATTTTTCTGCCTTCGAGAAACGCGTCGCGCATGACAGCGATTCCTGGGGAGAGGAGCACAATATCTGCTGCGCCCTTGAGGGCATCAACGGCATTTGCGACTGCGAACCCCACCGAAGCTGCTTTGACCGCCGGCAAATCATTTACTCCATCGCCGTTGGCAGCGACAGTGAAATAGCGTCCAGCGGCTTTCACAAGCTCAAGCTTGTCTTCAGGAAGTATCTGTGCGAACGCCTGGGTATCCTCGAAGTCTTTAGCTTGGAGTGCTTTGAATCCACGAGCAAGTAGATCCTCTCGCGAGAGTATCTTCGATCCTGGAATATTGAGCTTCCGGGCAATCTCCTTGGCGATAGCGCGATCATCTCCGGTCACCATGGCAACGCCGATACCATTCTGTTGCAGGAATGAGATCACCCCCGCTGCGTCCTCTCGGAGCGTATCCGATAAGGACAAGAGCCCAAGGAGCTCCATATTTTTTTCAGCATCTCCCCGTGCGCGTGCGAGGGCGATGCTTCGATAGCCGCGCTCCGCGAGTCGATCAATATCTTTCCCAAACGCTTCCCGAGTGTTTTCATCTAAGAGACACAGATCCGCAATGACCCGCGGCGCTCCCAGAGAAAGGGTTTCAAATTCTGCGTCGCGTGTATATACCAAGGTGCTGCGCTTGCGCTCCGAATCGCCGGGAATATAGGAGACGCGTGTCTG
>JAGWOD010000004.1 GCA_028871115.1 Patescibacteria group bacterium | reverse complement strand
TCTGTACCCATCTCCACCACATGGATACCCACGCAGGAGGGCACCTTCTATGTGCGTCTCTGTGCCGATCTTCCCCCCTACCCCAACGGCGTCATCCCAGAATCCAATGAAAACAACAACTGCTCCGCAGGTACCCCCTTCACCATCTCTGGGGGGCCTGATCTGACGGCGGATGCACCATCCGTCGGCAGCAACCTAATTGCAGGAGGGTCTGCCCCCTTCTCCGGCACCGTAGTCAATCAAGGCAACGAAAGCACCACTCAGGGCTTCACCTCTCTCTTCCAGGTAGACCTCACCGGCCCCAATTTCAATGACAGCGACTCCTACGATGACGTCACCACTGCAGCTCCTGCGGTTGGTGGGAACTCCACGACTCCCGTCTCCGGCAATTGGACCAACATTCCCTCAGGCACCTACTGGGTACGCCTGTGTGCTGATCTCCCTCCGTATCCCGATGGAGTAATCGCTGAGACCAATGAGAACAACAACTGCTCTGGAGAGACACAGTTTAGTGTCCTTCCTGCCGCAGCCATCTCCGCCAATCCCTCCACTCTGCAGGGAGCAGGGGAGAGTACCCTCACGTGGGAATCGACGGGCGCAACCTCTTGTGCGGGTACCAACTTCAACACTAATGGAGGCATCAGTGGCTCCGCCCAAGTGAGTCTCTCCCAAAACACCATCTACACCGTTACCTGCAGCGGCAACGGAGAACAGAACTCCGCCCAAGCGCTCGTCACTGTCACCTATGTCACCCCTACCATCTCCCTCGTCGCTTCTCCCACAAGGGTCGCTCCCAATGCCACTACGCAACTGAGCTGGAGTGTGGAGAATGTACAAGCTTCTTCTTGTTCAATCACCGCTCCAGGCTACAACCACCCGCTCTCCAATGCAGAAAGCGCTGAGGGAGAGGTCACAACGCCAGAAATTACTCAAACCACGACCTTCACGCTCTCCTGTACGGGGCTCGATGACTCCGTGCCTACGCAGAGTGTGGTGGTGGGGTTGGTGCCGGAGTATAAAGAAATCTAATAACAGACGAGCTATTTACGTAACCGGCTAGACAAGGGTTCCTTGAGGCTCTGCCCCTTGAATCTTGAGGTGCTGATACGCTTTAGATGTTGCTGTACGCCCGCGGGGTGTTCTCTCGATGAGGCCGAGCTGCAAGAGATAAGGTTCATGCACCTCCGAAAGCGTGCTCGGCTCTTCGCTTAAAGCTGCACCCAAAGCTCCGACGCCCGCGGGGCCTCCACCAAAGCGCTCAATAAGAACGGTGAGGAATTTTCGGTCAAGCGGTGTAAGTCCAAGGGTATCCACCTCAAGAAGCCCCAGCGCATCCTCAACTGTTTTTTTGCTCAGTGGAATTTTTTTGAGCTGTGCATAATCACGCACCCGCTTCAGAAGATAGTTCGCGGTACGTGGTGTTGCGCGCGAGCGGCGTGCAATTTCATCCACACCTTCCTCATCGATCTTAATTCCTAATATTTTTGCTGAACGGCGTATAATTTGAGCAATATCCTCTTCACTATAAAACTCCAAGCGGAAGGAACCTCCTGAAAAGCGAGAGCGCAAAGGAGCCGAAAGACTCGCCACTCGAGTCGTCGCAGCAATGAGCGTAAAGGGAGGTAGGGGAAGTTCAAGGGTGCGTGCCGAAGGGCCCTTGCCGATGATGATGTTGAGTACGCCCGACTCCATGGCGGGGTAGAGGACCTCTTCAATGGTGCGCGAGAGCCGGTGTATTTCATCAATGAAAAGTATGTCGCCTGGGGAAAGGTTGGAGAGGAGTGCCGCAAGATCGCCTACCCGCTCTATGGCAGGCCCCGAGGTCGAGCGCAGCACACCGCCCAGTTCGCGGGCGATAAGGTGAGCGAGAGTGGTCTTTCCGAGCCCCGGTGGACCGTAGAAGAGAATATGTTCCGGAGGCGTGCTGCGCTCTTTGGCAGCAGTGATGAGGATATGGAGGTTTTGTTTGATACTCTCTTGACCCACGTACTCCTTCCAGGAGGAGGGGCGCAAGGTTGAATCAAGAAAAATTTCCACGCGCTGAGGCTCTTGCGGAGTTACCTCAAGATCAGGATCTTTAGGGGCCTTTGCGGGGGTTCTTGACATAAAAATTATAATATGCTAAGGTATCAAAAGTGTTTGCTCCCGCAATGGAGCGATTTTCATTTCGTCAGAACTGATGTGCTCGAGACAGCGCATCTCTAAGCAATGCAACCTGAGAGGGTTTGAGTGCCTATTTAAGGACGCCTCGGCGCCTGCACTACGCAGGAGTGCGGGGGCTATCCTCAGAGTGGGTGACCACTTTTTCGATATTCGAAAATGGATATTGCTTAGAGGTGCGCTTTCTTGATTCTCGCATCACTCTACGCTCCCTGCAACGCGGTGCAACATTGACCCCGCGTTTTTTTCGTTTTCGCCTATGGGTGTAAAAGACCTACTTTGATGATGAAAAAAGCAATCACAAGGCCTGCTATCCACCCCGCTTGCGTGAGAAGCCCTATGAGGGGCCGCTCGTGGAAGATCTCCTGCTGAATTCGTATATGAAGGCGCGTAAACGCTTTAAGACCCATGTTCGGCAGCCGGGTGTGAACAAAATGAAGGAAATCAGGCAGCAGGCCCCCGAGTGCCCCCGCAAGAATCGCAGGCAGCGCGAGAGGATTGAAGAAGAGCACAACTACGAGTGCGATCCCAATACCCCCATCAATGAAAATCGCTATAGCGTCTATCAAAAGATCTCCATTGAAGGTAATAGGGCCTCCACGGGTAGGGTCAAGCGATGCCGAGCGTACGCGGTAGTTCCAATGCGGCACAGCGTCGAGCGCGAAGTGACTCACAAATCCTGCACAAAATCCGATAAGGGGATGGGCGGGCGTGAAGGATGCCACGGCCGCCCCTGCAACCGCGTGGGTAGCAAGGGTCATACCGCTATAACTCAGGGGAGGGCATCAAGGTCGACAACCCGGCGCAGTTCCTCAAACGAGGTAACCCCTCTCAGGGCCTTGAGTATGCCGTCCTCTATCATTGACGGCGTGCCTTGCGCCCGGGCCGCTGCAAAAATCTCCCGCTCCGAAGGCTTGCTGCGGAGTATTTCCTCTATTTTTTTATCCATAAAAATTGCCTCGAAAATGCCGACGCGCCCTTTATACCCGCGCCCACCACACGTGTCACACTTACCAGTGCTTGCCTCACTCACAATCTTGCGATTCTCAGGGAGTAGTGATTTGTCGACGACACCTGCGAGTGTGCGAGAAATAATTTCCTCTTCCTGTGCGTTCGCGGGGCGTTGTTTTTTACAGGTGGGACAGAGTTTTCGGACGAGTCGCTGTGCTATCGCGACATTAACAGAGGAACTCATGACCTTCTCGCTCACTCCAAGGTCGATGAGACGGGGGAAAGAACCTGCGGCGTCATTGGTATGGAGCGTCGAGAACACCAAGTGCCCGGTGAGTGCTGCGTTGATCGCGGTCGTTGCCACTTCCTCATCACGGATCTCACCCACCATGATGATGTCGGGATCCTGCCGGAGCGCCGAGCGCAGACCCGAGGCGAAGGTGTAGTTCTTTTCTTTGTCGACCTGCGTCTGTACGATCCCACTGAGGTGGTACTCAATGGGATCTTCGATGGTGATAATCTTGGTTTCTGAGGAGTTTACTTTACGCAGGAAGGCATAGAGCGTTGTCGTTTTACCCGATCCAGTGGGACCTGTTGTGAGCACCATGCCGTTTGGCTTGTCGATTTCTTTTTCGATACGAATACGCAGTTTTTCCTCCATGCCGAGTCCCTCAAGGGGTACACCGATTGTTTTCGGATTGAGAATACGCATCACCATCGTCTCCCCGTAGTTTCCGGGAAGTATGCTTGTGCGCATCTCTATTTCCTCCCCCTTTATTTTTATGCTGAAGCGGCCGTCCTGGGCGCTTTCCGTCACATTAAGCTTCAGCCCCGAGAGGAGCTTTAGGCGCGAGAGGACCAGGCGATAGGTTTCTTCGTCGAAGGAGAGAACATCGAGGAGTACGCCATCGAGCCGGTAGCGTAAACGTACCGCTTTTTCTTCTGGTTCGAAATGAATGTCCGATGCTTCGGTTGAAAGCCCACCTGCGAGAATGATCTGGAGGATCCGCGTTGTACGGTAGGCCCGTTTGAGGGATATGGTTGAGGCGATGAGGTTGGAGATCTTTGGAACGGAGGTTGCTTCAGCAATAAGCCCCTCGAGATCGCCCCCCGCGAGATCGAAAATGCCTGCCTGGTTCTGGATTGCGTAGGAGAGATCTTGATAGTGATCGAATGCCCGGCGGAGCGACTCATCCGAGCAGAGAAACAATGTCACGATGTATCCGAGGTCCTGGAGTTTTTGTATCGCTGTTTTGGTTTTTGCGTTCTCAGGCGAGCGAACCGCAATTGAGACACGCTTACCTACTTTCCCAAACGCCGCGACTTCTGCGTCGCGCGCTTCCGCCTCCGCAATAAGCCGAAGCGCGTCGGTATTAATTGCGACAAGTGAGAGGTCCACGTAGGGAAGATCGTACTTTTGTGAGAGGATCTCCGCGAGTTCCTCGGCCTCGCGCTTTCGGAGAAGCTCTAGGCGCTTCTCCTGCTCTGTGTCAGCGAACTGCACCATGGCTCCATTGTAACAGGGCCATGCTAGGCTGTGCGGTATGCAAGTACTGCTTGAAAATCTTCCCGCATTTTCCCGCGAGGTGCTCGGGAACATAGAGCAAAGAAAGAATCGCGCATTTGTTCTCTTTCTTCAGGGAGAATTGGGTGCTGGTAAAACGACATTTATGCAAGCGCTCGCCCGCGAGATAGGTATCAAGGGCACAGTGCAAAGCCCGACCTTCGTACTGATGCGCGCCTACCCGATATCGTATAAGGGCTTCACGAAACTCGTACACATCGATGCCTACCGCTTTGAGAAGCCTGATGAGTTTCGGGCGCTGCGACCTAATGATTTTTTGAAAGATCCTCATACGCTCGTCTGTATCGAATGGCCGGAACGGATTGAAGGGATGCTTCAAAACCCCGACCTCACTATTCAATTTTTGCATCGTGATGCAATGGATTCGCGGGAGATAAACCTACAATAGATACTATGCATGTTGGAGAGCGATATCGGCACTATAAAGGTAACGAGTATGAAATCGTTGCTTTGGCAAAACACTCCGAGACGCTTGAAGACCTCGTTGTCTATAAAGATGTGAAAGCGATGGATCGCACGTGGGTCCGGCCTCTTGCGATGTTTCTTGAAACAGTGGAGGTCAACGGGGTGCGGGTTCCGCGCTTTACCCTCATAGAGATATAGGCGATTCTGCCCCAAAGAGCTCTGGTGCTACAATTCGCGCATGGCAGAAAAAAAGCGCTTGGTGCTCCTCGATACCCACGCTATTTTGCACCGCGCCTATCACGCGCTGCCCGATTTTTCCTCCTCAAAAGGAGAGCCTACGGGGGCTCTCTACGGACTCATTTCTATGCTTGTGCGCATCATCTCGGATTTAAAGCCCGACTACATTGTGGCAGCTTACGATCTGCCTAAGCCGACGCTTCGCCACCTTGTCTACGAGGGATACAAAGCAACACGACCTAAGGCACAAGAAGACCTTGTCGCACAAATAAAACGCTCTCGCGATGTCATAGCAGCCTTCGGTATTCCTTCTTACGAAAAAGAAAGGTTTGAGGCGGACGATATTATTGGCACCGTGGCTCAGGAGCTCAAGAAGAACAACGATGTCGAAATAATTATCGCTTCCGGCGATATGGATACGCTTCAGCTGGTGGAGGCTGACCGCGTGAAGGTTTATACCCTCAAGAAAGGCCTTACCGAGACGGTACTCTACGACGAAAAAGGAGTGAATGACCGTTTCGGATTTTCTCCCGCACTCATCGCTGACTATAAAGGCTTGCGCGGAGATCCTTCCGACAATATTCCGGGGGTCAAAGGAGTAGGAGAAAAAACTGCAACCATTCTCATTTCTACATTTGGTTCGATCGACAACATCTATACGGCTCTTAAAAAAGCACCAAAAAAGCTCGAAGCGGCGGGCATAAAAGAGGGTATGCTAGAGCGCCTTGCGGCTGAGGAAGAGGAGGCGCGATTCTCCAAAATGCTCGCGCAGATTCGCATGGATGTTCCTATCGATTTTGAGCTTCCAAAGAAATCTTGGAAGGAGAGTGCTTCTCCCGAGCGGGTGCTCGATCTCCTCTCAGAGCTTGAATTTCGCTCTCTCATGCCTCGTGTGCGTGCTCTTTTTGGTGCCGCGGCTGCTCCGGAAGAAAAAAATTCAGAGACAACAAGTGTACGTGGCGACCTGCCGCCCCAGGAGGAGGTAGAGAAACTCGGTCTAGCCGCATGGGTGCTTGATTCCTCGATAACGGAACCGACCCTTGAGGACATTGAACGGCTCGGCAAGAGCAAAGATTTTTCGCAAGCCAGAAAGCACATCCTTGCTGAACTTACGGAGCGCGAGCTCGTGTTCGTCTATGAGGATATCGAACTACCGCTTCGACCAGTACTGCGGCAGATGGAAGAGCGGGGGATTCTCCTTGATCGCAAGCTTCTTGGGAATCTTTCGAAAAAATATCACACCGATCTCGAAAAACTGGCTCTTCAGATATATGCGCTTGCAGGAGGACAGTTCAATATCAATTCACCCCGCCAGCTCGGAGAAGTGCTCTTCGACAAATTGGGTCTTGTACCCAAAAATCCAAAGAAGACGGCTACTGGCGCCCGCACTACACGAGAATCAGAGCTCGAGAAAATGCGCGACCAACATCCAATCATCGGGGAGGTGCTCTCCTACCGGGAACTCCAAAAGCTCCTTTCTACCTACATTGATAGTATTCCAGCGCTCCTTGACGGGAAGGATCGCCTCCACACCCATTACATACAAACGGGTACGACCACCGGACGCATTGCTTCCCAAGACCCCAATCTCCAGAATATTCCCATCAAAAGTGACCTTGGGCGTGCGATCCGAAATGCATTTGTTGCTGAAGAGGGCTTCACCCTCGTCTCTTTCGACTATTCCCAAGTTGAATTACGTATCGCGGCCATTCTCTCGCAGGATGAGACGCTCATGGAGATCTTTAAGCATGGAGAAGATGTACATGCTGCGGTTGCTTCCCGCATCTTCAACGTCTCAGAGAAAGACGTCACCTACGAACAGCGACGACGGGCTAAGGTTATTAACTTCGGTATTCTCTACGGTATGGGCGTTAATGCGCTTAAGGAAGGTCTCGGCACAAGCAGGAAAGAGGCGCAAGAATTCTATAACCACTATTTTGAGACGTTCTCGCGTCTATCGCAGTATCTGGATGAGACAAAGTTGGATGCTGCACGGCGCGGCTATACGCAAACGCTCTTCGGACGGCGTCGTTATTTTGAAGGTATTCGCTCGGCCATTCCCTATGTGCGGGCGGCGGCGGAGCGCATGGCGGTGAATGCTCCGATGCAGGGAACCCAGTCGGATATCGTAAAACTCGCTATGATCCGGCTCGCGGCGCTCTTTGAGGAGAAGGAATATAAGGGCGCATTTATGCTTCTTCAGGTTCACGATGAGCTTCTCTTCGAGATCAAAGATTCATTGGTCTCCTCGCTTACGCCAAAGATCAAGGAGATAATGGAAGGGGTCCTTTCATCCCGGGAGCGTCACGGTGTCCCCCTTATTGCCGAGGGAAGCTCGGGTAAAAATTGGGGAGAGATGAAAAAACTCTAATACATGCTCTACGTTATCACCGGAGGAACTTCACAAGAGCGTGCCGAAATGCGCCGCAAGCGCGTGAAAGGCGCTCTTGAGGAACTTGATCCGCTTGCAATCTCCGCCCTCGAGCTTGCGAGCATGGCGGGGACACTCACTCTCACAGGGGAGAACCGATCTTTTTTTCTACGCGGAGCACTTTTGACCGCTTCTGAGGAAAATGAAGACACCGCTGAGCGGCGGGATGCACTGCTTGAAATAATGGAAGGACTTTCCGAATCACCCCACATTTTTATTTTTGAAGAAGAAAAAGTGACCGCAAAAATCCTCACGCAACTTACGAAGTCTGGTGCCCACGTCGATGAGCTCAAGAGGCCTGAAAAGAAAGAAGCGTTTAATATATTTGAGATCTCGGCCGCCCTTGCTCGGGCGGATCGGAAAGGACTGTGGCTCCTTCTCACCAAAGCCTTGCGAGATGGCATCGCTCCGGAAAATGTAGCGGGAGTGCTTGCCTGGAAGGCACGCACCATGCTCGCTGCCGCTCAGACGCCTCTCGAGCGGAAAAAATTAGAGAGAGTTTCACGCGAGCTTGTTGTTATGTATCACGACTCGCACCGAGGAGCGGGGGATCTCGGGCTCCTGCTTGAGCGTTTTGCACTCACGCTTTAAAAAGGCCCCAGGTTTGATATAACTAACGCATCCGCCCATAGCTCAATTGGTAGAGCAGCGGCCTTTTAAGCCGTTTGTTGAAGGTTCGAGTCCTTCTGGGCGGACAAATTAATACTCTAGCTGCGACGAGATTAGGCCAATTTCATGTATAAGGGGCTATAATTTAAGTAATTAGTATTTATACAACACATATGAATAATCGACCCATACATTTTGAGATTCAAGCAGACAATGCAGAGAGAGCCAAGAAATTTTATGAGAAAGCTCTTGGATGGAAGATAGAAAAAACAAGCATGCCTGGCGTTGGTATGGATTATTGGATGATCAACACTGGCGAGGGGCCTGGAATCAACGGAGGACTTTTCAAACGCGAAGACGCTACGGGTAAGCTCAACAGCTTCGATTGCACCATTCTCGTAGATGATCTAGAGAAAGTCATTACGACTATCAAAGCAAATGGAGGTAAGATCGCACCATGGCAAGGTAAAGAAAAGTGGGAAATGAAAGGTTTGGGATGGTTCTCCCGTGCGGTAGATACCGAAGGCAACGTTTTTGGCTTGCTCCAAGCCACTGATTGGCAGCCAAAGTAGCTCGTCAGGGAAAGACCCCGATCAAACGCTCATCAATCCTATAACGGCACATCAAATGCGTACCCTCCTGCGCCAGTGATGAGAAGAGACACACACACAGCGAGCAGCAGCCAATCAGTGGTTCGATCAAAAGGAGAAAGAACACGCGGGCGCACCAGAAGCGAGCGAATGGCTAGCAGCGCTCCAACGATAGCAGCGAGCTGTGTCTCAAATCCTACAAATAGACATACTGCTACTGCAGCCTCGATGAGAAGAACGAGTGCAAGTAAGTAGCGCGCAAGGTTTCCTACGATTGGATGGATAAGAGCGCGGATCTCGCGCTGATTTTTGAAATGGTGCCGTACCATCACGGCAATTACAATTGCTGCCACAATGCGCAGAAGTGTCGGAGCGAAGAAGGTGTAATCGAGAAGAGAGGGGAAAGGATTGAGCATAAAATAATGATACTACATTTCAATAAGTAACTGTGGCGACCAGATGTCCTTCTGGGTCAAGCAGTGCAATCGTATCTCCCGTACTGTTCCACAGTGTGCTCTGAAGCCCGAGGAATATCCGCCATTGCTTACCCTCGAAGTTTGTGTCGTTTTGGTGCGCAAGTACGCATCCGTTGTAACTGAAGCGCGAGACCATGAAATCTGAACATTGCTGAGAAACCCCCGAGGGAGCCGACGTGGGGGTGTGACAGGGAGAAACCCCCGCAACGGCCTCTGTGCAGCTTTGATCTTGAGCGAGCGGCGTGTTTTGTATCTCGCTCTCGGGGAGAGGACACGCGAGTGAAAAGCCCGGTGTATAAAGTTGGAACTGGGCGAGATATTGCGAGCACTCGTTTTCAAGGAATGAAACTCCAATGGGGGACCGACCGGTAGTTACTACTGCCGTATCTCCCGGGGCGAGCGTCACGTCCCCGGGGCTCTGGGCTTCTCCGAGAAGCGCAGTCTCAACAGCTCCTGGAATACGCACACTCTGTCCTGTCTTAATGCTTCGCAGTTGCCAGCCGCTCAGATCTATCGAACCAGAATTACCTGGATTTGCATAAAGAGTGATGTACTGTTCTTCTGGATCGCTTGCGCGGGCGCCATCATATTCTTCAATCATGATTTCGCCCTCAAGTGCGCTCGTCTGGAATCCCGGGAGCGAAACACTTCCGAAAGTGTTTGTCGGCGGTTTGTATGAATAGGAGGAGTTCGAACCGCTCGATACGGTTGCACCTCCCCAGAACGGCAGCCAGTTATGAGGAGTCGAGGTTGAGATGGGGGAAGAGATGGTAAGGCTCCCTAATGTATTTGCGCCTGGTTTTCCGCTTACGTACCAAAAAAGAACGAGAACGGCGAGAAGGCCTACGATGAGCCAGAATTCGCTCCATGCTCCGCCTCCGCCATTCTCCCTTTCCCCCTCCGCCATGGCTGTAGTGTAGCCGGTTTATTTTTTGGAGGACAGGAGCTTATCAAGCTCCTCTTCAACCACACGGCGGTCGCTCCAAGACTCTTTTTCTCCCTTCGCGCGCATGATATAGGGATCAGTGCCCTTGCCGGTGATGAGAACCGCATCTCCCGCTCGCGCTTCCCGCAGTGCCGAAGCAATCGCTTCCCGTCGATCCATCACAATCTGGGGAGTAAGGCGCGCAAAACCTTTCGCTACCGCCTCGGCGATAGAGCGGGGGTCTTCGTCATAGGGATCTTCATCCGTAAGAAATGCGATGTCGCAGTATTTGTCGGCGATGTTCCCCATAGCAGGACGCTTCCATGTATCCCGTCCACCTCCGGTGGAGCCCAAAACGCAGATGCGCCGACCTTCTCCTGCGGTGAACGTTTCATAGATAGCACGTAGAGAATCCGGAGTATGGGCATAATCGACAACAACGGAAAATGGCTGTCCTCTCTCGAGGCGCTCGGCGCGGCCTGCGATGTGGGCAGTTTTTTCAACTGCTCTCTTGAGAGCGTGCCGAGGAATACCAAGTGCTTCGCACAGTGCAAGCGCGGCGAGCGTATTTTTGAGATTGAAAAGACCAGGAAGTGGCGAGGTAAAGAGCTCACCGCGCCAGGTGAACCGCGCGCCTTTGTCATCGACAGTGTAGGGTTGTGCATCTTTGAGAGAAAACGGCACACGCATCTCGACCTTTGTAGCAAGAAACTTCGCTCCGTATGCATCCTCGGCGTTGGCGACGATGATGCGCATATGTTTTGGAGATGCTTCAAGATGCGCTGCGAGAGAGAGTTTTGCTGCAGCGTAGGCTTCCATACCGCCGTGACTTTCGAGGTGTTCAGGAGCGAGGTTGGTGAATATGAGGCCGTCAAGGTCGATTCCTTTATGACGAAACTGTACGGCTCCTTCCGATGTCATCTCAATGACTGCATAGTCGCACCCCGCTTCGACCGCTTGGCGCAGGAAATGCTGCAAGAAAAAGCGGCCGACCATGGTCATCTTGTAGAGGTTAGGCTCACACTTCTCTTTAATGCAGAAACGTATGGTGCTTGCACTAGCGACGGAAAAACCTCCTTCACGCAACATTGCGCGCACGATCTCGACTACCGTCGATTTTCCTTTAGTGCCCGTTACCGCTATGACGCGTAGCTCTCGGGAGGGATGGCGATATCGAATCGCTCCGAAGAATGCAAGGGAGCGGTGGTAGGAGTCAAAGAGAATTTTTGCCCAGGCAGTGGGAAGAATAGAGCGCAACAATCGCGCGAAACTCTCTTTCATGAGTGCGCTTTAGACGGGGCGCCCAGATATTTAAGTGCCGCTGCGAGCCTCTCGCGAACTCCCGAGGCTTCCTCGGGGACATGCTGCAGGGCGGCGCGGCCCTCTGGGATTGAATATCCAAGCGATTCAAGGGCCTCGAGGACTTCCATGTCGCTTGGAGAGCCTACCCGCGCTCCCGAGCGTATTACTTTCTTGCCTAATTTGTCTTTGAGTTCCACGACGATACGCTCTGCGCTCTTTTTTCCGACTCCATATACTTTGGTGAGAATACTTGCATCACCTGCTCCAATCGCTCGTTCAAGTGAAGGTACGTCAGCGATTGAAAGTATGCCGAGCGCGGTTTTCGGACCAATTCCCGAAACGCCAAGGAGCATCTTGAAGAAGGAAAGTTCCTCACTGGTGTGAAATCCGTAGAGATCTATGGAATCTTCCCGGACTGCGGTGTAAATGAAAAGTTCAACAGGGTCTCCTTCGCGCAGGGATGTATCGGCAAGATCGCTCGCCGGGACGCGTACCTCGTAGCCTACTCCCGCAACATCGATGAGAATGGTCCCGCCCCCGGCGTCTCCTGCAAATACCCCGTTGAGCTTACCTATCATGCCCTCATCATACCCCACACCCAGAGTTGCCGAGCCTTCTCTCTTATAGTAGAGTGACGCGCATGGCAATTACGAAATCGGCCAAGAAAGCACTCCGCCAATCCATGCGCCGGAAGGTTTTTAATGATAGACGTGTTCGGGCAATGCGCGCAGCCGCAAAAGATATTCGTACCACTATTTCGAGCGAGAATCTGGCTAAGGCCTACCAGGCGATAGACAAGGCACTCAAGGGCGGTGTCATAAAGAAGAACACGGCGGCTCGCAAGAAATCCCAGCTCGCCAAGCTTCTTTCTAAGTAAATATTTTTAGCCCATATACAAAATGCCCCGAAGGGGCATTTTGTAATCGGAGTTATTGCTTTAGTTATCTCCGCCGAATCCCAGGTGCAGACCACCGAGGAACCCAACTCCGTCGTGGCTGTCGCCAACCTTTGCGCTCACATTGCCATGCCAGTCAGCGTCAGTACTCGTTCCCACATCCACACTTGAATGTCCGGAGAGTGCTGCATCATCATCGGCATCGTTGTCGCCGTGCTTGCGCGTGCTTGAGGCAATAAAGTTCGTGAGGTCACGAATTTTAGTTGCAGTGACCGTGAGCACCGAATTGGTGCTTGAGGCGAGTGAACCAACGAAGCTTACCTTATCTCCGACCGCGATAGCGGTGGTTGAAGCGTTTGCCGATCCGCCGGCTTTTATGGTGGTCGAGGCAGAAGTGTTAACGATGAAGTTCAACATCAAATTGCCGAACTGGCTCATCGCGTCCACGACGCCGTTGCCGACTGCCGTGACGTCCGCATCGACGACCTTAATAATGCCCCTTGGGCTAATGAAAATCCCTGCCCCCGCGTGTGCGGAGCCGGAGATCCCTTCAGCCGAAGCGATGACCGGGGAGAGAACGAGGGCGGCAGCAACCGCCGTCGTTCCGAGGAAACTCGATATGCGATTCATACGAGGTGGTGTTTATGCTGCTAATCATCGGGAGCTTCTACTCCCGTAAATAGTAAGACGATTGGGTTTCACCCACCTTACACGTGCTTAGAGTGCTCCCACGAGGACTCGAACCTCGATTTCAGGCTTCGGAGGCCTGCGCTCTATCCGTTGAGCTATGGGAGCAGCTGGTCCTCTCGGCAGGAATCGAACCTGCATTACAAGCTCCGCAAGCTTGCGTTCTATCCATTGAACTACGAGAGGAATTGAACCTCCACACACTACACTGCACTCGGCATTTTTTCCAGAGTCTATCCTCTAGAGCCCCAGAAATTCGGCCACAATAGTGCCGAGCGAATGGCGTGTTTCCTCGGGAACAAACCGAGAGAGTATTTCGTGCACATTATCTGTCCCCGCAGGGGGACGCAGGATGATAACAATATGCGGATGGATGAGCCCAGTTGTTGCGAGATAGAGTTTCGGGTATTCGTGATGGGTCTCGATCCAAAATGCGCGCAGGGAGGAAAAGGAATAAAAATCGTGGTCGACCACAATTCCCTCGGCACTCAGATGTATCTCGCACTCCCGTGGCTCTCGAGCCGCCATGACGCCTATCATGAACGCGCCAAGCGCGATGATTGCTGCGAACAGGAGATTTCCCCAAAGCACTGAAGCGATGACGCCGCATATCGCAAGTAACCCAAGCGCCCAGTACCAGTCGGTACTGCGCTCGGCCTTCAGATGCGTTGGAGATGTCCAGGAGAGTACTGTTCCCTCGGGAGCCATTGAGCAAAGTATACCACCGGCCTTTCGTACTTATGCGGCTTTGGGAGCGGGATAGATGAGCACTCCTGCGCGTACTTTGAGAAAAGGTGTTGTACGGTGTTTGGGAGCATTGCTCTCGCTCATAATGTCGTAAACGCTCCAACCTCGCTTGCTCAGCGCATCGCCGACAAGCGATCGGTGGCATCGCCAGGGGAGTGCTTCTGCGCACATAATTGCGGTCGTGCTTTTTTCTGCTAGTTTCTCTAGAGTTTGCAGGCCCGAAGTAAATTCGGGAGTAGCCATGTAGTCGGCATATCCCCGGAAGGATGCATTTCTCCAGCCTGTATTTTTGGAATCTTTTTTTGTATGGCGCAATCCGCCGAGAGTCTCCAGATGTACGTACTTTATTTCTATCTTCTCAAGTGAGTTATGCAAGCGATTTTCATTGAATTGTGGATTATGACGTGAGCGGGGGATAGTGCGAATGTCGGCTACAGTCTCAACCCCATGGGCCTTGAGCAAAGTAATAAATTCCTTGATTGTTCTTGTTGAATGTCCGACAGTGAACAAAACGTGTTTCTTCGTAACGCTCTTTCGCATCACGTTTCTTTTAGGAAAGATGTTTGGCAAGGAAAGCGAGTGTCTTTCCCCAAGCATCCTGTGCTACGCGGGCGTTATATGTGCGTGAATTCGTATCGTTGAAAAACGCATGCCCCATGCCCTCATAGACGATAGCTTCAAATGATTTCTTCTGTTTTTTCATTTCTTCCTTGAAGTTTGGAAGCGTCTGCATGAGATTAGCGTCTTGATCGCCGTAGAAGGCGAGGATAGGACAATTGATACCTGCAATTTCCTCCTGAGCCGGCGACTGGCCGTAGAAGGGCACTGCCGCTTGTATACGCGAATCGCTTGCCGCAAGGTGGAAACTGTATGTACCACCGAAGCAGAACCCAACGACTCCAACCTTTTTGCTCACGTGCGGATCGATGAGTAGATAGTCGATACAAGATACGAGAATCTCAAGAGTACTCCGCGCATATTCCGGCTGCATGATAGGCTGCATCGCCGCACGCAGTTTCGGTTGTACCTCGTTGCGTTTTTCCGGATCGAAGAGATCTTTCTGTACCTGTGGAGTCAGCTGTTCGAGCAGGCCCTCGGGCAAGAGTTCCGGTGCAAGGACGCGGTAGCCTTCTTTGGCAAACCGGTCAGCGACATTTTTAATATGATCATTTACTCCCCAGATCTCCTCAATAAGAATGAGCCCGGGACCTTTTGTGTCACTCTCCGGATATGAATGGTAGACATTCGCGCCTTTGATAGTGATGTTTTTACTCATTGTATTTATACTATACCCCTCCACATGAAAATAATTGAAACCTCAGTTTACTGGTCAAACAACTGAAGCACTTGGCTCTGTAGCTAGCAAAATTTTTTCAATGACAGTTTCAGAATCAAGATCGCCGTTCACTACGTAGTCAGCAAATTTTTTGTAGAGAGGCGCTCGTTCAGCATACAAATCAGCGAAAGTTTTGTTTTCGGCGTTTACGATGCCACGGGGAACATCCCCAATCCTACCCTTGAGTACTTTGAGCGATACCTCCAAATAAAATACTTTGGAAATCTTTTTCAGATGATTTATCGCGTTCAGTCTATAGACAATGCTGCCACCGGGAGACACCACAAAATTATTTCGGCCGTCGGTACTTTTTATTACAGTCTCTGCTTCCTTGTCCAAGAACACGTCGCTCCCCAGTTTTTCGACCACCTGTTGCAGTGGCAGATTAAATTCCTGCTCGATTATTTTATCTGCTTCAACCAAGCTAAATCCTAGCTGATCGGCAAGTTTCTTGCCGATGAATGACTTCCCCGAACCTGGCATTCCAATGAGTGTGATATTCATAGTAGAACCAACCTGCGGTGGGGGTGAGATTCGAACTCACGACGCCTTTCGGCGTGGCGGTTTTCAAGACCGCTGCCTTAAACCACTCGGCCACCCCACCGTTGCTCTAGCTTATAGCATTTTTTTCTCTTCTTATATAAGGTGGGGGCATGTATATCGGAATCGACTGGGGAAAGAAGCGTGTCGGCATCGCACTCTCCGATGAGGGTGAACGTGTGGCATTTCCTCTTGAAATAGTGCCGGAGCGGGAAGCACTTGAACGGGTGGCTACGCTCATCAAAGAGCGGGGAATCACAGGCGTTGTCATTGGCGAGTCAAAAGATCTCAAGGGAAAGGAAAATCCCATCATGCAACATATACGCTCCTTCGCGGCAGTTCTTGAAGGTACTTGCCCTATCTTTTTCGAACCTGAATTTATGACAAGCATCGCTGCACAGCGGCCTCCCGGAGGGGCAACATCTCCTATTGCCAATACTCGCGGCAGGGGAGAGCGCAAAAACGGACCCGATGATGCTTCAGCTGCCGCGCTCATTCTCCAGAGTTTTCTCGACAAGCGGGGAAGGGTAGAATAACGGAATGGAATCCTCCCAGGAGAATCTGCCTCAAGAAGGCAAAATAGACATCGATGCATTTAAGCGTGCTGAAATACGGGTAGGGGAGATCCGCTCGGCTGAAAAGATCGAAAATGCGGATAAGCTTTTGCGCTTGCGGGTGTACTTCGGGGGTTCGGAAGAGCGTCAAATAGTTTCAGGAATTTCGGCATATTTTCCTGATCCCCAGGCGCTTGTTGGCAGGCGGGTAGCGTTCGCCTACAATCTCAAACCACGCACTATACGAGGGCTTGAAAGCGATGGCATGATCCTTGCTGCAAGCGGGGAGGATGGGACCTTCGCGCTTCTTGAAGCCACAGGCGCCAGCCCTGGCGCACGCGTGCGCTGATGCATATGGCTGCAAGAGAAGAACAACCACAGTTGTCGGGGTGGGAGTGGTTCTCCGCCCGTGCTCACGGTCGCCATGCTATAGCGTGGCTCATTCTCCTTTCGTTTCTTGAGCCGATCTTTGTACCTATCGCTCCAGAGAGTCTTATGGTTGCAATGATTCTCGCCGGTCCGCACTACTGGAAGAAATATGCAGCAATAACAACGATTGCTTCAACACTCGGGGGCATCGTAGGCTACTCCGTCGGTGCATTTCTTTTTAGGGAATTTGGTGTATTTCTCCTCACGCGCTACGGGCTCCATCAATGGTTCCACGTCGTGCAACATCTTCTCGCGGGTAATGTGTTCTTCGTCATGCTCTTTCTCATGTTCTCGCCCATCCCCGACAAGGTATTCATTATTCTTGCGGGATTCCTCCATGTACCCTTCCTCCCCTACATCGCCGGTTTCTTTTTGGGCCGGGCATTGCGCTTCGGGCTTGTCGCATGGCTCGTGAACCGCTGGGGTATTCATATCCTCAATATCGTGCGCCGCTACTTCGAGATCCTTGCGGCGCTTGTGATTGCGCTTGTTCTATATTTCCTTCTCCACGCGTTCCTGTTCGGCGGCATTCTGTAGCCATTCCTTTCATTGAGGCGCGGTATACTACTCTCTAGTATGGCGGCACGCCTTTTTCCGAGAATCTTTCCGGTGCCGAAGCTTCTTTCTATGGGAAGCGGCGGTATCGAGATCTCTGGCCACACCATAAAATACTTGCGGTTCGACGATCGCAGTGAGCGCCCGAGGGTTCTCTCCTTCGGCGAGCACCCGCTTCCCTCCGAGGCAGTGATCTCGGGCGAGATTCGCAATAAAGGGGCTCTCACTGAGGCACTGCGAGCGGTGCGCAAAAGCTGCGGCTTTTCATTCGCGCATGTTGCTCTTCCTGAACAGAAAGGATATCTCTTCGACCTCGTCCTTCCCAAGGACGACACACCTCTTAGCGACCGTATTGCAATCGCGCTTCCGGAATATGTGCCGCTCTCGCCTGCGGAGGTGGTATATGACTGCGAAACTGTTCGCTCGGAGAGCGACGAGTTTACTCGCTCGCTCGTCGTCACCGCATTCCCTGAAGTCGCCGCGCAGTCCTATGTCGAAGCCCTCGCTGAGGGCGGGTTCTCTCCGCTCTCCTTTGAGCTTGAACCTCAGGCCGCAGGTCGGGCGCTTGCCCAGCATGCAAAAGCTTCAGGAGCGCACCTACTTATCGATTTCGGAGTCCACAAAAGCGTGCTCTCCATCATGCAAAATGGTGTCGTGCGTTTCGCTACCTCTGCTGAAGGAACGCTCGCGCTTGACGAAGGGCTGCGCAAACGGGCAGCGGCGGCTGGGATTCCCCAGGAGAAGATAGAAGGCGAGCTTGAGAGAATAAAGTTCGAGGAAGGACTCGCCCCTGAAGGCGTCTCCGCACCACTTTTTTCGACAACCGCCGGCGCGCTCGCCTCCTCAATTGGAAAAGTCATGGTCTACTGGCAATCTCGCACGCAAAAAGGGGAGCGACGTGAGAAACTTTCCTCGATTATCCTCTACGGCGGCAACGCTAATATGCTCGGCCTCTCTGAGTACTTAGCCCGCACCGTGGGGCTCCCTGCCGCTGCTGCCGACCTGCGCCCCGCGCTCGGCGGCGAAGGGGTTGTTCCTCCAATTCCGCGCTTCGAGTCGCTGAGATATGCAACGGTCATCGGTCTTGCTGAGCGCGCCCTCGAGAGAGCCATATGGTGAATCTTCTTCCTTCCGGAGCCCGCGAGCATATCACTCTGGAGTATCGTCTCCGACTCACATCAGTTGCGTTATTTACCTTGGCCTTCGCGCTTATTGTTGGCGCTGCGCTCTTGCTTCCGTCCTATTTTCTTGCGTGGGTAACACGCACATCCCTCGATGATCAAAGTGCAATTACGCAGGAGACTCTCTCGCAACCCACGCTCGCGAAAGCTTCCCAAGATGAGAAGGCCACAGCCTCTATTTTCTCGTCTGTTCGACAACAATTGGACTACCCAGAGCCGACGGTGATTCTGAGCGACCTTTTTTCAAATACATCCAGAGGCATTTCGGTGCGCTACCTCAACTATGGCCCTGTTGCCCTCACGGGTTCGACCGCGATGCTTACGATCAATATATCGGGAGTTGCAGATACACGCGATGATCTCCTCGCATTCAAAGATGAGCTTACCAATGCTCCCGGAGTGAGCGCCGTTAATCTTCCTATAGATTCTCTCGCCGCCTCACAGAACATCGATTTCGCGCTCACTGTGTCGTGGAGCCCGCCCAGTGCTTCAAGTAAATAACCTATGCATCCCTCCCACAACACTTTCGGCAGACAAAGCGCTATGGCGCACCTCGTATTCGCAAGCATCGTCGCTCTTCTCGCGCTTGCGTTCTTCTGTATCGTTGGGTATCAGGTACTTTCTGCAGAGGGCGCCGCAGGGGAAGCAGCGAGTACACTCTCCGGTACCATTGGACAGGAGGAGGCACTTCAAAACGCCAACACGCTTGCCGAGCAAACTCGCTCACAGCGCCAAACCCTTGCCACACTTCCCATACCGTCAGGGCAAGGCGCGGCCTTTATCGCGGAAGTGGAGCACCTCGGGGTACTTTCGGGAACTCAAAGCGAAATTACTGCGGTGAGTGCTACCCCGTCCAAGAGTGCGACTCCAGGCTCGCTCTCACTCACCATCGCTTTCTCTGGGAGCTATACACAAATTATGCGCTTCATCGGACTTCTTGAGACGCAACCGGTAAGTTCTTCAATATCAGCGCTCTCGCTCCAGTATGATCCGACGGCCAAAACATGGAACGGCACCCTTTCCTTCTCCGTGCTCTCCTTCGACACACCATGAAAGACGTTCTTCAAACCATGACCCAGTTTATCGGTACCCACCGGAGCCGGCCGCGTGATACTTGTCACGGCCCCATTGCAGAACCGCATCGAGACTGGCACGTGATCTTTGTCACATTTCTCATTCTTCTTCTTGTGTTTGCCGGGCTCTCGGCAGTTGCGTATCTTTCGGTTGAAGAAACCGCCTCAGGGGGAGAGCAGGGATCTGTAGGGACCCTTTCTCCCGGCCCCAGCGCCTCGCAGCTCTCGGGGGTACTCACTACCTATCAATCGCAGGCCGCGCAATATCAAGCGCTTCTCGCGCACGCTCCTGCTGCACTCGACCCTGCACAGTAGCGCTTCGCTTTTTATCCCTCGCGTTTTGGTGTAGCGTGGAAGTGCCCCTGTAGCTCAATGGATAGAGCAGCGCTCTTCTAAGGCGTTGATCTGGGTTCGAATCCTGGCAGGGGCGCGCGCGCTTAGCTCAGTTGGTAGAGCAACCCGTTTACACCGGGTAGGTCGCAGGTTCGAGTCCTGCAGCGCGCACCAGAGAGGAGCGTATGAACAAACATTCCATACAACAATGGTCTGAGCGCACCGCCACTGCAGGACAGGCGGTCCTTGAAGGAAGAGTGGGGGGACTGAGAGGGTGGCTCCCGTTTCTTGGCCCTGCCATTATTGCTTCGATTGCCTACATGGATCCGGGCAATTTTGCCACCAACATTCAATCCGGGGCGCACTACGGCTACGCGCTGTTGTGGGTGGTGCTTCTCGCTAACGTCATTGCCATGCTCTTTCAGGCACTTTCCGCAAAACTCGGGATTGTGACGGGGCGCTCTCTCGCAGAGGAAATACGGAATCGGTTTCCCCGGCCGCTTGTCTATTGCATCTGGGCGGCGAGCGAGATAGCAGCCATGGCGACCGATCTTGCAGAAACCGTGGGCGGGGCCGTCGGACTCTCCATCCTCTTTGGGTTGCCGCTTCTATGGGCTCTCGCGATCGTTGCACTTATCACCTACGGCATTTTGCATCTTCAAGGATATGGATTTAGGCCCATGGAGATTGTGATCGGCGCATTTGTGTCAATCATCAGCCTCAGTTACCTTGCCGAAATACTACTCAGCCGTCCTGATTGGGGATCGTTCCTGTTCCATTCTGTTGCCCCACAGCTCCCCGGAGAGGGAAGTCTCCTCCTTGCGGTGAGCATCATCGGTGCGACTGTTATGCCCCATGCGATATATCTTCACTCGAGTCTTGCTCGTAATCGTATTCCAACGCGCTCTGACGCCGAGCGTCGGCGGGTATTGTGGTATTCAAATGGTGAAGTGCTTGCAGCGCTCGGGGTCGCAGGGCTAGTGAATATGGCTATGCTCGCGATGTCGGCCGCTGTTTTCTATTTCAGTGGCCACCAAAATGTTGCCGATATTGGAAGCGCCTACCAGACGCTCATGCCGCTCATGGGTGTTGGGGCGGCGGGTATTTTCCTTCTCTCGCTTCTTGCCTCCGGTCTCTCAAGTTCAGTGGTGGGCACTATGGCGGGGCAGACCATCATGCAAGATTTTACCCACTTCTCCATACCGCTGTGGGTGCGGCGCCTCGTCATGATTATCCCTGCGTTTGTGGTAGTTCTTATGGGGGTGAATGCCACACAGGCGCTTATCATAAGCCAGGTGGTACTGAGCCTTGTTCTGCCTATACCTATTGTTTCGCTTCTTATTCTTACTTCCCGCCGCGCGGTCATGGGGGTATTTGCCAACGGACCTATCATCAATACTTTCGCAGGTCTCGCGGGTGCTGCGGTGCTCGGACTCAATATTGTCCTTTTGATGCAGATCGCGGGCGCTCCTCTCTAGTATGGATATCACTCAGCCGACAGTCTTATACGAAGATGACGCCATCATTCTTATTGATAAACCCTCCGGACTACCCGTCCACAAGGCGGTAGGGAAAGAAGAGCCTACCCTCGCTGACTGGCTTATTATCCGTTTCCCCGAGCTTGCTGAGGTTGGCGAACCGCAGCGTCTGGGGGGTGTGACGGTACCTCGACCCGGCATTGTGCACCGCATTGATCGGGAAACATCGGGGATTCTTCTCCTAGCCCGCACGCAGCAAGCATTTGTCCGTCTCAAAAAACAGTTTCAGCGCCGAGAGGTGCACAAGACCTACCGCGCATTTGTATACGGGGCGCTCAAAGAAGAGCGAGGATCTATTGAACGCCCTATAGGACGCGCTCGCGGATCAGGGTCGCGTCGCAGCGTTTCGCGCCCCCATGGCATGCTTCGCGAGGCGCTTACACTATTTCGTACGATTCTCCATAGCGCTCCCGGTGCCTCTGAGCCCTCCTCCTATCTCGAGGTATTTCCCAAAACAGGCCGCACGCACCAAATACGAGTCCACCTCGCCTCGATAGGAAACCCCGTTATCTGCGATGAGCTCTACGCTCCGAACCGTCCGGCGGTTCTCAATTTTTCCCGCTTGGCGCTACACGCGCTCTCTCTTTCCTTCGTGCATCCCGAGAGTGGCAAGCAAGTCACCTTTGAGGCGCCACTTCCATATGATTTTCTCCATGCGGAGAAACTTCTTCGGGAAGAAGCAGAATAATTGCGGGGGAGGTGTCCCTGTGCTACACTCGCCCAAATGCAGATGAGCCAGAAAAGCGGTATCAAGATTTCTTCTGTAAATATGAACGAGCGCACAACGCTCGGGCTTCGCGCGGGTGATACCGTGCGTGTCTGGCAGAAAATAGAGGAGGTCAAACAGCAGAAACAGGCCAATAAGAAAGAGGTGACGACTAAAAGCGTCCGCCGACAGGCGTTTGAGGGATTGGTGCTTGCCGTAAAACATGGCAGTGAGTCGGGGGCGACCTTCACGGTGCGCCGTGTCACGAGCGGGGTAGGAGTTGAGAAAACGTTCCCTCTCTACTCGCCAATGATCGACAAAATTGAAGTCCTGAAGCGCGCACAAATGCGTCGAGCAAAGCTCTACTTCATTCGTCGCAAGGCGGCTCGCGATGTGAAGCGCGCTATGCGCCGCACGCGCTTTGTCTCACCTGAGGCAACCCCAGTCTCTGAAGAGGTCACCACTCCTTCTGAAACTACCGAAGCGGCCTCGGTTTAGTAAGTGCTGATAAAGAAATTTTCTGGAGGCCTGCGCTTTGCGGGCCTCCTTTTTTATTGTAAGTTGTAGAGGTTCGCAGAAATGCCCAGGTGGCGGAATTGGTATACGCGTATGCTTGAGGTGCATATGCCGCAAGGCTTGGAGGTTCGAGTCCTCTCCTGGGCACAGAAAAATACTTTGGAAATACTTTCCCCGGGCCTTTCGTTGTTTTCGGACATGGGGGTAGCCTTTTTCTTCCATCCCTAGCGGGGAAGTGGTATATAGTGGTGTTCATGGCGACCGTGGTGTAACGGTTAACACCGCAGATTGTGGTCCTGCTGATCCGGGTTCAATTCCCGGCGGTCGCCCAAAATTTTTGAGTCTAGTTTGCTACAATGATGTTGATGAAAAAGTTCCCGCCCGGTTCTGGGATTGCTCTTGGCATCGCCATTGGCGTTGCGCTGGGTGTGGGAATGCATAATGTTGGAGTCGGTATCGCAATTGGCGTTGCAATTGGCGTTGCAATTGATGTTGCGCGAAGGAAGAAATAACGGACGATCGCCGGTTCGATTAGCCGCACCCCCTCGGCCCAGAGTTTTCAGTATTATATGAAGAATCCAAAGGCAAAATTGTGGTCCAGCTTTCTCTTCGGCTTTCTCATCATTGTGTTCCTACTCCTTCTTTCAGCCGGAACATTGAATTATTGGCAAGCCTGGGTCTATCTCGCAGTTGGCTTTGTGACGAGCATTCCTCTCGCGCTGTATATAACCAAAGACCCGGTATTGCTTGAGGGAAGGTCCAAGGCAGGATATGCGCCCGAGGGGCGACTCATCCAAAAAATCATCGTGTTTGCTTTGATGCCTGCGTGGATCGCGGTTTTTATTGTTCCCGGACTCGATCATCGCTTCGACTGGTCGAACGTACCGCTCTCCATTATCGTCGTCGGCGACCTGTTGATACTTCTAAGCATGTGGATGGTGTACAGGGTCTTCAAAGAAAACTCGTTTGGTTCCGCGACAGTTGAACTCCAGAAGGATCAAAAGGTGATTTCCACCGGTCCCTATGCGATCGTACGCAATCCAATGTATTCAAGCGCCTCGGTGTACTTTGTTGGAATATCCTTGGCACTCAGTTCCTGGTGGGGACTCATACCCGCCGCTCTCATAACCCTCGGGTTTGTCATTCGACTTTTTGACGAAGAAAAGTTCCTCAGGCAAAACCTGCCCGGCTACAAGGAGTACTGTAATAAAGTGCGTTTTCATCTGATACCTTGGATTTTTTAATTGTTTGCGCTGGCTCATGGTATACGCATTGCGAAAAGTTCCACAGATCACTGTCTTCTTTTGGATAGTGAAAGTGATTACGACCGCTCTTGGTGAGAGCACGTCGGATTTCCTCGTATACTCCATCAACCCCTACGTCGCGGTAGGTATTGGAGCACTTGCATTCGCGCTGGCACTTCTGCTGCAATTTAGGTGCCAGAGGTACAATGCATGGATCTATTGGCTTGCCGTCACTATGGTTGCGGTCTTCGGCACCATGGGTGCAGATATTTTACATATCGTCATTGGCATACCCTATCTCTACACGACCATCTTTTTCGCCATTGTGCTTGTCATTATTTTTATCCTCTGGTACTCGCTTGAGAGGACCCTTTCTATCCACAGCATCACGACCCCGCGGCGTGAGATGTTTTATTGGCTCACAGTCATGGCAACCTTTGCGCTTGGTACCGCGGCAGGCGACATGACCGCGTTCACTCTTAATCTCGGCTTTCTTTCTTCAGGGCTCCTGTTTGCTGCGCTCATCGCACTCGTCGCCATCCTACATTACGCAGTCAAAGGATGGCTCTCGGAGCATCATCAGCACCAAGCACGCAACAGTGTGCTCACATTCTGGTTCACTTATATCCTCACACGCCCCTTGGGCGCTTCCTTTGCCGACTGGTTTGGTAAGTCGCGGGCCGTTGGAGGCCTTGGCTGGGGCGACGGCATAGTAAGCCTCATACTTACTATTCTTTTGGTCGGTTTCGTTTGGTATCTTGCACTGACGCGAATAGACGTTGATCGCTCAACTCTGAAAAACTAAAATCAAGCTTAGTTTTTTCTCCGCTCTTACTTTGTGTTTGGGATTCAAAGGGGGAATCTCTCTACATACCCATATGAGGTATGTCCATGACATCAATCGATGATGTCGGAATCTGTAGATGCGGATTGTCCGCAAAAAGCTTCGCCGCTTCTTCGTGAGAAGAGGCTTCAACGATTGTGTAATAGTTGAGGTCGTTTCGAGTATCAGTAATGCCGTTTGAAGTTACACTCTTGGTTTTGCCAAGCGGCGCACCTTGCTCGGTAAGACTTGCACTATGCTTCTTGGTCCACTGCGCCATATCGCTCATCAATTTGTCCATTTGTTCTTTTCGGGTTTTTGGATCAGTAGTTTTCATCCAATTATCCATGGATGCGGTGGGCACCCGGTACACTACGAAATATTTTTTCATAGAAAATTTTTATATTGATACATGCCAATACTAATTTCTTTCATCGACCTCCCAGAAGTTCTTCAAGCTTGTCGATGCTTTGTGTCCATCCTGCTTTCATTCCATCAAGCATCTGTGGGGCTTGTGGCGCACGTCCTTGAGCTCGGGTAGTGAGCGTGAGCCTGGTCTTTTTACCCTCCTCCTTCAGAACAAGAGTTGTCTCACCTTCGATAAGTATGTTTCCCGCTTCATCAACCGCGTTATTAGCGAAGACCAGCCGATGGGGGGAGTCGATCTCGCGGAAGGTCCCGCGCATTGGCCAGCGCTCTCCTGCAAGGGGACCAAGTTCCTTGCCAGCAAGCATCACGATATAGACCGATCCACCTACCCGCAAATCAATCTCGCAGACCGGGTTACTTACTCCTCGAGGCCCCCACCATTTTGAGATTTCTTTTGGATCTGTCCACGCACGCCACACCTTCTCTATAGGAGCATCCATCACTCGGGTAATAGTCACTTCACGAGCTGCACCTCCTTTTTTTATTTCAGTAGCCATATTATTTATTTTCTTTAGATAAATATTCCTCCAGGCGATCAAGCCGCTCCTCCCAGAGCACTCGATAGCGCTCAAGGTATCGATCGGCCTCGCCAAGCGCCCGCAAAGAGACGCGCACGACCTGCTCGCGTCCTCGGCGTTCTTTTTTTACGAGCTTAGCTCGCTCGAGCACCTGGAGATGCTTCGATACTGCTGCGAACGTAAGCTCATAGGACTTTGCTATTTCTCCCACGGAGAGTTCTTTTCTTGAGATTCTCCGCAAAATATCTCTGCGGGTCGGATCCGCAAGGGAAGCGAAGATATGATCGAGCCGCTCTGAATATTCAACCATATAGTTGAATAATATACTTCCAAACCTTAAGAATCAATTAAAGAGTGTGTATATCCTTATTGCACAAGGGGGAATGGCCCTATCCTCGTGGTAGAGTACCACAGTGATTGATCCAGAACTCAAAGCAGAGCTTGAGCGCCTCGAGCAGAAAATAGATGCGGCCTATAGATCCGCTGAGAAAACACGCAAGTATATATTTTGGACAATTGTGGTGAGTGTTGTCGTCATCGTCGTGCCACTTCTGTTTCTGCCGTTTGCAGTTAATTCGCTCCTCTCGACGTACTCAAGCGCGCTGAGTTTCTGAATCCTTGAAAAATTCTTTGCGTATTTCCTGTACGATGTGCAGAAATGCTTCTCCCTGTTCGCGTCGCGGATAGGGAAGGGCAACAGGATATTCTCTTTCCACCTGCCCCTCCCGCACAAGGAGTACGCGGTCGGCAAGCGATACCGCTTCTTCGATATTGTGGGAGACCATGATAATAGTTTTATGCGTGTGCTCCCAGATTTTTATGAGATCGTCGTGGAGCTCTGCAGTCGTTTTCGGATCAAGCGCTGAGAAGGGCTCATCAAGAAGCAGCACATCCGGATCAATCGCAAGCGCTCGACCGATACCCACCCGTTGTGCTTGTCCCCCGGAGAGTTCTGGAGGACGCTTTTTCTCAAGTCCCCCAAGCTCCAGTAGCTCTACCTGTTGACGGACAATTTCTGTCATCTTTTTATTCGGCAAATGCATAGGGCGCAGCCCAAGCTCGATGTTCTCCTCAACCGTGAGCCATGGGAAGAGAGCTCCGCTCTGAAATGCCATTGAGACACGCTGTGGTCGTCTCACGCTCCCCGAGCTTTCGTGCTCGAGTCCTGCAATTATCTTGAGAATGGTCGATTTTCCCTCGCCGGAGGGTCCTATGATGCAGACGAATTCTCCGCGGGAGACGCGGAAGCTCGCATTTCTGAGCGCTACTGTCCCGAGCGGTTCGTATGTTTTCCCGACTGCCTCGAAGGCAACTGCGGGTTCGCTATTCGAATTTGAATCGTTGTGCATATTTAAGCAGCCGCTGCCACACGAAGAAATTGATGATTGCTATGATGCAAACACAGGCGGTAAGCGCTGCAAGAAAAAGTCCATCTTGCCCATGGGAAGAAGCGTAGACCAGCATGCTGCCGAGCCCGAAGAGATTCTGTATGGGGGATGTTGCGGGTAGATACGTCCGGACAACTTCAGCGACGATGATAATGTTCCATCCTTGTGCCATAGCGAGAATTGAACCCACGACCATTTGCGGCACAATTGCAGGGATGATAACGCGGGTGAAATACGAAACGCCGCGGATACCGAATACCTCGGCTGCGTAAATAATGTCGCGCGGGATGAGGCCGACGCCTCCGATGAGCGCAAAAACAATATTCCAAAGCATCGAAAGGAAGAGGATGAATATCGCGGCGCTATTGACTGACCCGATATTCAAAAATAGGACAATGACGACCGGAAAGAAGGCAAGAATAGGGACTGATTGAAGAAGGTCGAAGAGGGGAAGAAGAAATCTCTGGAGAATCGCTGAGTGGGTAGCAAGAAGTGCTAGCGGCACGGCACATATCACAGCACATATGTACGCGATGAGGAGTCTTCCCACGGTAAATGCGGAGGCGATGCCGACGTCGCTCAATGATACCTGGGTGTAGGTCGCGGGGAAGAAACCCGAAAAGCGTAGCAATATTGAAAGCGCTGCAAGGATAAGAGCGGGCAGAATGAAGAACTCCCACACCCGCGCACTTTCCGTGCGCGGGTAATGCATGTAGGAGGAATGTCGCACCCGTGTCGTCTGAGGGGAGTGATGCGCCCGCATGCGAGAATTCTATCACTGGTTTGGATTCAGAGATGGTATACTCCTCGCTGAGCTATGAAAGCGCTTGTAGAAGAGTTTCGCCAATTTGCCATACGAGGCAACGCACTCCAACTTGCCGTGGCAGTCGTGGTCGGCAACGCCTTCAGTGCCATAGTCAATTCTCTGGTGGCGGATATTATCACGCCGCTCATCGGCCTCTTTACTCCCAACCAAGTGGATTTTAAGAACTTGGCGCTCGTCATGCGCGCTGCATACACCTCATCAAACGGAGTTGCAGTCCCTGCGCTTACCCTCAATTACGGTTCGTTTTTCGAAACCATATTCAACTTCCTTATCGTCTCCGGATCTATTTTCCTTGTCTTTAAGTTTCTTTCTATGGCGAAGGAGCATCTCTTCAAGAGTGGGGAAGAGCAGAAAACCCCTGAGCACGAAAAACCTCCGGAAGAGAGACTTCTCGAAGAGATACGGGATCTTCTTAAGGCACGAAGTGCGAAATAGCTTATCCTGATTGTCTCCGCATCCCTTTGGCGCTACCATACCTCACATGCCCGAGACTCCAGTGCATAAGAAAAAATTTGAGCTCACCCTTCCGGTCGCTATTGTTTTTGCCTCAGTCGTCATTGCGGGCGCGATTGTTCTCACCCATGTGAATACTCCCTCGGCAAATGCTGGAGGAACCTCAATTTCCATACGCCCGCCCTCCGCGCAAGACCACATCGTCGGTTCCCCCGATGCGAAGGTGGTGATCGTCGAATATGCTGATTTTGAATGTCCATACTGCTCACTCATCTACCCCACTCTCAAGTCGATCGTAGCGTCCTCAAGCGGACAAGTAGCGTGGGTCTACCGCAATTTTCCGCTTGACTCCATTCATCCTCAAGCGCGGCCTGCTGCCGAAGCAGCGGAGTGCATTGCAGCGGAACTCGGCAACAATGCATTCTGGCAATTCGTCGACATCGATTTCAACAACCAGTCGGAACTTGGCCCCGATTTCTACCCCAAAGTTGCAGCGGAACTTGGTGCTAACCCCACAACCTTTGCCCAGTGTGTTGCGAATAAAGAATACGACAGCAGGATAAACACCGACGAAGCAGAGGCAGTTGCCAATGGAGGTCAGGGGACGCCCTTTACCATTGTTGTCGGCAAAGACGGCACGATGGTGCCCTTTTCCGGAGCGCTTCCGGAGGCAGAAGTTAGTGCTATTGTACAGTCAGTACTTGCCAAGCAACATTAAACATTATCAGCAGTATTTTCGGACTCTATGAACGGACTCTTCGAGGGTAGAACCGGACAGCAGATTCGCACTGCGGTTATGGTCGCGGTATGGCTTCTTGTAGCCTTTTTGGCAGTTGAAACTGTTCTTGGACTCCTTTCTTTTAGTTATGTGGGGCAGGGCGTAACACCCACCAACACCGTTACGGTTTCAGGCGAAGGTCATGCCTACGCCATTCCCGACACTGCGGAATTCACCTACTCGGTCGTATCGGATAAGCCCACCGTAGCAGAGGCACAGAGCGATGCGACCACTATCGCAAACGCGGTCACGAGCTATCTTGAGAGCGCAGGAGTATCGGCACAGGATGTACAGACAACGGGCTACAGCATTTCTCCGCAGTACCAATATCAAAACGCAGCCTGCCCAGTTTCCTCCGGGACTACTCCTCTCTATTGCCCGCCGGGAAGACAAATTCTCATTGGCTATGAAGTACAGCAGACCAATGATGTGAAGGTGCACTCTCTATCAAGTGCGGGGGATCTTCTCACTGGAATTGGTTCCAAGGGCGCGACCGAGGTCTCCGGCCTTTCGTTCACGGTCTCTGATCCGACTACGGTTGATGAACAGGCGCGTGATCAAGCAGTCGCCCAGGCGAAGGCATCTGCCGCCGAGCTCGCGCAATCTCTCGGTGTTTCGCTCGGGCACATTGTTTCCTTCACCGAAACCAATGGCCAGCCTCCCGGCCCTATGTACGCGATGGCAGCCTCCGCAGGTAACGTCGCGGCGAGCGCACCTACTATTTCGCCAGGACAGAATGAGGTGACCTCGGACGTGAGTATTACCTACGAGATACGCTAACTTTTCATCCCAAGGGCCTCTCCGGGGTACCCCGGAGAGGCCCTTGCTCTTTGCTCTTTGGAGGGTATACTATTCTCGTAACGGCCCGCGAGGGCTTTTAAAATTGCCTTATTTTCCCTATACCTATCCTTATGTTCGAATATTTCAAGCAAGTGAGAGCAGAGATGCGGCATGTGACATGGCCTTCCCGTCGACAAACGACTATCTACACGGTTGTCGTCATTGTCGTTTCGCTCGCGGTTGCTATCTACCTGGGTCTTCTCGATGAATTCTTCTCAGCGGTTCTTCAGCACATCATCTAATTTTTTCACGGCAATGTCGAAACAAAATATAAACGAAGGACGAAACTGGTACGCCATCCACACCTACGCGGGGTATGAAAACGCGGTGGCACGCAACCTGCGCCAGCGCATCGAATCCATGGGGCTTCAGGAAAAGATCTTCAGCGTGATCGTTCCCACGGAGCGCACTATTAAGGTCAAAGGCGGCAAGCGCGTCGAGGAAGAAGAGAAGGTCTATCCGGGCTACGTGCTCGTCGATATGGTCGTCGACGACCAGTCTTGGTTCGTAGTGCGCAACACTCCCCGAGTTACAGGATTCGTCGGATCTGGCGTCCACCCCGTACCGCTCTCTAAGGAAGAAGTAGAGATACTTCTTGGGCGCATGCAAGAGACTGGCGTCAAACATGCCATTGATTTACAGAAAGGAGACTCCGTCACTATCGTTGACGGGCCCTTTAAAGATCTCGACGGTAAGGTAGGCGAAGTCGACGAGGCTCGTGGCAAGGTAAAAGTGCTCGTTGCTATGTTTGGACGCGAAACTCCGGTCGAGCTTGATTTCCTCCAAGTAAAAAGGATATAACGTAACTCTCTATGGCGAAAAAGGTAGTGAAACAGATAAAGATAATTGCCCAAGGCGGTGCCGCGACTCTTACCCCTGCCATGGGGCAGGTGCTCGGGCCTGCGGGTATCAACATCGGTGAATTCGTAAAGAAATTCAACGAAGCGTCTAAGGATATGAAAGGGGACATGGTACCTGCGGTCATTTCTGTGTATGACGACCGCTCCTACTCCTTCATTCTAAAAAAGCCGCCCGCCTCTAACCTTATTCTCAAGGCGCTTGGCAAAGATAAAGGATCAGGTAAGCCCAATACTTCCAAAGTCGGTACCCTTACAAAAGCGCAAGTCCGAGAAATTGCTCAGAAGAAAATGGCAGACCTCAATACACAGGATATTGATCAAGCGATGAGGATAATCGAAGGCTCAGCTCGCTCAATGGGCGTCGAGGTAAAATAATATTTCATATATAAAATTTGAACCCTGCCATGAGAGTGGCAGGGTTCGTTGATCTCCCTATTCACTAAACTCGACGCTAATTTCAGGCCCTCGGGCAACCAAGTAATGATTGCCACCGCGATCTTCCTCCTCAAGGGCAACTCCTTTGAGAGCGAGATCCTTGCCCAGCTCGGTCAAAGAGGGAAATCGGAACCCGAAAAAAGAAGGAACTCGAAATCCAAGCCGAACCCGACTCTGCACTTGGCCCGGGTAGATTTTCAAGATCGTCCCGCCGAGTTCGCAGACAAAATGCGGCGGCCCATCTTTATGTTGCTTGGACACCAGCGTGAGCCCAAGAGTCTTTAAAAAACTGCAGACCGCATCAATCCGAGCGGTGTACAGAGCTACACTGCGTAATTCCATCTACCACTCTCCTCTATGTTCGTCTTGCAAAACCATATAATTCTTAGCGTTCAAAATCAATCCATGTGTATTTCACCCCGTTCCACTCATGTTCTTCCTCGAATACTTTTTTAGTGAAGTATCTTTCATATGGTGGGAAAAAAGCATCTCCTTCCTTTTCATCCTTCACAATCGTGAGATAGAGTTTATCCGCATAGGGAAGGGCTTGTGTATATAATTCTCCACCCCCGCCGATGAAGATTTCTTCATTGGTGAACTCACCTGCCTTCTTGAGCGCTTCCTCTAAGCTTTTGCAGGTGAAGACTCCTTCATAGCCCCATGTGGGGTCGCGCGTTAGAACGATGTTAGTGCGTCCCGGCAAGGGTCCTTTGAGATAGGGGGCGATTGATTCAAATGTTTTGCGTCCCATGATGATCGGGTGGCCGAGGGTGAGGCGTTTGAAACGCTTGAGATCTTCTGGGATATGCCAGAGGAGGCCACCTCCTTTTCCGAGTACTCGGTTCTTTCCGATTGCGGCCACCATACTTACTCTCGGTTTATGCATGCGGGAAATATATCACACCACAAAGAATTACTTTCGCCCACATTTTGCCTTCAGCGGCATGCAGGCTAAAATGTTTTCATGCACAGCTATGAAGTAGAGATAAAGTCGCTTCTTGGGAGCAAAGAGAACGCGGATGCGTTGCGCGAGCGAATATTTCGACTTGATCCTGCTACCAAACTCGTTGCCCACAATTCTCAGCTCAACCATTACTTCCAAGGAGGAAATCTTGATGCGCTTGCTGAATCGGTTGCACGACGCTGCCTTGAGGAGGATAAATGTATCCAGTTTGATGATCTTGCAAGAAAAGCGAAAACTTTCTCAGTGCGCACGCGTCAAAAAGATTCCGGGGTGTATCTTGTCGTTAAGGCCTCAATCGACGACAGCTCAAGCGACAACGGCATTTCGCGCATTGAGCTCGACGAAAAGGTAGATATTCCACTCGACGCTCTCGACGCTCTCATTCTCGGTTCCGGGTTCATCTACCAAGCAAAGTGGTCTCGTGACCGTGAGGAATATCTCTGTCGAGGAATTAATATCTGCCTTGATAAAAACGCGGGGTATGGCTGGCTCGCCGAGTTCGAAAAGATGGTAGAAGACAGAGAAGCTGTCGAAGCTGCGCGCCAAGAAATACGGGCTCTCATGCGTGAACTTGATGTGCAGGAGCTTCCGCAGGATCGACTTGAACGCATGTTTTCTTTCTATAATGCGCATTGGCAGGAATATTACGGAACGGATAAGGTATTCACTGTCGCCTAACATGATGCTTTCAGATGTCGATATTAAGAAGGCGGTAGAGAAAGGGGAAATAATCCTCAAGCCTTTCGACGAGAAGCGCCTCCAGCCTGCAAGCTACGATATTCTCCTCGGCAATACCTTCTTCGTGAATGATGCCCATTCCTCAACCTATATCGATCCGGTAAAGAAAGTGTTCCCCAAAACCACGGAAGTAACGGTTGCCGACGGGGACGTATTTGTTCTGCATCCAGGTGTCTCCATCCTCGGCTATTCAAAAGACTATTTTGGCTCCGACAGTTACCTCATTGAAGTCAACGGAAAAAGTTCGCTCGCGCGCATCGGACTCTTGGTTCACAATTCCGCGGCGCTCATCAACCCCGGACATTTCCTCAATGTTGCCCTCGAGCTCTGCAATCTCAACAACGTACCTATAGTCCTTCACCCCGGGATGGCAATCGCGCAGCTCACATTCTCAAAACTCTCCTCGCCTCCGCGCCAGAGCTACAAGGATACCGGGCGCTATTCCGCCGACAATATCAAGGGGTACGTCGAAGAGAAGCGGAAGATCCCAAAAACAAAGGCAGCGAAGTAACCTCATATGAAACGCCACCCCGAACAGCAATATCTCGACCTTCTGCGCGAAACGCTCGAGCGGGGTGAAGAACAAGTCGACAAGGATCACGGCACTAAAACCTATAGCGTATTTGGGCGGCAGATGCGGTTCGATCTCTCTGAGGGGTTCCCACTCCTCACAACCAAGCGGGTCTACTGGAAAGGAGTGCTCCATGAACTTTATTGGTTTCTCTCTGGTCAGAGCAACATAAAGTATCTCGTTGACCACGACGTCCATATTTGGGACGACTATCCCTACAAAATCTACCAAGAGAAGCATGGCAATACCCTGACGAAGGAAGCGTTCATCGAGAAAATAAAGACTGATAAAGCGTTCGCACGAGAGTATGGCGAGCTGCCCCATATCTACGGGGAACTTTGGCGACGCTGGGAGGCGCAGGACGGCAGAAGAGTGGATCAACTCTCTTGGGCGATAGAGGAATTGCGGAAGGATCCGGACGCTCACAATACGCTCGTATCCTCCTGGAATCCTGAGTATCTCTACGCGATGGCGGCTCCCGGACAGGCGGCACGCTTTCCCATTTGCCACAATCTCTACCAACTCAACATAAAACATGGGCGGGTATGTCTGCAGCTTTATCAACGCAGCGCCGATGTATTTCTCGGGGTTCCTTTCAACATCGCGAGCTATGCGCTTCTTACTATCATCATTGCCAAGATACTCGGTCGCGAGCCCGGAGAGTTCGTCCATACGTTTGGCGACCTCCATATATACGAAACACACAGGGAATCAGCCCGCGAACAGCTCGCGCGCGAACCTAAAATGTTCCCAACCATTTCCTTCACGCATGCTTTCAACTCACTCGATTCGTTCAAGCCGGAGTATGTCGAGCTCAACGGCTACGAACCACACACGACTATCAAGGCCGATCTTGTGGTCTCAGGTGGGTACAACAAGAAACTCCACAGCGTATAATCCTGTATATGGTCTAGTATCTTCCGTCGGTCACGATTACTCATTGGACTTACGACCATGGAAGATTTTTACGCACATATAGCAGAAGAGGACTCCGAAATATATAAAGCGCTTCAGGGTGAAGAGAATAGAGAAGCGTTAGGGCTCGAACTCATTCCTTCGGAGAATTATGTTTCGCGCGCTGTGCGCGAGGCCAGTGGCTCCATTCTCACCAACAAATACTCAGAAGGATACCCCGGCAAGCGCTACTACGGCGGTCAGGAGTTCACGGATGCGGTCGAGATGATTGCGCTCGAGCGGGCGAAAAAGCTTTTCGGAGCTGGGTACGCAAACGTCCAGCCGCTCGGAGGAGCTAACGCCAACATCGCGATGTATTTTGCGCTTCTGGAACCTGGAGACACGGTGCTCGGGATGGACCTCTCCCACGGCGGCCACCTCACGCACGGGCATCCGGTCACCTACATCACCAAAATCTTCAATTTTGTGCGCTATAAAATGCGCAATATAGAAACAGGTGAGATTGATTATGAGGAAATGCACGCAATCGCAAAGAAAGTTCGGCCGAAAATCGTACTTGCAGGTTTCTCAGCGTATCCACGCGAGCTCGACTATAAAAAATTTGTCGACATTGCGCGGGACGTCGGAGCCTATGCGGTCATGGATATTGCGCACATTGCCGGGCTCATAGCAGGGAAGGCCGCGAAGAACCCCTTCGACTATGGGTTTGATGTCATGACCACGACCACCCATAAGACACTGCGTGGTCCCCGCGGAGGGATGATCCTCACGCGCGAGAGTGAAGAAATTGCAAGAAAAATAGACAAGACCGTGTTCCCGGGTTTTCAAGGCGGGCCCCATATGCACACCATTGCCGCAAAAGCGGTAGCCTTCGGCGAAGCGCTGCGCCCATCGTTTAAGACATACGCTCTCCAAATTCTGCGTAACGCGAAGGCGATGGAGGATGTGTTCAAACGTGAGGGTATACGACTTCTTGCGGGGGGTACCGACAACCACTTACTGCTTGCAGATGTATATGGTTCGCTGGGAATTTCGGGGAAAGAAGCAGAAGAAATCCTTGATGAGGCAGGTATTACCCTTAATAAGAATGCTATTGCAAATGATACTCGAAGCCCGATGGATCCTTCGGGCATTCGTTTTGGAACTCCTGCAATAACAACGAGGGGATTGAAAGAAAAAGAATCTCTCCGTGTTGCTCAGTCTATGGTGGATATCCTCAAGCATCCGAAAGACCAACAAGTCCGCAAAAGCACCCAAGAAGCAATAAAGGAGTTATCCACGACGTTTCCGATTCCTGAGCGCTTTGCATAAAGGGCCTCACGTATATCGGTCTCTGTCGCCGCGCTCTTTTGCCAAGGTGTTTCTCGGCATTGGAGAAAATCGCTCATACCTTTGTTTAGTACAATAGGACTCTATGCCGACCTCTCGTTTCAACAAGCTCCTGCATTGGTGGGCGCGTTGGGAGCGACACTTTTCTGTTGCTTCAATGGTGCTCGGCTTCTCCTTTGATCTCATCATCGCCAAGCGTCCTGACAATGTGTATGACAACATTCTCCTCCTCTCCTATCTCTTAGCGTCCGCGACCATCATAGTGCTCATAAACCTGCGGGCGAGGCGTGCTAGCGCTCTACCTGCTGCGGAGCCGCTTCTCTTGCTCCTTCTTTTGCAATTTTGCTTCGGCGGTCTCTCAAGCAATCTTCTTATTCTCTATGGAAAAAGTGGAACACCGGCAGGGAATCTTGTATTCATCGGGCTTCTGTTTGCGATACTTATCGGGAATGAATTCCTAAGAACGCGCTACGCCCAAAATCGCTTCAATATCGCCGTCTACTACCTTCTTCTTTTGACCTATTCTACGATTGCGGTGCCGACATTTATCCTCCACAGTATTGGCCCCATTCAATTTTTTGCGAGCGGAGCCCTTAGCCTTATCATTGCAGCTCTCTTTCTTTTTATTCTCGGCAATTCAACAAAAATATTTCGTGGAAAGATTGGACTCAGACTTCTCGGCGAATCAGTCGGGATCATCGCGGGGGTTTACCTTGTCTTTAATATCCTCTATTTCGGGCAGCTCATACCTCCGGTGCCGCTCTCGCTCAAGGATATTGGCATCTACCATTTTGTCGCCAAGAGTGACACCGTAGGATACGTCGGTATCTACGAGCCGACGCCGTGGTGGGACTTTTGGCAAACTACTTCAGGGGTATTTACTCTTGCAACGAGCTCGATTGCCTATTGCTTTTCTTCCGTCTTTGCACCGACCGGCCTTACCACTCCGATAAAACACGAGTGGTACTATCTCGACCCCGCAACGAACCAATGGGTACTGCGCGCCACCATAACCTATCCCATCGTCGGAGGAAATTCAGTTGGATATAAAGGATTCAGTGAAAAGGGTGTGACGCCGGGGCAGTGGCGCTGTAGTGTTGAAACTGCGCAGAATCAAATCATCGGGCAGGCGACCTTCACGGTAGCGACGTCAACCGTCTCCCCGATGCTCCTCACTCGCGAGATGTAGTGTGGTCAGGTATCTGGTACTCTTCTTCGTATGGTTCGCGAAGATATAGAGAACGCTTTGCGGGAAGCGCTCGAAGCCCTAGGGGCAGGGGACAGTGCATTTTCTCTTGAGTACCCGCCCGCAGAGACGAACGCCGACTATGCGACCAATGCTGCGCTCAGCGCTGCCAAGGCGCTCGGGAAGAAACCGCGCGAAGTTGCCGAAGCGCTGCGAGCTTCTCTTCAAGAGAGTGCTCTTGCTGCTGTTGCGCGTATAGATATTGCTCCGCCAGGATTCATAAACTTCACGCTAAGTCAGGATTTTTTTAACAATACAATCTCCCAAATTGCCCCAACAGGAAAAGCCTGGGGCGGCAATACTTCTAATGTCAGGAAGCGGATCATGGTCGAATACACGCAGCCCAATCCGTTCAAAGAGTTCCACATCGGGCACCTCATGAGCAACGCGCTCGGAGAAAGTGTCGCGAGGCTTCTTGAAGCGACGGGAGCAATGGTTATCCGCGCCAATTATCAAGGAGACGTAGGGCCTCACGTGGCGAAGGCTCTTTTTGCTCTTCTGAGAGAAGGGGTAGAGAAGCCCACCATAGCAGAAATTGGAAAGGCCTATGTAGAAGGGGATCGCGCCTATGAGAGCGATGAACATGCTCGAGGTGATATTGATATTCTCAACAAAGCGATTTATGAACACAGCGATCCGAAGGTTGAGACGCTCTACGAATACGGTCGCGCTCTCTCCCTGAAGCATTTCGAGGAAATCTACCAGCTCCTCGGTACGAAATTTGACGAATATTTTTTTGAAAGTGAAACGGGCCCGCGCGGCATTGCAATTGTCCGTGCACACAAGGAATTTTTCGAAGAGAGCGATGGGGCGATGGTGTTTCGAGGTGAGGCGATGGGTCTTCACACACGCGTGTTTATTACCCGCATGGGAACGCCTACCTACGAGGCCAAGGAGTTGGGGCTTGCGGAATTAAAGCGCGAACGAGTGAAATTTGATCACTCGATAACAATCACGGCAAACGAGCAGAGTGATTACTTCAAAGTAGTCTTCGCGGCACTGTTCTCAATCCACCCAGCCTGGCGGGGCGTCTTCGAGCATCTTCCTCACGGCATGATGCAGCTTGCGAGCGGCAAAATGTCCTCGCGCAAAGGAAATGTCATCACTGGAGAAGCGCTCATCAAAGAAATGATTCTTGCCGCGAAAGACAAGATGACAGGACGTGAGCCTCTCGAGAAGGAGAGAGTGGCGGAAGAAATCGCCGTAGCCGCCATAAAATATAGCGTACTCAAACAAAGTAGCGGAAAGAATATTATCTTCGATGAAGAAAAGTCTCTCTCTCTTGAGGGGGATTCAGGGCCCTATCTACAGTATGCACATACGCGCTGTGTATCGATCCTCAAAAAGGCAAAAGAAAAAGGCGTACTACCCGCTCCAAAGGCCTCCTTTGGTGAGGAGCTAGAGGAAGCGGCGGCAGAGGTCCAGCGATTACTACCCCGCTTTCCTGAAATAGTGGCTCGTGCCGCTGAGGAATACGAACCACATTACCTTGTCCACTACCTCGCAGAGCTTTCTGGAGCATTCAATTCATGGTATGGGCAAGTAAGAGTGCTTGATGGAGGCAGTAGAGAAGCCTCCCGGCTTGTACTGGTCGATGCAGTACGCCAGACGCTATGTAACGGGCTCTTCTTTCTCGGCTGCGCTGCGCCCGAGGAGATGTAGCACACTTGTTGGCAAAGACATGCTAGGCTAATAGCAGCAAGTTCACGGGGGAGTGAAATATGTGTTTGCGAACTTCGCGGCTGAAGCCGCCAGCGCACATCGAGACACGCAAAGAACAAGTCCGCAGAGCTCTTCAAAAAGAGACTGCACCTCCACATGAAACGTTTGCCAAGGAGCAAACGTATGATCCGAACACGCTGTCTTTTAGTAGCGATACCCTTTAGTCGGCCGCCGCGCGGCCGACTTTCTTTTATGTATGGAGTGTCATATCATTGGCACGTACATGGTAAAGCTGAAGACGGGTCCTGATATGCCCGCAAAATCAGAAACGACCAAACGCGAAGAAGAAATACTCGCGTTCTGGAAAGAGCATACTATTTTTGATAAATCGGTTGCTAAAGAGGCCCCGGAAGGGGAGTTTGTGTTTTATGACGGTCCGCCCTTCGCTAACGGTCTTCCGCACATCGGACACATTTTGGGCTCCTCGATAAAAGACGCCGTCGGTCGGTATAAGACGATGCGTGGTTACCGAGTAGAGCGACGATGGGGATGGGATTGTCATGGCTTGCCGATTGAAACCTACGTTGAGAAAAAACTCGGTCTCAAAACGAAGAAAGACATACTCACGCTCGGCATCGATGTCTTCAATGAGACGGCACGTTCAAGTGTCATGCAGTTTGATCGTGAATGGGAGAAATATATCGAGCGCATCGGCCGGTGGGTGGATTTCCGTAATTCCTACAAGACGATGGATAACTCCTATATCGAATCGGTATGGTGGGCTCTCAAGTCCCTCTGGGAAAAAGGACTCCTTTACGAAGGCCGCAAAGTACTCATGTACTGCCCTCATTGCGAGACCCCGCTTGCGAAGGCGGAGATCGCCATGGATAACACGTATAAGGACATCACTGAAGAGGCGCTCACGGTGCGATTCAAAGCAAAAGGAAAGGAAAACGAATATTTTCTTGCATGGACGACGACTCCCTGGACTCTCCCCGGCAATGTCGCGCTCGCGGTGAATCCGGAGGTTCAGTATGTAAAGGTAGAGACTCCTGAGGGATCTCTCTGGCTTGCGGCCGATCGGGTGGAAGCCGTTGCTCCGGGCGCGCGTATTCTTGAAAAAGTTTCTGGTGCAAAACTTACCGGGCGTGAATACGAACCTCTCTACGAGATTCCTTCGGTGAGTGCTCACCACGGAAAAAAGTATGTCGTACTCCCTGCCGAGTTTGTTACGACCCATGAAGGCACCGGCATAGTGCATACCGCCGTGATGTACGGAGAGGATGATTTCAAGCTCGGAGAGAAAGAAGGGCTCCCTATGGTACAGCTTCTTGACCCCGGCGCACACTACACTCATGAGGCCCCCGCCTTCATTCAAGGCCAATATATAAAAAAGGCAGAAAAAGTGATCAAAGAGGATCTCGAACATCGGGGGCTTCTCTTCAAGCGCGAGATGCACACGCACTCCTATCCTCACTGCTACCGTTGCGGAACGCCGCTTATCTATGACGCCGTAGCATCGTGGTTCATTGCGATTAATGCAGCCCCCAAGGGGGAGAAGAAAACAGTGAAGGAGCGCATGCTTGAAGAAAATGAACGTATCCGGTGGGTCCCCGAACACCTCAAAGAAGGACGCTTCCGCAACATTGTCGAGGGAGCTCCTGATTGGACCATCTCCCGTAATCGATTTTGGGCCTCCCCGCTTCCTATCTGGAAAGAGAAGAAGGGAAATCGTGTGATGATCATCGGGTCGCTCGAGGAGCTCAAGAGGCGCACGAAGCGCTCTGGAAATCGCTATTTTCTTATGCGCCACGGAGAAGCGACCCACATGCTTCAAGGCGTCTATTCCGATGATTTTGAAGGGAAGCATCCGCTCACTGAAAAAGGTCGGGAGCAGGTGCGGGAAGCCGCTGGAGCAATTCCCCGCGGAATGCCGCTTGTTATCATTGCTTCGCCGATTCTGCGCGCTCAGCAGACGGCGGAAATCATGGCGAGAGAACTCGGGGTTCCCGAGGGAGAAATTGTTTTCGATGAGCGGTTGAAAGAAATTAGATTTGGAGAATTTAACGAACAGCCGAGAAAGAAGTACTTCGATTTCATCGAACAGCCCGATTGGTATACGGCCCTCCCAAAGGGAGGGGAAAGCCTTGAAGAGATAAAAATACGCTTCGGTCAGGCTCTGTATGACTATGAGGAGCGCTACCAGAACTCGATTGTTCTCATTGTCTCCCACAAGGTCGCATTCTCATCCCTCTTTACGGCAGCTGCTGGCCTTTCAGGAAATGAGATATTTACGCTTGCTGAGGGAATGACCGCAGGTCCTGCCGAAGTACGGGAGATTCCGTTTGTGCCCTTGCCGGTCAATAAAAAATTTGAACTCGACCTGCACCGCCCCTATACCGACTCGATTGTGCTTCTTGATGATGAGGGGAGAGAGTACAAGCGTATCCCCGAAGTCATCGACTGCTGGGTGGAATCGGGCGCGATGCCATTCGCGGAGCTTCACTACCCGTTCGATCATGAAAAGGAATTCAAGAGACGTTTCCCAGGCGATTTTATCGCTGAGTATATTGCCCAAACACGCACCTGGTTTTACTACATGCACGCCATAAGCGTGGCGCTCTTCAATTCGCATGCATTTCGCAACGTCGTCTCGACGGGGACGGTTCTTGCCGCTGACGGCTCAAAAATGAGCAAATCGAAAGGCAATTACACCGATCCTCTGATGCTTCTCGAGCGTTTTGGAGCTGACGCATTGCGTTTTTATCTTATGGCAGGGCCCATCATGCACGGCGAAGATCTCGCGTTCCGTGACGAGGACATTCGGGAGGTGCACAACCGCGTCATCGGAATTCTTTGGAACTCCTTTAAATTTTTCGAATTATATAAACACGAATATACTCCTGGGATTCGTGCGGCGGATAGCTCCAACCCGCTCGATCGGTGGGCGCGCTCCCGCTTGGGAGAGCTCATGCGTGAAGTAACCGATGCGCTCGACGCATATGATACGCCTCGTGCCTGTCGGGCAGTGCGGATGTTTGTTGACGACTATTCGACATGGTACGTGCGTCGCTCCCGCGAGCGGGTGCGCGGCAAAGACGAAGCGGACAAACAATACGCTCTTGGCACTCAGCGCGAGACACTCCTCACTCTCGCCATGCTTATTGCGCCGATCATGCCTTTTATTGCCGAGAGCATCTATACAGGAGCGGGCGGAGAAAAAGAGAGCGTGCATCTTGAGCCCTGGCCCGCAGAGAGAGCGGTCGATAACACCATCCTTGCCGATATGACGCTTATCCGCGCTATCGCTTCCCGCGCGCTTGAGGTGCGGGAGCGTGCAGGCATTCGCGTGCGCCAGCCCCTTGGGCTTCTTGAAGCGCGCGATCTTCCTGAGGATGAGGCAGTACGAACGATCCTCTCTGAGGAAGTAAACGTTAAGCGTGTGGCACATAATCCGAACCTCAAGGAAGAGGTGTGGCTTGATACGGAAATCACTCCCGAGCTGCGTGAAGAAGGAGTGCTTCGGGATGTTGTGCGTGCTATCCAAGACGCACGCAAAACTCATGGCCTATCCGTTATTGATCGACCATCTCTCTCTGTTGTAACGGATGTTCAGGGAATAGCATTTCTTACTAAATTCAAAGCGCAGATCATCGCTGCGACAGGTCTCGCTTCTCTCGCCTCCAAAGAGGGAGGGGAAGAGCATATTGGAGATATTTCCTTCCCGCTTGTTTTTGAGTTTTCATGACGCGCAAGATAACTACTGAGGGAATTGTGCTTGGGAAACGGGGGCTCGGTGAAGCTACTACTCTGGTGCAACTGCATACTCGGGAACTTGGGCTTATCTATGCTTCCGCGAAAAGCGCTCGGCGAGAGCAGAGTAAACTGCGCTATGGACTTGAGCCCTTTACCTGTGGACGTTTTTCGCTTGTAGCGGGCAGGCACGAATGGAAGGTGGCGGGAGTTGATGCTATTTCCTATCCGCTCATGAGCGCTTCCTTGAGTGCCCGGATTGTTGCGGGGCGGGTATGTCGCCTCCTTGTGCGCCTCATTCAAGGCGAAGAGGTCTCGCAACAACTCTACGAACATGTCTCACATGGATTCGCACTTCTCTCAAGTGTTTCGGATTCTCAGGGGTGCGAAAGCATCGAGTGTGTCTTAGTGTTGCGGATCCTTTTTTCGCTTGGGTATCTGCCCAAGACAGCGGAATTGGCGCCATTTATTGCTGATGAAGATCTTTCTCTTGAGCTTGCGGCTCGGGCAGCACAGCGGCGCTCTACCCTTATTCGTGCCATCAACGATTCGCTCTCTGTGAGCGGACTGTAATAAAAAATCACCCCGTCTTGCTACGGGGTGGTTCTAATGAACTCAATTTCTTCCGATCCTCCCGGAAATTTCTTTTTATTGCCGGTTGGTTTAAAGCCCATTGACTCATAGAGGCGTATTGCCGGCGTATTGGTGGAAAGTGTATGCAAGAGTAATGTTTTTTTCTTTTCGTCCTCGAGCCGTTTGAGCGCGTGCTTGAGGAGGATGCGCCCGTTGCCCATCCGTCGTCGGTTGGCTCTGATCGCAACACCTGCGATGTAGGCTGACGTCGGCCCCATGTTCTCAGACATAAGGCAACCGATAGCTTCGGAACCTTCTTCCAAAACATACACACAGTAACGGTACATTGTGTGGATGACATACCCTTCCGTCCACCGGTTGTTTTGGAATGCTTCGGTAGCGATAGCGGCAATCTCTCTTGCGTGTTTTAGGTCAGCACGCTGGAACACTACTGTCCCCACACTCTCCTCCCTGGTACTGATAGGACTGGAGATTAAATACCCTATAGCAGATTATTTATCAATAGCTTCTCCGCAGTAAAGAAAAGCCGCCATTCCAGAGAACAGGGAAGGCGGCATAGGCTTAGCGGCGCACGCGTGTCTCGAAGGAATGACTTGCGTCCGCAAAATAAGCGGCACGCTCGACCACGCCTTCCATACTGTCGTAGAGCTTGAACTCATTACCGAGCGCCATCTCGAAGTTTCGAGCGATCTGGCTGAGGCCCGGGAAATTGGGCTCAGCTCCTACGACGACTCGCAAGCACCTATTGAACATGAGACGGCCCCTCCACTCACCGATCGCATCGCTCGTATTCATGGTGTAGGGTTTTCCATCAGTGCGCGGTTCATCCGCACTTTCTTCGGGCAGCCAGAAGATGATACACCCGGCAGTCCATTTCTCAGCGGCGGTGTGGAGGTAATAGCGTTCCCAGTCGGTTTGACGAGGGAACATACCCTCGCGGCCTTTCATTTTCTGGCGCTCTAGTGGATGACCAGAAGGGTAGCAACTTGGATCGACAACGATACAGTCGCCGACTCTCTCCGCGAGAAGCTTCAACATCCGCTGATGCCAATTGCCGCCGCCCTCAGTGGGTCCCGCGAGAAAAAACAAAGGCAAATGTTCAAACTGCCGGAGGTCAGGATGTGTAGTAGGAAGGATCAGATGCACGGAGTTCCTCCATAGGGATTCTGGGGCTAACGCTACTTGAGAATGATCGCTGCTGCAAGGCGACCCCACTACCATCGCGAGACCTTGAATCCGACCCAAATACCAGCGATCGCTCCCGCGCCACTCAAGAATAGAGAGGACATGGAGAACATTCCCGCGCCCCAGAGTTCAGGTATGAGCCCCCCAATCGTTGAGCCGACAAAAAGGCCTATCCAGATGAGCGTGCGGGATTCCATTTCGTAAGTATAGCGCCTTGACCATAAGAAATAGGCCTATAGGAGTTCAGATAGAGAAGCGGTATTATTTTCTACAATGGCAGGAAAAAGCGCCGTCGAGCGCCTGAAAGACAGACTCTACTCTCGCAAGGGAGGCCCTTCGGTCGATCCCGCAGCACGCACGCCACTTTCTCCCTTGCGCTCCAAACTCTCCCGTTCATGGGACGGTATTCGCTCTCCCGGAGATAGCGCTCCTGCGGAGGAGGTCGGGGGTGGAGCGCCACCGGGGAGCGTGCGAGTGGCACCTCTCAATCTTATGCCCCGGGGTCCGAGGCGGCGCCCTTTTTCCTCCTACTTTCTATGGGGGGCGCTTATATTTTTTGTTATTGCCTCCGGTGTTGCCGCGTATACCTTTTTTGGAGGGGGGAATACCATCTCCTCGAGCAATATTGATCTGCAGATTGTAGCGCCCTCGCTCGTTAACAGTGGAGATACAGTGACGGTCCAGTACATCATCGACAATAGAAACTCGACGACGCTTCAAAACGCGGATATCGCGATCGACTACCCTCAAGGCACTCGTGATCCGAGTGACACGACGCAAAATCTTCCCCATGACCAGGTAGACATAGGCACGATTGCCTCAGGACAAGAGCTCAAAGAAACTTCCTCGGCCGTCTTTTATGGTGCGGAAGGGACCCAAGAGCAAATTACCGCGACTCTCGAGTACCAAATCCCCGGTTCCAACGCTATCTTCGTCAAACAGGCGGAAGTGCTCTTCACAATCGGATCAGCGCCCGTCTCGCTCGCGATCAGTGCTCCTTCGCAGGTCATCTCAGGCCAGCCCTTCACCATGAATCTCCAGGTATCCTCCAATTCCGCGACTCCGCTCCAGAATGTCGCCGTACAAGGGCAGTATCCGTTCGGATTTTCTCTCGCGAGTTCTACACCCGAATCTGATACGAGCGGCACGATGTGGCATCTCGGAGCGCTCAACCCGGGAGGCTCGACAAACCTGTCCCTCACAGGCGTACTTGTCGGGCAAGACGGAGACCAGCGAGTCTTTCACTTCCTCGTTGGTTCTGAAAGCGATCCTACGGAGACGACCATCGCGGTACCCCTTATATCAGTGCCGGAAACTATCACGGTTGCAAAACCGTTTGTGAGCGGTGAGATTGCAATCGACGGACAGACGGGGCAAACGATTGCCGAACCGCAAGGAAAACTCATGCAGGGAGTAATTAATTGGCAGAATAACCTCTCGCAAAGCGTCTCCGACCTCACCTTCACGCTCTCTCTTGCAGGAAATGCTGTTGATCCTTCCTCAGTCGGGGCCCAAGGGGGGTTTTATGATTCAACAAAGAATCAAATTGTCTGGAACAGTCAGCAAGATCCTGCTCTTGCTTCGGTGGCGCCCGGCGCCTCAGGGACGCTTCAATTCTCCTTCGCCACACTCCAACCTTCAGCAGGAGCTCTCGTCAATCCGTCAGTCGGTCTCACGCTTACGGTCGCAGGGACACAGCTTGACCAGAGCGGCACGCCGCAAAGCGTCTCCTCCGCTGCGAGTGCTACTATCGATCTCTCCTCTACCATCTCTCTTTCCGCTGAGGCGCTCCACTTCTCGGGTCCTTTCAATGAGACAGGAGCAATGCCTCCTGTGGCGGGGGAGGGTACAACCTACGCCATTGTGTGGTCCGTTAAAAATTCATCTAATTCGATAGGGGAAGCAGTAGTGACGGCAACGCTTCCCCCCTACGTCACGTGGGACGGCGCCCAGACCGGAACCGGAGAGAATATCACCTATGACGATTCGACTCGTACGGTCACTTGGGCAATCGGGGATCTTCCGGCAGGAGTAGGGTACAGCTCCACGGCGCAGCAGGGAGCTTTCGAGGTGACGCTTACACCCTCCCTCTCGCAAGTAGGGCAAGCCCCCGCGCTCACCGGCGAGGTACAATTCCAGGGCCAAGATCATTTTGCGCAGACTACCGTTACGGCAAGCGCGCCGGGCCCCACGACGACGCTCACCAATGATTCTGGGTTTACGCAAGGAATGGATATTGTTTCAGCGCACTAAGCTATGGCAACAAAAGAGAGTTCAGGAGACCCTATGGAGAAACTTGTCGCGCTGTGCAAGCGCCGCGGGTTTATTTTCCAGGGTTCGGAGATTTATGGTGGACTCGCAGGTACCTGGGACTACGGGCCGCTGGGGGCGCTTCTCAATGAGAATATAAAGAAATATTGGCGGCACACTTTTCTCGATACCCGCGAAGACACGTACCTCCTCGATGCATCCATCATGATGCACCCGCAGGTATGGAAGGCGAGCGGGCATACGGAGGGATTCACCGATCCTTTAGTCGAAGATAAGGTGACGCACAAACGCTATCGCGCCGACCATCTGCTTGAAGAACAGGGAGTCGACGTACATGATCTTTCTCTTGAAGAGATGGGAAAGAAGATGGCGGAGCTCAAGATGAAAAGCCCAGAAGGAAATCCACTCACGGAGCCGAAGATATTCAATCTTCTTGTTGAAGCAGGCATCGGCGCGGTCGAAGGGGCGAAGGAAAAAGTATATCTGCGCGGTGAAATCACCCAAGGCGTACAGGTGAATTTCAAGAATGTCGTTGATGCATTCCACCCGAAGCTTCCCTTCGGGATCGCCCAGATAGGAAAGGCCTTCCGCAATGAGATTGTGCCGGGCAATTTTCTCTTCCGTGTCCGCGAATTCGAGCAAATGGAATTGCAGTACTACATCACTCCAGAGATAGAGGAAGGAGGGCGGCAGTATGAATACTGGAAAGGAGTGAGTATGCACTGGTACCAGGGGCTCGGCATCTCTGCGGAGCGCCTGCGGTTTCGCCAGCATGAGGCGCATGAGCGTGCGCACTATGCCAAGGACGCCTGGGATATTGAGTACCACACACCCTTCGGCTGGAAGGAAGCGTGGGGCATCCACCACCGGGGAGATTGGGATCTCGCCCGCCACCAGGAACATTCAGGAGTGCCCATGACCTATACCACTGACTCTGGAGAAAAAATACTGCCGTGGATCATCGAAACCTCCGGCGGTCTTGGGCGGGCGCTTCTTTTCACCATGCTCGACGCCTACCACGAAGACGAAATCGGTGGCGAGAAGCGGGTGGTACTCAGATTCAAACCATCCATAGCACCGATCAAGGTGGCAGTATTTCCGCTTCTTAAAAATAAGCCCGAACTTGTTGCAAAAGCGCGAAGTGTCTACGAAGCCCTTAAGAAGGAAATCCCCGAAACGCTCTGGGATGACAATGGCAATATCGGGAAGCGCTATCGAAGGCAAGATGAGATAGGGACGCCCTTCTGCATTACGGTCGATTTTGATACTCTGGAGAATAATTCCGTAACCGTGCGCGAGAGGGATAGTGGGGCACAGGAGCGTGTTGCGCTTGCGGAGCTTTCTTTCTACGTGCAGGAGAAAATACGGCACTCATAGTATAGTTACGCCATGCCGCAGCGCGATATCACGGTGCGCATCACCCCGGGTACTATTCTTACCGCGATTCTTTTCATAATCGGGGCAGCGCTTCTGTGGTACCTGCGCGATATCGTTCTCATACTTCTCACCGCGGTGGTTATTGCCTCTGCGATGGAACCGGGCATCCATGCGCTTGAGCGCCAGGGGCTGCCGCGTATTCTCTCCATCATTTGCATATACCTCATCGTGGCCGCGATCTTTATTGGCATCGTGCTCTTCTTCCTACCGCCGGTCCTCAACGATGCGGCAAGCTTTCTCGCACAACTTCCCAATACACTCCACTCTATTGATTTCTCCGCAGATTCTTCCTCCATACTTCCCATCTCTGATATCGCAGGCCTCCTTTCTTCAGCTGACCTTATTCGAAACTTCAGTTCGGCGCTCGGGGGATCGACAGGGGGTCTTCTTACTGCACTCTCGGCGTTCTTCGGAGGTATTGTCTCCTTCATTCTAGTAGTTGTCTTTTCTTTCTACTTCTGCGTACAGGAGACCGGGGTAGAGGATTTTTTGCGTATCATCACCCCGGTCGAGCAGCACGGCTACGTTCTCGGACTCTGGAAGCGGGCTAAAGACAAGATAGGGAAGTGGATGCAAGGACAACTGATGCTTGGGCTTATCATCGGAGTTCTCCTCTTTCTCGGGCTCACAATTCTCCAGGTTCCCTATGCGCTTTTGCTTGCGGTGCTCGCTGCCATCTTCGAGCTCATCCCGGTCTTTGGCCAAATTCTCGCTGCTATTCCCTCAGTCGCGATTGCGTTTGCAACCGGCGGAGCGGGGCTCGCGCTCCTGGTACTCGGTCTTTTCATCATTGTGCAGCAATTTGAATCGAATCTCATTTATCCGCTCGTCGTGAAGAAGGTGGTCGGCCTTCCACCGCTTCTCGTTATTCTTGCTCTCATCGTCGGTGGCAAACTTGCAGGATTTGTAGGGGTGCTCCTCGCGGTTCCGCTCGCCGCCGCCCTGCGCGAATTCGTCAACGACATCGAATCGCATCGTCGCACGCGCAAGCCCGTTTCCCAGGGGGAAGGAAAGTAGTGAAGAGCCATGCGCACTTTCTACATCACGACGCCCATTTTCTATCCCAACGCGAAGCTCCACCTCGGGCACGCGTATACGACGACCGTCTCCGACATCCTTGCCCGCTATCATCGCCTCAAGGGCCGCTATGCTCCTGAGGAGGAAGAGCGTGTCTATTTCCTCACGGGTTCAGACGAAAACACCCAGAAGATTCTTCCTGCAGCCAAGGCGGTGGGGCAGCGCCCGGAGGATTTTTTGGAGGGTGTTGTAGCAAATTTCAAGAATCTCTTCTCCGAGCTTGATATCTCCTACGATCAATTTATTCGTACCTCAGATGAAAAAGCGCACTGGCCGGGCGCGCAGCTTCTCTGGCAAAAACTCCAAGCCTCTGGGGATATATATAAAAAGGAATACGAAGGACTCTACTGCGTAGGACATGAAGCATTTCTTACCCCCAAGGATCTTGTCGATGGTAAGTGTCCCGAACACGGAGAAGTACCGAAGGTGGTACGCGAAGAGAACTACTTCTTTCGTCTCTCCCGCTACAGTGAGACGGTCCGGGCTCATATAGAATCAGGAGAGATCGCAATTTTTCCGGAGACCCGTAAGCATGAAATCCTCTCTCTCCTGCGCGAGGGGCTCCAGGATGTCAGTTTCTCGAGACCCACCAGTGCAGGATCGATTGGCGTTCCGGTTCCGGGAGACAAAACCCAAGTCATGTATGTGTGGTGTGATGCGCTCGCGAATTATCTGACGGCGCTTGGATTCGGCCAGAGCGATGAGGAACTTTACCGGCAATTCTGGCCCGCCCAGGTGCATGTCATGGGTAAAGACATTTTGCGATTTCATGCGGCGATCTGGCCCGCCATGCTTCTCTCAGCGAACCTCCCGCTTCCCAAGGCGTTGCTCGTGCACGGATTCATCGTTTCAGGCGGACGGAAGATGTCCAAAAGTCTCGGAAACGTCATCGATCCGGAGGAACTTATCACAGCGTACGGGGCTGACGCGCTGCGCTTTTATCTCGCCCGCCACATCTCTCCGTTTGAGGACAGTGAACTTACCCGCGAGAGCTTCAAGGATGCGTATAACGCCGATCTCGCAAACGGTCTCGGCAATCTTGCCGCACGCATTCTCACACTTGCCGAGTCCCATCTCCCGGAGCCTGTTGCGCTTCCACGTCTCGCGTTCCCGAGAGAATTCTCAGAGGCGCTCGACCGATTTGAGGTCAATGCCGCAGCGGAGCTTATTGCCACAGCGGTGCAGAAGCTTGATCAAAAAATAACTGCAACAGCGCCATTTAAGGTGGTGAAAGAGAACCCCGAGAAAGGAAGGGAGTGTATCTCGGAGCTTGTCGCTGGCCTCGCGGCTATCGTTGTTATGCTTGAACCGGTTATTCCCGCTACGGCCCGCAAGATATGGGTCGCGATACAAGAGAATAAAAAGCCAGAGACACTGTTTCTCAGAAAATGAGATCCCAGGTTCTTTCTAAGGTAGAGTAATTGAGTGAGAGCGCTTAGATATTTCGATTCACATTGCCATCCACAACTCTCCTCATACGAGGAAGATAGAGAGGCAGTACTTCTGCGCATGCGTGAGCGAGGGGTTGGTGCTCTTGTGGTTGGCGTTGATCTTAAAACGAGCAAAGAAGCTCTAAAACTTTCAGAGACACATGATTTTCTGCGCGCGGCAGTAGGGCTTCATCCAAACGATGTGCCCGAGGAGGCCTTTGATACGGCCTCATTTGGGGAGCTTGCCCGCAATCCTCTCACTCTGGCAATAGGGGAGTGCGGACTCGATTACTACCGTCAGGAACCGAGCGAGGCAGTGCGCGCACGGCAGCGCGAGCGTCTTGAGGCCCATATCCGTCTTGCCGAGGAAGTAGGGAAACCTCTCATGGTGCACTGCCGCCCCACCCGTAATTCCATGAATGCCCATCGGGATATGCTTGAAATCCTCGCAGAGCACAGAGGGGTGCGGGCAGTGATGCATTTTTTCACGGGTAATGCGGAGATGGCGTCCCGCTACCTCGAGCGCGGATGTTTCTTGTCCTTCCCCGGCATTATTACCTTCACCAGTGAGTATGATGAGATAGTGCGCATGACACCCCTTGAACGAATACTTTCGGAGACCGATGCTCCGTTTGCGGCCCCCGTGCCCCACCGGGGGAAACGTAACGAGCCCTCCTATGTTATTGAAACAGTGCAGCGCCTCGCGCAGCTGAAGGAGATTCCGCTTGAGCGTATGAAAGAACATATTATGGAAAACGTCTCTCGCACTTTCGGTTTTGATTTCTAAGTTGCAGGGGTAGTATCAGCGTGCTAGTATCGCTCCATGGCAGAAATGTCGCAGGGTCCCGAGGGATCCTTCACCCAAGCGAACGAAGCCGACCTAGGAGCCGTCTATGAAGCGGGCTTTCATGTCGTCCCCACGCTCTCCGAAGCGGAAGCTACTTCGGTTCTTGGCCGTGTGAGAGAGGCTCTTGAGAAGGGGGGCGGCAGTATTCTTGCTGAGGGTGCTCCAAAGCGAATAACGTTCTCCTACCGCATTGAACGCTCGATTGCAGGGAAGCGCGAAAAATATACGGAAGGCTATTTTACCTGGATCAAATTCGAAGCGTCTTCGCAGATCATTCCTGCGCTTGAGGATATGCTCCGGAGCGATCGCGAGATCATTCGCTTTCTCCTCATTCACACGGTTCGGGAGGTCCCCACCTTTGCCCCGCGCGCTGTTTTTGCTTCCGATCGCCTGGAGGGTGAGACTATTCAGAAGAAGACGACTCAGGAAAAGGGCACTGGCCAGGTTTCTGAGGAAGAACTTGAGAAGTCCCTTGAAGCGCTCGTACAATAATCGGTATGTACATCAACAAAATATTTCTCTTTGGCAATCTCACGCGCGATCCTGAACTTCGCTCGCTTCCCTCGGGCATCCAGGTTGCCTCCTTCGGGCTCGCCACTAACCGCCGCTTTAAGCGGAATGAAAAATGGGAAGAGGCAACTGAATTTCACAACATCGTAGTCTTTGGCCGACAAGCAGACACTGTCTCTCAGTATCTCAAGAAAGGGAGCTCAGCATTTATTGAAGGCCGCATACAGACCCGCAGTTGGGAAGGTGACAAGGGTAAGCAGTACCGCACCGAGATCATCGCCGAGCGTATCCAATTTGGTCCTCGCGCAGGGGGAGAAAGCCCTTCCGAGGAGAAGGCAAGTAAGAAAGCTCCTCCCAAGGAGGAAGAGGGAATTGCCTATCCTGAGGAGGATATTAACCCTGACGATATACCGTTTTAATTTTCATTTAACTTATTTATGCCTACTGAACTGCGACTTCCGCCAAATCCCTACTTTGATTACAAGGACATCGAGGTCTTGAAGCGCTTTCTTAATCCCTATGGAAAGATTCTCTCTCGCCGACGCACCAGACTCTCCGCTGCAGGACAGCGCTCCCTCGCTCAGGCAGTCAAACGGGCGCGCTACATGGCGCTTCTCCCATACGTGATTCGATAAGTTATTCTCCTAAAGAAAAACCCGCCGGTATCCTGGCGGGTTTTAGGTGATACCGAAATATCTTGACAGCAATCTATTACGTCGTAAAAATGCTATGAGCTAGTTCCATTCATCTGTTGGAGGAATAGGGTACATGAGTGAACGCGTGTTTTCAGGCGCTCAGGCGCCTAAGCGTCTCGCTCGTACCCACGGAGGGCGAGCAAGACGGACCTGGTGGCGCCTCTTCTTTTCCTGCGGTGGCATGGGCATCGTGGAGCGCATATGCGCCTGGCATGAAGCCGTACAGCGTAAAAAATACGGCGACCCACTCTACACTAGCGTGTGTGGGGTAGTGGGGCTTTACCCCCGCTGCTATAAGGAAGTACCCCATCACCGCAACAAGGCCTGGAAGCTATGTGACGGCGTGGTGCTTGAAGCTGAAACCCTCGTATGGGAATTTCATCTTCTCAACTCAGCACTTGAGCAGTATCCGATCGGCGTGCGATTGCGAGTCATCAAGAGCGAGTTGCAGTCGCTTCTCCCCAGGATACGCAGTCTCGAACCAGTCGCATTCGTCGGTTCAGGGATTCTCGTAGACGAGGCGAGGACATTCTTCCATGTCGAGATCCGGGAGCTACCGTTTAGCCCCCATCGCTTCTTCGATCGAATCTATCGTCAGTGGCTTCAGGCCAGGTTCAATTCCAAAGGTATCGAGTGGATGATCAGCAAATTGCCGATTATCGCCGAGATGGCCATGTCGGTTGAACGAGCGTGCGATGAATTTCTATAAAAAAGGCCGCCTCCTTGGCGGCCTTTTCCTTTTACGCTCGCTCGACGTAGGTGCCGAGCTCCGTGTTTATTCGCACCACGTCTCCCTCGTTAATAAAGAGGGGAGCGTTGATAGTGGCTCCAGTTTCGAGCGTTATCTGTTTGCTGCCACCCTGTCTTGTGTCGCCTTTGACGGCGGGGGGAGCCTCTTTAACAACGAGATCGACTTTAACAGGAATTTTGAGTGCAATGATCTGCTCATTGAAAATAAGTGCATCAGCGACCGAATTTTGCTTCATAAATGCTCTGCCACTCCCTATAACGTCTGCCTGTAGACTGAATCGCTCGCGGGGGTTATCCGGAGCACAGAAATAATACTCGCCTCGATTTTCATAAAGGAATTTTATTGGCCGCGTCGAAAGATCAGCCTCTTCAACCTTTTCGGAGACATGGAATGCCTGCTCGGTCACTTTGCCGGTGATGAGGTGGCGCAATTTAGTTTGATTGACTGGTTTGCGCTGCTGCTTGCGAAAGACGTGTGCATCGAGCACCTCGTAGGGCTGCTCGTCGAGGAGTATTACTTTTTTAGGAAGTATTTCGTTGTATTCAAGCATGGCCATGACAATAAAAAATTGCCCGAGGGCAATGGCTGTATTGTACTCACATTTTTCTCCTTGTCTAGAAAAGAACGTATATACCTAGACGTGACAGGGAACGCCGTATGCGAAGGCTCTGTAACGTATGATTGTTTTTGAATGTTGTAGATATTGTATCTTCCATGTTGTACAGTGTGGCCATGAAGGGATATCTTGAAGAGGAGCACCTAGAACATCTCAGTGATGGAGAGCTTCTTACGGCGTCTCTCGCGCAACCTTCGCTGTTTGCTTTTCTCGTGCGTAAGTACGAAGCACAATTTTTGCGCAGAGCAGAGTCCATCATCCATTCTTCCGAGGAAGCGCAGGATATTGTTCAGGAAACGTTCACTAAAATTTATCTCAACGCTTCGAAGTTTAAGAAGCAGGAAGGAGCCCAATTTAGCTCTTGGGCATGGCGTATACTCATCAACACCTCGCTTACGCATTATGCAAAGCGTCGCAGGGAGCAGGGTGTCCGGGCAGATCTCGAGCCTGAACTCTTTGAGCTTATCCCTGACAAGAACCTCCGCCAGTTTGAAAAGAAGGAATTTGAGGACCTTATAGCCTCGGTCCTCGTGCGCATGTCCCCGCTTTTTGCCCGAGTACTCTCGCTCTTTTTTATCGATGGCCTTTCGCAAGAAGAGATCGCCCGCCGCGAAGGCATTTCGGTGGGAGCTGTAAAAACGAGAGTGCACCGCGCCAAGAAAGAGTTTCGGGAGGTCTATGAAACCATTGGGGCCTGATATGAGTATTTTTATCGTATGAGCACGATTGAACAGCGAACCATGGCCACCGTGCGCCTCATTTATTTTGGGCGCCTCCTTATGAGCAGAACAGCGCTTGAGTCATATTTCCTCGCGCTCTCACTCCTCGGTATTGCATCATTCGTCTCTGTACCACACGTACTTCAAAATCTCTCTCAAGTCGGAGTAGGAGGTTCAGCTCTGTTCTTGACGACAGCCATAGCTAAGACGAAATTGCTCGTGCAGGGGGCTCTCTTCATTGCTGCCGTAGCGTTTTTGGCTCTTCTCATGGACATATGTAAAGCGCTTCAGCGAATACCAAGGCTCGCTCATTAGTTCACTCCAGGAGCGCTTGTCTCTTCTCTGCTCCCGGAGTACTCTCGCATATGGGAGCTCATTCGGGTTCTCACAATCCTTAACTGTTCGCAGGAGGAAAAAGACGATGTGCGACTATTCGCTCGAGGCTGTATCAGGCAGCCGTATGGCCA
>JAGWOD010000015.1 GCA_028871115.1 Patescibacteria group bacterium | reverse complement strand
TCGCCCACGCTCGGAACAATATGCGCGCCTCAAGCTTCTCTATCTTGCCCCGCAGATTCTTAAATCCTCACACACGGTTCAGGGCATCTGGCGCACGAAGCACTTCGAATCGCAAAAAACTAATAGCCGCTGGGAGCGCGTGCTCAAAGAGGTCTCCTACTACGAATTCGTCGCTGTGCTCGATTCCGTTCGGGTAAAAGTGATCATCAAAGAGGTGGTAGGTGGAGAGAAGCACTTCTGGAGTATCATTCCCTTCTGGCGTGTCGATACGCAGAACGGCCGGCGTCTTCTCCACAGTGGCTATCCAGAGTCCGATTGAGGTACTAAAAAACGCCGCACGAAGCGACGTTCTTTAGCGGTGCCTGGCTACAGCTTGGATACAGCCGTGACAGGGCCAAGGCCCTCCAAGCACCATATCCAATCTACCATTTCTTCCTGTTTTGACAATGAAGAGGCCTGTCGATATCGACTTCGGGCTGATTGCTGCTCACCATTTTCGGCGTGTTCTTTCTTCCCACGAAGTTACCGCCCCGGGATTCGATTCAGAATCATCTAGAGATGCATTCTGCCGTCTTTCACCATCTTTAGCGATCATCGATCATGTACAGGTTCACGCGCGAACACATTATCAGCTAAGTCACTCATCGTCGTATGAATGACCCTAAGTTGGGTCTGTATCGACTCTTGGATTGTGCTCAGCAGGAGCGCGTCACAGGTGAGCTGTCTGTCTGCTTTGCGGATCTCTATGATGCGCTCAGCGATACAAAAGATCTCACCCGCGAGCTGGAGAAGACCATAGATCGGTTGCTCTATGGTGAAAAAGACACTCGCTAGTCGGTAGGACTCAGGGGTTGAATCTTCCCGTAGCGTTACACCGCAACGTTTTTGTGACGGGTGACCCTACGGGGATTCGAACCCCGATTTACGCCGTGAGAGGGCGCCGTCCTAACCATTAGACGATAGGGCCGTAAAGCCAAAAAATAATACAATAAAAGGCTTATTCTCTCAATCTTACCGACGCTGCCACTCTTCTTCTTGTCGCACCAAAAGTTTTTGGGCTTCTTCGGGATACGCCATGATGGATTCAACAGCATGCTCCATGCGTATTGACTGAGATCCCTTGAGAAGCACGCAATCTCCATCGGAGAGAAGTGGCGAGAGCATTTCCCCGACTTCATCGGAATCCTCACATTGAAATATATTTTTTTCTGTAAGCCCACCATCAAGCGCTGCTTGTGCAATGTCACGTGCCCGGAATCCAACGGTAATAAGGAGGTCGACAGATTCTGCGGCGAGAGCTCCGAGCTTACGATGCTCATCAACTGAGAAACGACCAAGCTCCAGCATGTCACCAAGGGCTGCAATCTTACGACCTGGGATATTAAGAGACGCAAGCGTCTCGAGCGCCGCCACCGTCGCTGCGGGCGAGGCATTGTAGGTATCATCAATAACTGTGCTCCCCCGCAGACCAGAGAGGATGTGCATACGCCCAGGCGCCGGGCGGTAGTTCTCTTCAAGAGAAGTAATTGCTTTTCCCAGAGGCATATCAAGCGAGGCAGCAACCGCAACTGCAGCAAGAAGAGGCAGAAATGCGTGAGACCCTACAGTGCCCGAAACTCGAGCTTCGGCTGAGTGGCCTTCTGCGGAGATATTTGCCCGCATGCCTGCGGGCTTCCCTTCAGAGTATATGAATTCGACTCTTGTGCCTCGGATCGTAGCGTGTTCGGAGAATCCGAAAGTGATAGTACGGGCTTCGAGTGCACGGCTTGAGAGCTCCCGTACCCGGGCATCGTCTCCGTAGAGAATAAGTGTCCCAGAGGGCTTGAGTGCGGAAATAAGCGATGCTTTCTCCTCTACCACTTCCTCGGGAGTCTCGAAATACTCGACATGCACTGGTATCTCCGGAAGTCGCGTGATGACCGCGATATCAACAGGAAGCCATGCTGCCACCTTTCTGATGTCACCCGGACGGTCGGCTCCGATTTCAAGGATGAGCCATTGTGGATAGGGCATCCTGAAGAGGATGAGCGCAAGCCCGTCAAGAAGATTTTGTATCCACCGCAGAGGATTCTCCCAGGCATTGGGCCGTCCAAGGATAGTGAGCGGTATGCCTATTTCGCTATTGAAACTCTTATCACTTTTCCGCACTGAAGCGTAGGATGAAAGCGCCGCGTAGATAGCGTCTTTAGTTGAAGTCTTTCCAACGCTTCCGGTTACCGCAATGATGCTCGGGCGGTATTTGCGTACGACCGCCCGCGCTTCCATGGTAAGAAGTGCGACAAGGATTGATCTAACTATGGGACGCATACGTTAGCGATCAGGCGGGATGTTGTAGTAATTGATGAGATAGGTCGAGAGGTCGTGGAAGATGCCGCCCCAGGTCTCGGCTGAGTAGGGAGCACCGACCGGTTCATAGGCGAGCAGGAAGATGATAAAACGGGGATCGTAGGATGGAAAGTATCCGAAGTAGCTGTGCAGGTAGACGTTGGGAATATATCCGCCGTGCACGGGATCAGCGATCTGAGCAGTGCCGGTCTTGGCGGCGATGCTCCAGTGATCAAGCTTCACGATATCATCTTCAGCCTGAGTATCAACGACGTTCGTAAGCATTTGAGAGAGGATTTGTGACGTGGTGGTACTTATGATTTGAGGTCCTGTGGGCCAGGAGAGAGGCACGCTGATACCGGAGCTTGTACGTATAGCGCTCACCAAATGTGGAGTGACGAGATATCCGCCGTTTGCGATGGAGTCAAGCGCGCGGATGGTCTCAATTGGCGTCATTGCGATTCCCTGCCCGAAGGACGCCTCGTCGAAGTAGAGCTGATTATTGGTATTGAGATTATCGATAAGACCTTTGGCTTCGGTCGGCAAATCGATGCCGGTGGGTGTCCCGAGATCGAATTTGTTCTCGAAGTAGTTACGCATGCGTGCGGGTCCAAGCTGTGTTGCCACAAAAGAGGCCCCTACGTTGAGTGACTGGCTGAGCACCTGCTGCATGGGTATTACGCCGCGCCCGCGATGGTCGAAATTGCAGATCTGCGCCGTATCGACCGTGATGCAGGGAGTATCGTCGTAGGTAGTGGTGGCGGTTACGGCCCCGGTGTCTATGCCGGCAGCCATAGTGAGAGATTTAATGAGTGAGCCCATTTCGTAGACGTTTTGGACGAGGAGATTGCTGTAGAGGCTCTGGTCAGTCACGGCCCCGTAGTTATTGAGGTCAAACGTCGGAGTCTGGGCCATGGCGTAAATTGCTCCCGTCTGCGGATCCATGATAATGCCGCCGTCAAACTGGGGGTGCCATTCCTGATCATAGAGCACGAGTTCCCGCTCCAATTCTTCCTGCACATTAGGTTCGATCGTTGTTATGATGTCCCCTTCTTCATTGCCACTCAGGATATTTTTTACGCCGGCGAAGAGTTCGACGAAGAAATTCGTATAGAGATCTCCCCCTTGCCGCTCAAGCGTCGTCTCATACTGCCGCTCAAGGCCATAGCGCCCATTGAGTGTATTTCCGTCGTAGCCCACGAATCCGATCGTTTCCGCGGCGAGCGACCCTCCAGGGTAATAGCGCCATGCATCCTCTGCGACGAGCGTGCCGGTCGCATTAGCAGCTTCAATGAGAGCGCCGGTTGAAGTGGAGAGGTGATCTGCAACGACTACGTACTGCGTGTCAGAGCGAGTTGCGTCAGTAAGAAAGGTGCTCTTCTGAAGCGGAGTAATGGCATTGAGTGTATTGAAAAGCGCTTCTGGATCGGAGATAAGGGGGGGTTCCAGAGCGAGCGACACTCCGCTCTCTGTTGTCGCCGCAGCAATCTCCGCTCCGTCTTTGGTCGTCATATAAATAGTGCCGCGCGCGAAGAGCGGATTGGAAGGAGTCATAAATTCGCGGTCAGCTTTCGCCGTATAGGCGGCGCCCTCCATGACCTGTACGTAGTAGAGTCGCCCGATGCAAATGAGGGCGAGCACAATGAACGCTGCCGCGAGAAGGCGGGTGCGCGCTCGAAAGCGCGCGCTCCCTGAGGCCCCGCGATTAGAAACTGCCATTACTGTTAAGGGTAAGGGCGTTTTGAGGTTGTGTAAATACTTCGGCTACTGCGCTTTGGGAAGGCATGACGAACCCAAGCTGCGCGGCGAGCGCTGGAGTGAGGTTTTGGGTGAGCGCAAGATACTGTGATTGGAGCGTGGCAACCTCCTGGGAGAGGGATTGTATGCTCGCTTGCGCCTTGGCACTTTGCGCTGCGCGCTCGACCGTGAGGAGAAGAAGCGCCCCATAGGCAAAGCAGGAGAGAGCTATAACGAGAGCGAAAAAGGCCATCGTGCGCTTGCTGTAGAACTCCAGAGCCATCACTTTTGCATACATAAATTTACTGTTACCTGGTAGAAAGCTTCTCGATAACCCGAAGTTTGGCGCTTCGTGCGGAGGGATTGCCCCTCTTCTCCTCAGCCGAAGCCACTACAGGTTTTTTAGTGATGCGTACTCCCCCTTCCTCGGAAAATTCTCGCAGGAGACGTTTTGTAAGGGCGTCTTCGACGCTATGGAAGGAGATGACGGCAATTCGCCCGCCGGGAGAAAGGATCTCCCATGCGCTACGGAGTCCCCGCTCGAGGCTTTTAAGTTCGTCGTTGACTGCAATACGCAGCGCTTGGAATGTGCGTGTAGCAAAATGAATCCGGCCGCGGCGATACCCTGCGGGCACTGCTTCCCCGATAAGGGCGACTAATTGCGCGGTCGTTTCAATTGGTGTGTGTGAACGCTCTCTGCAGAGGAGTTTTGCAATCCGACGCGCGTACCTCTCGCCGCCGTAGCCGAAAAGCACATCGGCAATCGCAGTCTCGCTCCAGTCGTTGAGAATATCCCGCGCAGTAAAATGCGACGCAGGCACTGCTCCGTAGCTCATGTTGAGTGGTTCATCGCCGAGAAAGCTCAGTCCCTTCCCTGCTTTGAGTTGTCCCCGGTTCCATCCAAGATCAAACAGTACTTTCTCAACGCTAGACACTCCTTCCTTTGCGAGAAGTTCTTTTATGTCGCGAAAATTACCTTCGAGTACGCTTGCTCTCTCTCCGAAGGGTGTTAGTCGAGCACGTGTTTTGCGTACTGACTCTGAGTCGGCGTCGAGGGCTATCAGGCGGATAGAAGCTGCGCTCAAAAGAGTCTCGGCATGCCCCCCTTCGCCCGCAGTCGCGTCGATGACAGTCTCCCCCTCCCGGAGTGCAAGCCCCGCAAGTACTTCCTCCACCAAAACACTTTGGTGAAGATTTTCCATTGTAGTAACGGTATCGTTTGTCCTCATGGTCTCTTCATGTAAAGAATCACCTTTGCCGAGACGGGCGATCATAGGGAGGAGTGAGAAGGCGATAGGCATACATGGATTAGAGAATGCCCAGATCGCCCAATTTTTGGGCCATACGGTCTGCGTCTTTCTCAAGGTGGCGTGTGTATCCTTCCCAGAGTTTTTCGTTCCATACCTCAACTCGGTCGGAAACTCCCGCGAGCACCACGCGATTTTTCAGTTGAGCAAATTCCTTAAGGTAATCGGGAATGAGTATGCGACCGGCTCCATCAACTTCCGTCTCTGAGGCTCCCGCGAGAAGAAAACGTCCAAGTCCGCGAGTATCCTGCCCTCCTATGGGAAGCGAGGAAATCTTCTCTGCGATTTTTTTCCATGCTGGTTCTGAAAAAATGAACAGGCATGCATCAAGTCCCCGGGTGACCACAATCCGTCGGCCGAGCTCTTTGCGGAATTTCGATGGAAGCGAGAGACGTTTTTTACTGTCGAGCGTATGGAGATGTTCGCCGATGAGCATAGAAGTATAGCGGGTCGGGGAAATATCCCACTCCATCCCACTAAAGGTGCAGTGTATAACACTCTATCCCACAGCCTATAAAGTTTATCCACACCACGCTCCCCTATTCTCTTCCTTCAAAAATAAAAAACGCCTGCATTCGCAAGCGTTTTTAGGAATCTCGACTCTAGTATTAACGGGATCCCGGCATATTCGAAATAGTCTTATGCAGTGCCTCGTCTTCGGCATCTTGTTCGCTCCGCAATAGTGCACGGCGGGCAAGATCAGGGTGAGCTGCGTTGGTAATGAGAATGTGGGGGTCTTCCCCTGCCGTGAATATTTTTATGGTCCCAAATCCGAAGAGTGTCTGGAACAGGCCATGGACATCAACCTCCACATCCTGAAGCTTCTCAAGCCACGTGGTCGACACGTCGCGCCGGAAGAGTCCTACCTGATCGATATTAATAAGTCGTTCGTCAGTCACGATCCAGACATCAAGGTAGAAGCTTGTCCACTTAACGAAGAGAATCATCCAAAGGGCAAGGAGCCACAGCAAATAAAAGAAGGCAAGTACCGGTCCTGCAGTTGCGGCAGGAATGTTGGTGAAGAGACCCGCAGGCACGAGCCGCAGCAGTACGTAGGGAGCAATGGCGCAAAGAGCAATGCCACAGAGGAATCCCACCATAACGATCCAATGTTTGCGAATGACGGTGACGAGTCGCTCCCCGCTTTCGAGATTGATTTTCATATAGTAGCGACTACCCCGAGCATGCTGATAAGGAGTATCACTACTCCTGCGGTGTAGACGATCATCGTTCCTATCGCGCTTGCGTGTGTCGGAGAGTATTTCCCCCAGTGGTAGTAAAACGCGAGCGTCATAAGGACGCTCACGATGAAGGAGATGTCAAAGAAGATCCACAATATCTCTGCAATACTGATTGTGGAAGTCATAGATCGTTAGGAGCCTTTGCGGCGCATGAGGGGAAAGAATTGAGTCTCCCGGACACTTTTATTCTCGAGAAAACTAAAGAGGCGCTCTGAGACGCCAAATCCAAGCGCTGGGGGCATGCCATACTCAAGTGCTTCAACAAACGCTTGGTCGAGCCGCTGTGCCTCTTGGTCACCTTTCTCTCGCAGTGACTCCTGTTCTTTGAAGCGCTCGTGCTGATCAATGGGGTCATTGAGTTCGCTGTATCCCTTCCCTATTTCCGAGCCCGCGAGGATGACTTGGAAGCGCTCTACTATCGTGGGCTTCTGTGGCGATCGTTTTGCAAGCGGCTCCATATACACCGGAACTCCCGCAAGAAAGGCAGGTCCTGAAATGCTCCGGCGTACTTGCTTCCAGAGAAGATCTACCGCTCGCTCCTTATTCATCGCTTCGTGAGGGGTATTCCCTGAAAGTTTCTCTGCCGCGGCAATCGCCTCCTCGGGCGAGCAGGTAAGAACGTTGATGTTAAATTTCTTTTTGAGAAGTGCCGAGTAATCGATGATCTCCCATTCTTTGTCGAGATCTACTGTATGCTCCCGTATTGTAAACGTACTTTTTCCGTAGACTTCACGGGCAATAGTGCGATAGAGCTCCTGCACAAGCTTCATACCGTCACGGTAATCTTCAAAGGCGCTGTAAAATTCAAGCTGCGTGTAATCCTGAAGATGCTCACTGGACATTCCTTCATTGCGGAAGATGCGTCCAATCTCGAATATCTTCTCAAATCCTGCCACCAAGAGCCTCTTTTGCCAGAGCTCGCCCGCGGAAATACGCAGATATACATCCGTATCAAGGGCGTGGTGATGTGTCATAAAGGGACGAGCATCCGCGCCTCCGGGGTCAAGCTCAAGGGTGGGTGTTTCTACCTCCATGAATCCGCGCCCCACGAGGAATGAGCGAATGGTCTGCCAAAAGTGCGCCCGACGCTCGAACATGGCTCTCACTTCCGGATCAAGCAAAATCTCGAGATACCGCTCCCGTAAACGCAGCTCTTCATCCTGGACCCCGTACCATTCGCTCGGAGGTGGAACGATTGCCTTTGTGGCGATCTGCCAGGAAGAAGCTTTAAGGGAGCGCTCTCCGCGTTTGGTAGTGAAAGGTACTCCTGAGACGGAAATGAAATCTCCCTGGTCCACGAATCGCAGGAACTCTGTAAAGGAATCACCAAGCTCTTCTTTTCTGAGAACAATTTGGACTCGTCCGCTTCCATCGAAGAGATCGGCAAATGCAATTCCCCCATGCTCTCGGTAGGACATAACGCGCCCAGCGAGGGAGACCACAGAGGCTTTCTTCTCGAGGGTGTCGAACGATTGTATGAATGAGGCGACCGTCTCGGTGCGAGGAACCTTGGAGGGATAGGGATCGATACCGGCCTTGCGGAGCTCGGCGAGCTTCTGGAGCCGTTCTTCTCGCAACTCTCTCTCTGCCATGGGTTCAATAGTAGCAGAAACCCGCTCCATCGTGGAGCGGGTTTCTTGTTGCTGTGGGGTAGGTATTACTCTTCTCTTTATTCGACCTTGAGTATCTTGTAGCGGGCAGTGCCTTTCGGAGTGTGGAATGAAAATTCATCGCCCTTCTTTTTTCCCATGAGCGCGGAACCAAGGGGCGAATGGTAGGAAATCTTGCCGGAGAGCATGTCCGCTTCCTCGGCACCCACGATGGTGTAGGAGTGTTTTTCACCGTCGCTTACCTTCTGGACGGAAACAATAGAACCCATGCCTATGGAATCCGTGCGTTCGCCACGCACGATTTTTGCGTTCTTGAGGATGACTTCGAGCTTCTGGATGCGCTCCTCGACTCCCGCCTGCATTTCGCGTGCTTGCTGGTACTCGGCGTTCTCGGAGAGATCTCCGAGTGAGCGGGCATATTCAAGCTGCTCCGCCACTTCGCGGCGACGTTTGGTGCGCAATTCATCCAGTTCGCGCGTCAGTTCATTGAATTTCTCTTGTGAGAGGAGTTCTTCAGTCATGAAAAAAACGATTGCACGTAACGGGATAACACAGTGTACCCGAGAAGCAAGCTATGTCAACCTATTGCAGGTACTGCGGGTAGTTTTGATTAAGCCACGTAAGGAAATTAAACTCCGCGATGGAGGCGTTCTCAGGTATGCCGGGGGGTCCTTTCTCAAGCACCACCGCGAAGGCATAGTGCGGATTTTCATATGGATAGAATCCGGTTACCCATGAGTTCTCAAACTGGTTCTGTGTCCCAATTTGGGCGGTGCCAGTTTTCGAAGCTACATCAACGAATCCTACGTCGAGCGCGTGCCCTGTAGTGGCATTCCCTGTCACATCGAGCCGCATACCCTGCTGTGCCACGGTAAGGTATTCGGGATTGAGCGGAAGGCGTGTGCCTTCCGGAGTGGAGCTTGCAAGAAGCGTAGGGGTAAGAAGTGTTCCCCCATTTGCTATAGCAGCGACCGCTCGAACCATTTGGAGCGGCGTTACCGTGAGGCCGTACTGCCCTATTGCCGTGTGGTACGTATCCCCGATGTTCCAAGGATCGCCCGGGAATACGCGTGCTTTCCACGCGGGGCTTGGCACGACGCCGCTGCTCTCGGTGAATCCCTGAAGGCCGGTCGGGGCGCCGAACCCAAACATCTGAAAATACTTATCTATGCCGCTGATCCCAATGCCAGGTTGACTCTGGTAACCTCCCCCTACCTCATAGAAGAATACGTCCGAGGACACGGCGATTGCTTGGCGCACATTGACCCATCCTTGCGGGCGCCAATCGAGAAATATCGATGGATGTGAAGGATCGTACGGATTGGGTATGGAAATAGACCCGGTCGAGAGGATTTGGGTGTTCTCGTTGATCACCCCTTCGGTGAGCGCTCCGATAGCAACGATGGGCTTCACGATCGATCCTGGAGTGTAGAGACCGTCGATCGCTCGGTTAAGGAATGGAAGACCGGGGCTCGAGAGAAGTGCCTGGATCGCAGGGGTGTCGGTGCCGTCAGCCATCGTCTGGAGCGAAAATTCAGGATAGGAGACCATCGCGATTATCTGTCCAGTTCGAACATCCATGATGACGCCTGCTCCCGCTACGAAGTGAGAACTTTGTGCCATATTCGCGATAGCTTGATAGAGTCCTTGGGACACTGCGGCGTCTATAGAGAGCGTTATCGGAGAGCCATTTTGAGGAGGTACAAGGGTGCTCTGCGAGACCACCTGTTTGAGGGCATTTGTCTGCGTTATTTTCGCTCCGTTTGTTCCCACAAGCTCGCTATTGAAACCCGCTTCCGCGCCATCGATGCCGACGCTCGTGTTGCGGTAATAATTTCCGCTCGCATCTTTTGCCGGAGGTTTTGCATACCCTACTACTTGGGCGATGCCCTGCCAGGGCGCGTATTGCCTTGTCGGGAAATCACTCCCTGGGGTTTCAATATCAGAAGCAAGTACGCGCCCGGTGCGATCCGTGATTATGCCCCGGTCAGCGAATACGACGCTCTCCAAGAGTTGGTTATTCTGAGCGGCCTCAGCGAACGCCGTCCCCTGCCGCAGCTCGAGATTCCAAGCCTGTCCCGCGTAGGCGAGGAGCAAGATAATAATGATGGCGCCAACGCCATAGAGAGCTTGGCGTGCGAGCGGGCGTTCCACCCTACCTTCGAAGTGATCGGTGTCGAATGCGGGAATATTTGAGGAGTCAGCGAAAATTTCGTCTGGCGCTATTTCAGAATTTACCGTTCGCTTGCGCCTTCTCCCCAGCATGAGGGGAAGTATAGCCCTTAGGGCCTCGCAGGACAAAATATGTCCTGATTACAGTGTGCTCGTTGTGGCAGATGAGGAGGAAGATTGTACTGAAGATCCACTTTGAGGAGTCCCAAATTCTATAAACCACAGGAGAGCGATAAGCCCCAGAAGAAGTACTGCAAAAATTGCCCATTCGGCGTAGAGGGCAAAAGGCTGTTTAGAACGTAGAGAGAACATACAAAAAGTATAGCAATTATTGAGGCAACTCCTCCAGCGCTTTCCTAATGCGCGATAGAGTCTCTTCGGGACCGAGTAGTTCACTTGCAATGAAAGGATCAGGAGAGCGCTCTTTACCCGTGAGCGCCACACGTAGGGGCCAAAGGACGGTACTTTTGCCTACCTCTGTTGCATAGGAGAATATCGTATTCTTTATGTTCGCAGCACTCCAATCTGTTTTGGAGACTCCTCCGAGGAGCTCCAGTACTTTTTTGAGATTCCGGGCAACTTCCTCGGCAGAAGCTTTAGCGCCTTGCAGAAGCACTGCTTCTGGATAAGGGACTCTCTCCTCAAGGAAAGCGCACTCCCCGCTCTCAATGAGCCCCCGGGCTTCAAGGAGCGTCTCTGCCCGCTCTTTGAGTATAGGAGTGGCCCGAGATAGATATGCGGGAGAGGACACCCCCGCACTCTCTAAGAATCTCATGAGCCGCTGCGCGTACTCTTCGTCGGAGAGGGAGCGCAAATGCTCCTTATTAAACCAGCGTAGCTTCACTTCATCGAAGATGCCCGCCGCTTTCTGGATACGGGAGAGGTTGAACGCGTCTATAAGTGCACTGAGACTAAAGAGCTCCTGCTCCCCTTCCGGATGCCAACCAAGGAGTGCTAAATAGTTGAGCATAGCCTCGGGGATAAAGCCGAGGTCGCGATATTCCGTCATTGCTTTAGCATTGAGCCGTTTGGAGAGTTTTGAGCGATCCGCTCCAAGAACAAGTGGCAGATGGGCGTAGACCGGAGTCGGAGCTCCGAGCGCCCGTTGGATGAGGATTTGCCGTGGGGTATTCGGGATATGATCTTCTCCCCGGATGACGTGGGTAACTCCTTCATCCATATCATCGACCACGACACCAAAATGATAGAGCGGTTCCGAGAGACTCCGGCCGATCACAAAATCCCCCAGCTCCTGCGTGTCGAAGGTTATTGCTCCGCGTATGCTGTCGGTGAAGGTGATCTTCTCCCCCGGATTCCTGAAGCGCACGACCTCAGTGCGCCCTCCTTCTTTGGAAGGAGTTTCCTTGGAGATATAGGCACGATCTTCTGCGACTAATTTACGCAAGAGTTCCTCATGGCGCGGGCCCTGTTCGCTCTGGCGGTAGAAATGATCATGCTTAAGTCCGAGCCACGAGAGCGCGTCGAGTATGTTTTCCTCGTATTCCTTTTTCGAGCGTGCGCGGTCGGTATCCTCGATACGCAGAATAAAAGAACCTCCCATTTTTTTTGCAAAAAGGTAGCAGAACACCGCGCTGCGGTAATTGCCGGCATGCAGATAGCCTGTTGGGCTTGGTGCGAATCGAGTGACTACTTTGTTCATTTCTCGTGGGAGATGGCGATATCAAGAAGCGCTTCCGCTATGGTGCGGGCAGCGTCTCCGCGTGAAAAGCGTGTCGCCGATTCGCGCATACTCTGAATAGTTCCAGGGTTAGTGAGAATGCGATTCGTCTCCGAGAGAAGTACTCCAGCGGTGAGATTGTTTTGCTCTATGACCGAGCAGGCTCCTGTACGTGCATAGGCGAAGGCATTTTTGCGTTGATGATCCTGCGCGGCGACGTCCCCGGGAAGTGGAACAAGGATTGAAGGTAACCCCCAGGATGCAATCTCAAATATGGTTGAACCTGCTCGAGAAATAACGAGCGAGGCTACTCCAGCGCTCATACGCATAGCGAGATCATCGAGGTACCCGAAGGCATGGTAGCGCCCGGCACGCGAGGATCCTTGAAGCACGACTTTAGCGCGCCCCGATACCTCCTCAATATTTCCTCCCCCGGTTTGATGAATTACCTGGTAGTGCTCGAGAAGCTGCGGCAGCGCTGAAAGTACCACTTCATTGAGCGCTTGTGCTCCTTGGGATCCACCGAGCACAAGTAGTATGGGAGCCTCGCGCTCGAGTTTAAGAAATTCATAGGCTCCTTCGGGAGAGGGGTGCATAACACCCTTGCGCACGGGATTCCCCGTGAGCGCCACTTTCTCTTGAGGAAAATACTGCGCAGCGTCTTCGAAGGATAGGGCTACTTTTTTTGCGAAGCGCCCTACCCACAGATTCACGCGCCCTGGCACACTGTCGCTCTCATGGATAACCACGGGTATTCCAAAGAGGCGCGCGGCAAGGAGCGTTGGGAAACTCGCATATCCCCCCTTCCCGAATACCACATCCGGATAGAGAAAAAAGATGCGCAGCACTGAGACAAAAATACCCCAGCCGGTCTTGAAAGAGTCCGTGAGATTGAGGAT
>JAGWOD010000014.1 GCA_028871115.1 Patescibacteria group bacterium | reverse complement strand
GCTGTTTCTGACTGACATGCCCTGACTTGCTATAGTTAAACTATACATATGCGCAAAATTATTACGACCACTTTCATAACTCTTGACGGAGTCATGCAGGCTCCAGGAGGCTCGGAGGAAGACAAGACAGGGGGGTTTGCATATGGCGGCTGGCAGATGTCTTTCCCTTGGGACGAGATGTTGGGGTCCAAAATGAACGAATTTATGACTATTCCCTTCGAACTTCTCCTCGGTAAGGTCACCTACGATATTTTCGCCGCGTATTGGCCCCAAGCAAAAACCGATCTTGAGGTGGCAACTCCGTTTAATAGGACAAAAAAATATGTCGTGTCGAAGGAATCTTTTGAACCTTCGTGGAACAACTCAGTTTGTATTACGGGCGACGTCGTGACGCAGATAAAGAAACTTAAACAAGAAGAGGGGCCAGATTTGTGGGTGTATGGCAGTGGAAATCTTATCCAGACGCTGCTCAAATATCATCTGATCGATAGGATGCACTTATGGCTACATCCCATTACGATTGGCAGCGGTAAACGACTTTTCGCAGAAGGGACACAACCTGAAGGTTTTAAACTCATTGATTCCAAAATATCAACGACTGGCATTATCTTTGCCACCTACGAGCCGACCGGTATCCTCAAATCCAGTTCGATAACTTCTTAAGTCGTTGATGAGCTCTCTTGGAACTTTTATCCATTTCGCTTGTTAGTATAAATACATGAAAAAAATAATTGATGTAGTGCTTATTCTCGGTTTTTTATTTGTCGACTTCCTCTTTTTTCACGACTTCTTTAAGCCCGGAGAAGTTACTTCACTTCCACAGTATGTAACAGGTCTTTTGAGCATAATCGTTATTGTTCTATCGCTACAGTCCTTGTTTAAAAAATGAGTGCCTTATGAAAGCGCTTAAATATTTCGCTCTCATAGCCGATGTTCTCATCGTTCTATGGATTTTATACAACGCAATTGATGATGGTTTTGCAGATATTACCCAAATACAGGGGATTGTTCCGCTAGCTGTTATACTCCTGCTCGTTTTAAATTTTGTCCTTCTGTGGAGATCAAAATAGTCCGAATATAATCTGATTTATAGGAGGTATTAGTCAGTCGGAAGTACCCCTTCTCTATTCAGGATGAGTGGTATAGAATCCGGGCTATGAACATAAGGCTGAAGTCTTTGCTCCTCAGCGCTGCCGCCTTCGGGCTTTTTGTGGTACCTGTTTTTGGGCTACAGGCTCAGACCGTCACCACTCCTTATTCGTGTGGTTCGTATTGGTCTTCCTACCCCTGTTCTTACCAAGGGTCCTATTACGGTAATTATAATTACGGTTTGAATTATCCAACCTACATGCAGAGCGGAAGCTACATGCCCTACATGTATAACGGCAATAGTAATTACTATCCCTATACGAATTACACCTATCCGTATTCGTACAACTATACCTATCCGAACAACTACAATTACAATAATTACAACTCAGGCTACTCAGGGTATTGCTATCAGAGTGTTGCCCCAGGCTATGGCAATTCCTCCTGTTACCCCTGCAATTACAGCAACACCTCTTACAATTCGTATCCCTACAACTACAATTACGGCGGATATAGCACTTTCTCTGCCTGTCCCTATTTCAACGGTTACTACTACTATCAGTATCAATAAAGAGAGCTGAATTTTGACAATCCATTGGAAATCATGTAGAGTGTACTACTCCAATGGAAAAAAAGGCTCTAAAAATTGCATCCAAACCAATCAAACCGGCTCATAATACGCCGGGTACCTGGACCTATCATCCTACGGTATCGAAAATTTTCACCTGTCGTTGTGGGGCACGATATCTTAAAACACGACAAAACCAGACAATCTGTGTTACGTGCATACGCAGTCGTGCTATCTCCGGGTAAGGAATCTATCAGTAGGGCGTCTTCATAGGCATGCAAGCATTTGCCGCTTCTCTTGCAGGATTTTTATTTTTTCCACTTTTTGCATTTTCGACGTGGTTTTCCGGTGCACCATACCTGCCTCCCGTAGTTCCGAGTCCCTCTCCTGCGACTACTACTCCCGTGGTGCTTCAATCCTTGTCTCCCCAAAGTGGAGCAGTCGGCACGCTCATAACCTTAGGGGGCAGGGGATTCACCAAGGACAATACAATTCTTTTCGGCAGCGATCTTATTACAGATATTCCGGCTTCTCCCGCTGTATTTAATTGTCCGATGATCCCGGTCGGTTCTTCAACTTCCTGTGGCACGTATTCGCAGGTACTTACTTTTACGGTGCCGGCCTCTCTCAATCCCCCTTGTTACTACTCAAAACCTGCCTGTGAAATAGCTTCACGCATGACGCCGCCTGGCGTCTATGCGGTGTCGGTCAGAAATTCCAATGGCACAAGTAACGCCCGTACCTTTACCGTCACCACACCTACTTCTCCTCCTCCTGCGCCAACCCAGCATGTTTCTCTCTACTCCATCACCCCTGCCTCGGGTCCCACGGGGACAGTGGTTACCCTCACTGGATTCGGGTTCGCACAGAGTAATACCATCCGCTTTGCGGGAGGGGGCATCTACAATGTCCCGATTTCTTCCACGCGAGCTATCATGTGCACGGATACTCCTAATTGCCACGGCGGGATACAGCAGACGCTTGTCTTCACAATTCCTACTTCTATAGGCGCGTATTGTCCTCCGGGTGTCATGATGGTCTGTCCTATGTATGAGCGGCTCGTGACGCCGGGTTCCTATCCTATATCTGTCGAGAACCAAAACGGTATAAGTAATAGCGTCACTTTTATTGTGTCCTCCTGAGCTCTGAGAAGAGTAGATAAGACAGCCAATTGTGCTCTCCCGGCAGGGGAGTATACTTTTTAAATCTATGCACTATTTCTACAACACTCCTTGGTCCTACGGCATGGGGCAGAGTTTCTTTGGGGGATTCGGAATATTTCCCATTCTTCTCATCCTTGTTCTTCTATGGTCGCTCGGTTGGAAGGGGTGGGCGCTGTGGCTTGCCGCTCGTCGCCATGAACTTGCGTGGTTCATCCTGCTCCTCCTTCTCAATACGTTGGGGATTCTTGAAATCATCTATATCTTCTTTGTCGCCAAACAAAGCGACACCGTGCAAAAGCACAAGGACCAGTAGCATTCGCTCCATGTCTTCACGCGCCGCGCTTATTCTCTCCATCCTCATCATCCTCTTCTCCCTCGGGGTCGGTCTCTACTTCTACCCGAGTCTTCCCTCGGAACTTGCGTCCCATTGGAATATTCATGGGGAAGTGAACGGTCATCTATCGAAAGCCTGGGGGGTGGTACTTCTGCCGCTTATCATGGTGCTTCTTTTGGCGCTTCTCTATTTTCTTCCCGCCATCGATCCGCTCAAGGCGAATTGGCCCATGTTCCGACGCTCCTACAATCTCTTTGTTGTGGCGCTCATGATCTTTTTCGCCTATGTGTATCTTCTCTCCATATTTTGGAACCTCGGCTATACCTTCTACCATCAGGAGCTTCTCCTGCCGGCGATCGCATTTTTATGGTTCACCCTCGGGAGCATCCTTCCCCATCTCAAACGTAATTGGTTTGTCGGCATACGTACTCCTTGGACTATCAGCGATGATCGTGTGTGGGAAGAAACACATCACCTCGGCGGTCACCTCTTCAAACTCTCTGCACTCGTGACCTTTATTGGTGCGTTCTTCAGCGGGGGGTTGATTCCCTTCATTGTGGTACCCCTTCTTCTCTCAGTATTTATTCTCCTTGTGTATTCCTATTGGGATTATCAGCGCCTGCACAAGGTCTAAACCCCTTGGTATAGCTCTGTGCATGTTTCCCGCTAGGGCGCTATGTTATGCTCTAGGCACGTATCATTCATGAAAGCAGGAAGGAACATTTGGCTCAGTATTTTTCTTGCCCTTATCATCATTTTTCTTGCGGCCTACGCCGCCTACGTTGAGCGGCAAGGTGACACACCTGCAGCCCAGAATTTTGAAGAATATACAAATACTACCTACGGATTCACGTTCGAGTATCCGCAGGCAAATACGATAGAATCGACTAGCCCGCAGTATGTTGCTGTGGGAGAGGGGAGTGGCTCTGCATTCAGTGCACAAGTTGCTGTCAATGTGATTACCTCAGATGCTTCAGAGCACTACGCGAGTTTTGAGCAATTTGCTTTTGCGCAAGGGGAACTCCAGTGCGACGCCGATGGCCCCACGGGTTCAGTACGCTGCCCCTCCATCGCATCTTCGACCCCCTTTCAATCCTCGACCGGCCTCTCGGGAGAACTTTTCTATCTCAACCAAGTGACGACCACTTCCACCACGACCGAGCGCTCCATAAAAGGGCCCTTTATCGCCTACAATCTCTCAAAGAGCGCTTCGGGGAGTCCCTACAGCGGGGTTCTTATTTTCGTACCAGGGAGTATTTCTCTTAACGAGGAACTGGTTGCCATTGTCGCGGGCTCCGTGCAGCTCCAGAATCCTTAGCGCAAGAAATCGAGTTCCTGCATTTCTTCTGGGGAAAGAGAGAAATCGAATACATCGAAGTTCTCCTTGATGCGTTGTTTGTTACTTGATTTTGGAATCGCAATCGCTCCGTGATCGAGGCACCAGCGGATAAGGATCTGCGCTGGAGATTTATTATGCGCCACAGCGATCTTCCCCAGGCGCGGATTATTGAGCTTTCGGCCGCGGGTGAGGGGACTGTAGGCTTCGAGCGCTATCCCATGCGCTGCGCAATACTCAAGTACGTCTTTTTTATATGAGAAGGGACTAAATGATACCTGGTTAACTGCGGGCATGATTTTTGCATAGCTCTGGAGTTCTTCGAGTTCGCGCACTCCGTAGTTACTTACCCCTATGGCCCGGGTGAGCTTCGATTCGTATAGGCGCTCAAGAGTCTGCCATATACCTCTCTCCATCGCTGGTGCGGGCCAGTGGATAAGGTAGAGGTCGACGTACTGAAGCCCCAGACGGGATAGGCTCGCATGAAACGCGCTCTCAGGATCGGAAAAATCTGTCGGCCAAAGCTTGGTCGTGACAAAGATATCCCCCCGCGGGGTGCCGCTCTCCCGCACCACTCTCCCCACACTCCTTTCGTTTCCATAGAGTGTGGCAGTATCGATGAGACGATACCCTGCCTGGATTGCCCACAAAACGGATTTTTCAGTCTCCATCCCTTCCTCCATCTGCCAGACTCCGAGCCCCACCATGGGCATGCGCACGCCGTTATTGAGGAGTACGGTTTCTTTATCCATGAGCGCTAGTATACCTAAAAGGGCCTGGCTCCGCCGTGAAGGGCGCTGTGGTACAACTACATTACGATGAGACTGTGGCTTGCACTTGTAGGGGTCTTCCTACTTCAAGAGACGGTTTCTACCAATGCCGCTCTCTATAGCGCCTACAGCCTGGGATACAATCCTTGGCTTATCTTCATTTTGTTTTTATGTATGACCGGTGTTGATACCCTCATGGGATATGGCATTGGAGTATGGTTGCAGCATTCCTTTTCACATATGCGCTTTATCGAGAAGGTGCGCTCGGTTGCCTCGCGCATAGAACAGGCAACAGGACGCGCGGGGCGACGGCTCTCACTCATACTTCTCGGTGCCATCGCGTTTCCACATTTCAATGGGCTCGTGGCCTCGACGCTTCCTCTTTCAGCATACGAATCTATTCCGCTTTTGTGTCTGGGGGATCTTCTATGGTTTGGCGCGGAGTGGCTCGTCGTCATCGGTGTTCACACCTTCATTCCGAATCCTGTTGAAGCGCTTGTCGGAATTCTTCTCGTCTCGGTGGTGCTTATCGTCGGCGGACGGATGTTGGTGCAGCGTTTTTTCAGCGGTTCCTGATTTGAGGTAGGCTATACTACTGCCATGGCTGAGGAGATATCCTACCCCCACCCAGAGCATCATTCGAATCTTTCGGGCTTTGTGCGTAACGTCATCATCGGCATGGCGGACGGCCTCACGGTGCCTTTCGCCATAGCCGCAGGTCTTGCTTCGGCGGGCGCCGCGACGTCGACCATCGTCATCGCTGCAGTTCTCGCGGAAATCGCCGCGGGCTCCATCTCCATGGGGCTCGGCGGATTTCTCGCCACCAAGACTGAGCACGACCACTATTTTGCGGAGCGGGCGAGGGAAGAGTGGGAGGTAGAGAATAAACCTGCGGACGAGGAACAGGAGGTTGTCGACGCTCTGCGCAAATACGGTCTCTCCCGAGAAGAGAGTGCCTCCGTCGCCGCCTCTATTAAGACCCGTAAAAAAGATTGGGTCGATTTCATGATGCGCTTTGAGCTAGGGCTCGAGGAGCCGGATGATCGAGAGGCGCTCTGGAGCGCGGTCACGATCGGCGGCTCTTATATTGTGGGAGGCCTCATACCACTTACTCCTTATCTCCTCATACATTCGGTCTATACTGCCTTCTTCACCTCGATTGGCGTGACGCTCCTCGCACTCATCATATTTGGCTATCTTCGCGGATACTTCGTCGGCAATCGCCCTATCCGTAGCATGATCCAAACAGTACTGGTCGGAAGTATCGCCGCATTCGCCGCGTTTATTCTAGCCAAACTTGCCTCCTAGAGGATGAAACTTAGTGAACTATAGGGCTGTTTCATCTGGTATGCTTCTGCGCACTTTGAAACAGTGGATTCCGCTCGCGATTGCTGTCACGGGGCTGTGTTTATTGGTCTACACCAGCGTCCAGCAGAACTATCGGCAGTCGCTCAATGATCCGCAGATACAGATGGCCGAAGACGCGGCCGCAATGCTTGAAGAAGGAGCCTCTGTCTCCTCAGTCGTCCCTCAAGGAACTGTAGACATCGCTCAAAGTCTCGCGCCCTGGATCTCTGTCTATACCGCAAGCGGGACTCCGGCCGCTTCTTCAGGATTGCTCGGTGGTTCCTTGCCGCTTTTTCCTCAGGGAGTTTTCGACACAAGTAGCTGGGGTGCTCTTATCATCGGGCATCATCTCAATGCCGCACCTGAGAACGAGAATCGCTTCAGCTGGCAGCCACAGGATAATGTACGGGAGGCGGTTGTTCTCGTGTACTACTCCTCATCAAAAGGTTCAGGGTATGTTGCTGCTGGTCGCAACATGCGTGAGGTAGAGGATAGAGAGAGTACTCTATCGCAGCTGGTATTTCTCGCGTGGATCGCGATACTCGCAGCAACCTTTCTCGCGTATTTCTTTCTTGATTGGGTGCTTTCTTCCACCCATTGACGAAGAAAGGTGCTTTAGGCACTATCCTCAGAAGGAAATGCCTACAAGGAGGCTCGGATGTTCTTTCCGGACTTAAAGGGCGCCGTCTCCTGCGGCGTAAGTCTCAACGCCCTTGCCGTCGCGTGGCACAAACAGCATGGACAGGAGGGACAGGGAAACCCGCTCCTTGATCCGGCGATCTGCCAGAAAATGATCGATGAGTTCCATCGCGCCCGCAAGGCCGACTATTCCTATGGCGGGTATATGGAGAATCGTCCCGCCCTTTGGCGCGGTACGTATCTCGACGCGACCGAGTCTTACTTGCATCTCGGCGTTGATTTCAACGTCCCGGCCGGAACGCGGGTATGCCCGAGCGTCAGATGCACGGTCGTCTACATCGATCATGACCCTCCCGGCGAAAAATACGGCTGGGGAACACGCGTCATCGTGCGACTCAAGGATCATGACCTCTACGCCATCTACGCGCATCTCGATCGGTCGCTTATGTGCCAGGTCGGGGACGAGCTTGAGGCGGAGACTCTGTTTGGGAAGGTCGGTCTGCCTTCTTGTAACGGCGGATGGTTTCCCCACCTGCACGTGCAGCTCCTCATCCCCGAGGTCTTCATGGTATTGACCTATGATCCGAAACGCATCGATGGCTACGGAATAATAAAGGATATCCAAGAGCTCTCGCGTAAATTTCCGGATCCGTTAGCCTATCTCAAGCCCTGGTAAGAGTGCTCGAGGCCCCTGTGGAGGGGCCTCTTTTCTTTGGGGTAGCCACTATGGTATAGTAGTAATTACTTAGAGAACCTAAGTAATTTTTTAAACGTATGCCTCGGGGGGTATTTTCTCGTGTTGGTTCGCTGTTGACGCCGCCTATCGTGGTCGGTGCAACTGCTATCATTGCGATAGTTGTCGTCGCCTATTTCTATATAACTCTCCAGCAGACCCCCACGGGATTTTACTCCACCGTGACGCAAGGTCCCATTGCGGAGCAGGTGAGTGCAAGCGGGGACGTTATTCCGACTGAAAGCGTTACCCTCGCGTTTCAGCGTGCGGGGACCATCAGTTCCATTCCGGTTGCTGTAGGCTCCCAAGTAGGAGCGGGGCAGACGCTCGCAACGCTCGATAGTGCGGATCTAAAGGCTTCCCTTCAGCAGGCGCAGGCCAACGTAGCAGCGGCACAGGCTCAGCTTTCTTCTGTCGAATCTGGCACTCGTCCTGAGCAACTCTCCGCGGATCGCTCTGCGGTGGCGCAAGCAATTACTGCAGGCTACATCGCGGCAGATGACGCAGTCCATAACAAGGTAGACCAATTCTTTACAAACCCTCGCACTACCAATCCGACCCTTACGATAGAGACTTCAAACTCAACGCTTGAGCAGACAGTCATTTCCGAGCGGGTCTCTGTCGAAACCATTCTCGCTTCGCTCTCGCAGCAAATTCCGCAAGGGGATGTTTCTTCCTCGACCAACTTGGTTGCGCTTGCGCAGAGCGTGCAGGGAGAACTTCTGTCGGTGCAAAATTTCCTTGATAATGTGAATTTGCTTTTGGGGAGCGCCATTGCCACACAAAATACTTCAGAGTCGACGATACAAACCTACCAAACAAACGTAGGCCTGGGACGCACTGAAGTATCGGCAGCCCTTACCACACTCAATACGGATGCAGGTACGCTTAACGTCGCTGAAGCGGGCTCGACATCCCAGGATATTGCAGCTCAGCAGGCGGCGGTAGAAGCGGCGCAAGCCGCGGTCGCAGCCGTACAGGCAGAACTTGCGCAGACGGTCCTCTCGGCTCCCATTGGAGGGACGATAACAGAGCAGAGCGGAGAAGTAGGAGAAGTAGTCTCCTCAGGCCAATCGTTCATTTCCATGCAATCTAATGCTCTCTTTGAAATAGACGTCTATATCTCTCAGATAGACGAGGCTAAGCTCAAGACAGGCCAGAGCGCTACAGTGACGCTCGACGCCTACCCCGGAGTTACCTTCAACGCAAACATTGTTTCCATAAATCCTTCAGCGGTAATGCAAAATGGTGCTCCTGCCTACGAACTCAAAGCGCAGTTCACGCAGAATGACCCGCGTATTAAAGCGGGACTTACCGCCAACCTCTTGGTCACGACTGCACAGGTGCAAAACACACTCCTCATACCCTCGAGTGCCATTGTCACTGAGGGAACCTCCACCTATGCCATGGTGGTTGGTGCCAATGGAGCACAAACCCTCACTCCGATAAGCGTGGGCATCGATAACCCAGGAGGACAGGCGCAAGTGCTCTCGGGACTTACGCAGGGAGAGCAAGTGGCAAGCTTCGGCGCTGCGGCTCAAACAACGACGGAAACTCCGCAATAATATATGGCTGAGCAGAACACAACTCCGAAGGCTTCTTCCCGTCGATCCGTATGGATACGCACTGGAGTCATCGTCTTCATCATCATTGCAGCCTCTGCGGGTATCATTTACTGGCGGATGCAGAGCGCGTACGTCTACATCGACACCGCGATGATAGAGGCTCCCATAATCAACCTTGCTCCGACGAGCGCGGGAGTACTACAGCAAGTATTCGTCAACGAAGGGGACAGTGTCCCTGCGAACGCTCCTGTGGCGCAGGTCGGCAACGAAATAATCACATCTCAGGTAGCGGGGCTCATCGTGAATATTCCAGATCAAATTGGAGCGCAGATTACTCCAGGCGAGGCTGTTGTTGAAATGATAGATCCCACACAACTACGTGTAGTGGGCACCATAGACGAAGATAAGGGCCTCAGTCGCATTCAGGTGGGAGATAAGGTTTCCTTTACGGTCGATGCCTTCGGAGGCAAGCAATACACCGCGGTAGTTGATGAAATAAGCCCCACCTCGGCGCAGACTCAAATTATTTTCAATATTTCCGCTCAACGACAGGAGCAGCAGTTCTACGTTAAAGGTCGCTTCGACATCAACGCTTACCCAGAGCTCAAGAACGGCATGTCCGCCCGCATGTGGGTGTACACCACACAGTAAGGTACTATCTTGCGCCTTGCAGGCGCTACTTCTATGAACGGCACAACCTCACGATGGATGGTGCTCACGACGGTCATTATTGGGACCTTTCTTGGGCGTCTCGATCAGACCATAGTCAACTTAGCGCTTCCTAAAATAATCAGTGATTTCAGCGTCACCGTTTCTGAAGCATCCTGGATAGCGACCGCCTACATTATCGCGAACGCCGTCTTCGTCCCCGTCTGGGGCAAACTTGGCGATACTATCGGGCGCAAAAAAATCTATATTTTCGGCTTCAGCATATTCATTGTAGGCTCCGTGCTTGCGGGTCTTTCCTGGAATCTCGGTTCTCTCATTATCTTTCGCATTGTGCAGGCCGTGGCAAGCTCCGCCGATTACCCGACCGCCATGGCCATTCTCACGGTCACCTTTGCCCCGGGACGCGAGCGAGCGCAGGCACTCGGCATTTGGTCGAGCGCCTTCGCTGCCTCGGCGGTCTTGGGTCCGCTTATTGGAGGACCACTTATTGACGCGTTCGGTTGGCGCTCCGTCTTCTTCGTCAACATTCCCGTGGGTCTTGTAGGTCTCGCTATGGCACTCATATACATCAATGAGTCTGTTGCGGAACGCAAAACCGTATCCTTTGACTGGTGGGGAGCGGCACTTCTTGGAGGTGCACTAGGCTCCATGGTGCTTGTGCTTGACCAGGGCATCAATTGGGGCTGGTTCTCACAGCAGAGTCTTCTGTGCTACTTCGGGATTGTCTTCTTCAGCGCACTCTTCTATTACGTGGAGCGTAACCATGAGGAGCCTATTATCGACTTCAAATTCTTTCGCAACGGGGTATTCGTCAATGCACTCTCGAATAATTTCATCATCTTCTTTGCGATGATGGGTAGCGTTTTCCTCATTCCTATTTTTGCGCAGACCTTCCTCGGCTATAGCGCCACGCAAAGCGGCATACTTTTCATACCCATGGGGCTCGCTATTCCTGTCGCCGCGGCCATTGGTTCGCGTTTCGCCTATCACATTGAGCCGCGCTGGGTCATCTTCGGGAGTACCGTTTTCTCCGCGCTCGGCTTTTTCTTCCTTTCCTACCTCGACCCCGCCTCGACCGCTCTTGAGATTATGCTTCCGCTCGGCGCGATGGCGTTCGCCATGGGCTTCGGCATGGCACAGCGCACCAACATCATTGCCTCGGTGGTGCCCCAGAGCGAGATTGGCATCGCCTCGGGGATACTTGCGCTCGTGCGCAATATTGGAGGAGCCTTCGGCATCGCTATATTCGGAACGATTCTTCAGAACTCGGAAAATTCAAACGTCCTTACCATCGCACAGCACAGCTTCATCAATTCCATAAACCCTACCGTCATCCAGCAAGGCATCGCCCTCATCGAACTCAAGGCCCAGGTCGCTGCATACGCCCAGATGTTCTTCCTTGGCTCCATTGTGATGTTCCTCGGTGCCTTTCCGGTCCTTTGGATGCGAATGCGTCAGCCTGCCTCCAGAGAGACAGTGCATGTCCTCGATTAATCTATGAAGCAAAAACATCCCTCGGATCCCATACACGCCCTCAGTCCGCTTCTTTTTCAGATGCGCCAGATCATACGTGCTCGTGTTGGGGAGGGGGGAGCAGTGGATCCCTACCGATGGCTGCGGCTTGAAGTTCTACGTTTTCTCTCGGAACATAGGGACGCATCGCTGCACGATATCAGTACATTTCTTTGCACCAGCGACCCTTCGGCCTCTTCGCTTGCGGGGACTCTGATGCGTGGAGGTTTTGTGCGCCGTGCTTCGGGCGCCGACCGACGCTTTGCACGCTTCGCGCTCACTGCTAAAGGCCGGAAAGAGCTCTCCCGCGTGCGCGGCAAGGCCACCCGGGCACTTGGAAGCGTCTTTGGAGTACTTCTACCCTCCCAGCGTCGAGATTTGGTCGCACTTCTCGATCGTGTAGTGGAAAAAAATCGCTCCGTGCGATAAAGAGCGGGTATACTGCCTATATGTCTCTTGCAGAGGAGTTGCGCGCAGTGATGCGCGGGGAAGTTGACGATTCCTCCCAAACTCTTGAGCACTACAGCCGCGATGCGAGCCTCTTTGTGGTTCGCCCACAGGTGGTGGTGTACCCCATGGATGCGGAAGATGTTGCGGCGCTTGTGCGCTTTGTTACTGACAAGAAGAAGACCCTACCCGGCTCTCCGCTCTCTATTACTGCCCGCAGCGCGGGCACGGATATGTCAGGGGGTCCTTTAAACGATTCCATCATCATGGATATGACTCGCCATTTCGGAAAAGTTTTGGAGGTGGGTGAGGGTTATGCCGTCACCGAGCCCGGTGTTTACTTCCGCGATTTTGATACAGCGACCCAGGCTAAGGGGTGGGAGCTGCCAAGCTACACGGCTTCGAGAGAAATCAATACGGTAGGAGGTATGGTTGGCAATGATTCTGGAGGCGAGAAGAACCTCAAGTACGGCAAGACCGACAGGTATATAGAAGATCTCGAGGTTGTTCTTGCGGACGGGGTAGTCCGTACCCTCCGGCCGCTCTCGGGAGATGCACTCCAGGCGAAGCTTCATTCCTCTGATTTTGAAGGAGAGATCTACCGCAAGGTCGCGGCGCTCGTCTCTCAGCACCAGGGTGTCATTGCAGAGCATAAACCCATAGTTACGAAAAACTCCTCGGGATACGCGCTCTGGGACATTGGGGACGGAGTAGAGTCGCTTAATTTGCCCCGCCTTCTGTGTGGTTCGCAGGGAACGCTCGGGTTTACTACGAAAATCCGCTTCTCACTTGTGCGCCCCGAGAAGTACTCCTCCATGGTCGTCATGATGTTCTCCGATTTCAGAGAACTCGGCACCCTAGTGCCTCAGGTCATGCGTCACAACCCCGACAGCTTTGAGAGCTATGACGATAATACTTTCAAGCTTGCCGCGAAGTACTTCCCTGAATTTGCCTCCCAAATGAAAGCGGGGATCATATCCCTCGCATTCTCATTTCTTCCGGACGTATGGATGCTTCTCACTGGCGGGGTCCCCAAAATCGTCCTTATCGTTGAGTTTCGAGCAGACTCCCAGGAGGAAGCGCTCGCCCATGCTCGCTCGCTCGAGAGTGAGATTCGAGCACAGCACCCGCACATTAGGCTCCGGGTCGCGCGCAATGAGCGAGCCGCACGCAAATATTGGGTGGTGCGCCGAGAGAGTTTCAATTTGCTGCGCAAGAAAATCCGCGGGATGCGCACCGCGCCTTTCATCGACGATTTTGTAGTGCCCGTGCCCTCACTTCCAGAATTTTTGCCCAAATTACAGTCCATTCTTTCCCAGTACAATCTCTTCGAGACACTGGCAGGGCACATGGGCGATGGAAATTTCCATATCATTCCGCTCATCGATCCCACGCGCCCTGATGCCGCGAAGATCATCGATGAACTCTCTCACAAGGTCTACGATCTTATCATCAGCTACCATGGCTCTATCACGGGAGAGCATAACGATGGCCTTATTCGGACCCCGTATGTCGAGAAGATGTTTGGCAAGGATATGACCGCGCTTTTTCGAGAAGTAAAAAATATTTTTGATCCGTTGGATATTTTCAATCCACGTAAGAAAGTGGGGGGAACGTTTGAATATGCCGCAGAACACCTCGATCTCGCTTCATCAAAATGACCCAGGAGTTTTGATCCCATACTTCCTATTTCCATATACAGCATGAATCCTCTCATCGGAGTCAGTACCCAGTGCTTGTACTACTGGGCAGATCAGTCCAAATGGATGAGCGAGCAATTACGCTTGATAGATATATTGCGTACCCATGTGTCGCGGCTGGAATTACATTTTGGAGCTCGCGATATACTCGCGCTTGACGCTTCTTTTCTCGAGCAATACGCGCAAAGCCTTAGAGGCCTCACCTGTTCGCTCCATCTCCCCAATTTTCCAGATACCACGGAGAATATTCAGCCTCTTATTAATAAAATAGGGGAGATTGTCGAAAGGCTTTCAATAGAGTATTGCGTCTTGCATGCAGACGAATATGTAAAATTGAAGCTCAAGATGCCAGATGTCGTCTTAGGGTTTCAATTTGGTTTGGAAAATTCAGACATACGGAAATTTGGCTTCCAGCATCTGCGCGATTTAGGAATGTTTAATCTACCTGTCATAG
>JAGWOD010000013.1 GCA_028871115.1 Patescibacteria group bacterium | reverse complement strand
ACGGTCTGCAAAACCGTTATGCGAGGGTGCAAATCCCTCCGTGGCCTCCAGATGCCGGGGTGATGGAACTGGCAGACATACGGGACTTAAAATCCCGAGAGGAACTAAAACTCCTCATGTGGGTTCGATTCCCACCCCCGGCACAAAATATTTAAAACAGAAAAGTTGTGATACTATCGCTCCATCCCGCCCATAGCTCAATTGGTAGAGCAGCTGCCTCTTAAGCAGTTGGTTGAAGGTTCGAGTCCTTCTGGGCGGACCAGCAAATGAACTGCTGCTCTCCCATCGCCTTGGCAAAAAAACTATAACCCCCTAGACTGAGCTCACAAGCCGGAGTGGCGAAATTGGTAGACGCACTTGCCTTAGGAGCAAGCGGGGCAACCCATAGAGGTTCAATTCCTCTCTCCGGCACCTGTTGGTGCTAGCTTGTCGGCATATACACGCCGAAGGTCCCGAGTACGATATTGATGATCGCGTAGGCTCCGGTCATGATGACGAGACCTATGATGCCCCAGAGCATATGCCGCTTGCCGCTATCCTTCTGCTCAGAGCCTGATGAGAGGCCTATAAGAAATTCAACAATACCCCATGCAAAGACAAGAAGCGCCACTCCAAAAAGAAGGAGTATAAGCGGTTGAACAATAACGCTCACAAGACTATCCCGAAACTGCGTCGGGCTAATCGATTGATAGGAAGGTCCCATATGCTACGCCCGAGGAGCGGTCTTTCTAGGGAACCTGTGGAAGAGATACTGCTTGCGTACCACTGATACCGAGGGTATTGGAGACGAGCGCCACAATGCCCCAGACGGAGAGCATGACCACGAGTCCGATGATGCCTGAGGTGATGAGTTTAACGGCACTTTGTTTGTCTTCCCCGCCTGCACCCATGATGTAGCGCACGATGCCCCAGAAGAAGACGATAATAGCAATCGCGACGAGGAGCGGGATGATATACCCGTTGATGAGATTCAGGATATTCGTAAGCAAAACCGTGAGATTCATAGTGACAACGTTACGTTAATTCCTAAAAAAGACTCCCTTTGAGAATACCCTGCTTGAGGGCAAGCGCAATGGGGCCGTGTGTATAAGCCCTCAGTGGTAAAACCCTGCAGCAATAAGTTCACAAATCCACCACAGGATAAGTATAAAAAAAAGCGTAATGGTGGCATTGAGCACTCCTTCTTTCGCATGCGCGCGATGTGCGTCATCGCCCTTGAAAAATATGTACGAAACAAGCTGCCAGAGGAAATAGATGACGACAATGGCAACAAGAAAGGAACCGAGGAACATTACATCGCTTTGGAAGGTTGCGAGCGAATTGTTCATACCATCAGCAATTACCAGAAATCGCAGTACATCCGCCATTACGCTCGGTAGGCATGGAGTTTGAGCCTGTACTCACAGAGGAGGAAGTATAGGATCCGTAGGCGCTGTTTCCAAAAAAGGTACTGGAAACAAGTGCGACGATACCCCAGATCGACATGAGTACGACGAGTGCGACGATGCCCCACAGTATCATTTCCCTGCCATTGATTTTCGCTTCGCTCGCACCGGCTGAGGCAATGTAGCGCACCACGCCCCAAAAGAAAATAACGACCGAGATCGCGATAAGCACCGCGAGCAGCGGATTGAATATTGTTCTCAGAAGAAAATTAACACAGCTCGACAGGCTATTGCAGACGCCACTCATAGCTTCTTCAGTAAGAGGTGCCCTAGCATGACTGTATTCCGTTTACGCCGAGCCCTTGAAGCGTTCCGATAATGACCGAAGCAATGAGCGAGGCGCCGAAGAATATAGCAATCCCGATAAGCGTATAGATAAGATTGCTGCGGGCGGAAGCGAGTGCTTCGGTATTGCCCCGCGCTGCTACGAATTTAAAACCCGCGTATACCACAAGGAGTACCGCTATCGGCGCTCCGATCACCATGGCGGCATTGAGTAGTTTAATAATTAACCCGCAGAAGCTCGTATTATCTCCGAGAGGATTGGTGACACAGTACGCATTGCCCGGGCAACTCTGGGCAGCGGTAACGAGCGGAGAAAATAGGAACGAAATGATTGCGAGCTTTATGCTGTAGAAGGCTCCTCGAAAATACGCTTTCATGAAAATCATTGGCTGCTTGCCGAGGTGGAACCGGGGGTTGCGAACAGGCGTGCAAATGCTTCTGACGCGCTTGAGACGGCATCTGCTGGGGTTGAGGCGCCGCTCACCACTGATTCTATCATTGTTTGGAATATCTGATCGCTTCCCGAAGGATCTGGATCAATCCATGCTTGCGAAATAAGTGCAGATTGGTCGAAGACTGCGCTTGCTGCACTCTGTGGATTCTTCTGGCCTTGGGAAATAAGATCGCGCCGCGCTGGGGGCAGGCTAAAGGCCTGCGAGACTGCAGCGCCCGCCGTTGCAGAGGTGAGCTTCTCGGCAATCGTAAGCGCTCCTTGAGGATTCTTCGATCCCCGGGCTATCGCAATGCCAATAAGATTACCGTAGGTTATTTCCGTATTCTCCCCTTGTGCCTGTGGAAGAAGCGCCACCGAGAAATGTAGGTTAGGATTGGCAGCGACAAGGCCCGCATACTCACTTGCAAAACCAAAGTACGTAGCGAGCACTCCGGCGACGAATTCGCTGCGGGAATCAGACAGAGCGTTGTTCCAGGAATACGTGGTTTTTGAAGGATCGGCGAAATCCGTATAGAAACGCAGAGCCGCTTCGGCAGGATTCTCGGTGAGATTTTGGGGATTAGTGCCAAAGACGGGAACTTCTTGTCCGCTTTGAGGCGAAAGGGAAACAATAGGATCTCCCGCCTGCATGATGAGCGCCGAGAGAATCGGTTTCACATTATCGACATTACTCCAGAGGCCGAGTGCAACTGCACTTCGAGAAATATTTTTTGCAGCATCGAAGGCAGTGAGGCGAGGAGCGTCATTGAGAAAATCGCTCCAGTAGGTAGGAGGAGAAGCGATTCCCGCGCTAGCGTAGAGATCCCTATTCCAATACATGACCAGTGGGTCTATCGCAAACGGGAGCGCTACAGTACCTTGCGAAGTAAGGAAGAGCTGACTTTCATCAACGTAGGAGCTTACATAGGTACTCTGCGAAACGGCGCTATAGGGAATGATCTCTACTTTATTGCCAAGCTGCACAAGATCATCTTGTGGAAGAAGAAAAAGGTCTGGCGGATTCCCTGCCGCAATCGCATTGACGAGGTCACTTTCATACGTCGTAGGATCCTTTTGCACGTAGGTTATTTGATCGAACGATTTATCTCCCTGTCGCAGGGTACTGATAACGTTCTGCATTGCCTGGCTGTCGAGCGTTCCCCAGAGAGTGACTGCTCCCACTGGTGAACCCCCGAAGGCTCCCCCAAGAAGCGCAAAGGCCCCAATACCCGCAAGAAGAAGCACTACGCAGATAGTGACGACGATGAGCTGAAAGGGAGAGGTAGACTTCATTGCGCTACATTGTATCGTGCCCAGCTATTTCTTGCGTACGGTAAATCCCCAATGATAGCTGCCGCAGGGAATCTCTTCGACGAAGGTGAATCCCCCACTCTCAAAGAGAGTACGGGCAGATTGCTCTGAAATTACATGGGTAGGATGAGGGCCAAGACCTCCAAAAGAATCCTTCCAATCAATGACAAGGGCCCTCCCGGCTCCGAATCGTGTGCCCCTTCCTTGGGGTTTAAGCACTCTCCATATCTCCTCAAGGAGTTTCTCTTTATCCGTTGCAGAAAAAAGTATATTGACTGCAAGTACGAAATCGATAGCTTCTTCAGGCAATAGGCTTCCTCCTCCCTCTTCTATATTTCCGGCCGAGAGTTCAACATTGTGTAGACCTTCGGCAAGTGCGAGGCCTTTTGTGCGTGCAAGTACCTCTTTATTATGATCGACCGCCCATACTGTGCCACTGGGTCCTACAATACGTGCCGCTTCCCTCGTGAAAAAACCTCCCGCTGAGCCAAAATCAGCTACCTGCATGCCATCGCGCAGTTTCGCAGCGCGCAAAGCAAGAGCGGGACGTAAAAAAGAAGATTCTCCCATACTCTACTTAGTATACGGCAAAAAGAGAGGCCGCCCTTCTTAGTAAAGGCGGCCCTTCATTAAAAAACTAGCTCTCGCTATTGCTACAAGCACACGAAACTTGCGATAGCATCTCCTTCACGCAGTTTCATAACACGCACCCCTTGCGTCGAGCGTGAAAGTGAAGATACCTCCCCTAAGGCAGTCCTGATGACCTGGCCCTTTTTTGAGATAACAACCACTTCCCCCGCTTCATCACTCTTGTCGACAATGCGTGTTGCAATGACCGGACCGGTTTTGGGAGTCATATTCATCGTCTTGATGCCCGAGCCACCGCGATTCTGTGTTTTATATTCGGTTATGGGTGTTGTCTTTCCATACCCATTGCGCGAGACCACAAGCACCTCAAGACCCTTTGCCCCCTTCGGTATGATGTCGGCTGCAACGACCGAGTCGCCACTGCCGAGTTTCATCACCCGCACCCCTCCGGCAGCGCGACCCATGGCACGCACATCACTTTCCTTGAAACGAATTGACTGTCCCTTGGCAGAAGAGAGAAATATCTCATCACCTTTTTCAACAAGAAGCGCCGCGATAAGTTCGTCGTTCTTCTTGAGTTTGATGGCGATGAGCCCGGAGCGGCGCACGTCGTGGAACGCGGTTGCGTCGACTTTCTTTCCGACACCTTGTTTGGTGATCATGTAGAGGAACCTCTCTCCTTCCTTCTGCTTTTTGCGCATGGAAAGCAATGAGGAAATTTTCTCCCCGTCGCTCAGTGGCAGATAATTCACCATCGCCTTGCCCTTGGTCGAGCGCTTCCCTTCCGGAAGTTCATACATTTTTATCTGATAGGCTTTCCCGAGATCGGTGAAGAAAAGGAGGTCCGAGTGGGTCGAAGTTGTGAGAAATGTCGTGACAAAATCCTCTTCCTTGGTATCGAGATCGATAACCCCTACACCTCCGCGTTTCTGGCGTCGATACTCCTCCGGCCTCGTGCGCTTTACATAGCCCCCCGCCGAAAGCGTGAGCACCTGCTCCTCATCGGGGACTAAGTCCTCCTCTGAGATGACTCCCGCTGCCCCCTTGATCACTTTCGTGCGCCGCTCATCACCATATTTCTCTACGATGTCTGCCGTTTCTTTCTTTATGAGCGCGAGCATCTTCTTGTCGGATTTGAGAAGTGTAGCGAGTTCCTCAATCATTTTCTGCACCTCCGCAAGCTCATCCTCCACTTTCTGGCGCTCGAGGTTGGCAAGCTTTGAGAGGCGCATTTCGAGAATAGCGTTCGCCTGGAGTTGGCTGAACTTAAATTTCTTCATCAAATTGGTCCTCGCTTCATCCACGTCCTTGGACGCGCGGATAGTCTTGATGACTTCATCGATATGGTCGAGGGCTTTCTTGAGCCCAAGGAGGATGTGTTCGCGCTCCTTTGCACGGTCGAGATCAAACTGGGTGCGTCGACGCACTACCTCCTGTCGATGCTCGATAAATTCCTGGAGTATCCCCTTGAGGGAAAGTGTCTGGGGCACACCGTCGACAAGAACGACCATGTTGTAGTGGAAGGCGTCCTCAAGCGGCGTGTGCTTGTAGAGGGAATTGAGCACCTTCTGGGGATGCGCTCCCTGCTTGAGCTCAACGACGATGCGTATATCTTTGGTTGATTCGTCCCGAAGTCCCCGGATGCCATCTATTTTTTTATCGCGTACGAGATCCGCGATACGCACAATAAGGTCGGCCTTGTTGACGCGAAACGGGATAGAGGTAACCACAATCTGGAAGGCACCTTTTTTGTCTTCCACGATCTCGGCATTGCCCCGCACTACAACACCTCCCTTACCGGTAGAATAGGCGTGCAGAAGATCTTTTTTGTTATACGCGATTGCTCCCGTTGGGAAGTCCGGTCCAGTCACAAACTCCATAAGATCCTCAACCGTGGCATCCGGATTATCAATGAGATGTTCAATAGCTTTTGAGAGTTCGCTGAGGTTATGCGGCGGAATATTGGTCGCCATGCCTACCGCAATGCCGAGCGTTCCATTAAGAAGAATATTAGGCACGGCCGCAGGCAGGACTTCCGGCTCGCGCAGAGTTCCGTCGTAATTGGGGCGCCAATTGACGGTATCCTTGTCGATGTCATTGAGAAGTTCCGCTGAAAGCCTACTCATTTTTGCTTCCGTGTAGCGCATGGCTGCAGCTGAATCGCCATCAATCGAACCAAAATTGCCCTGCCCCACGATAAGCGGATAGCGCATGGTGAAATCCTGAGCCATCTTGACCATCGCATCATAGACAGCGACGTCCCCGTGCGGATGATATTTACCGAGTACGTCCCCAACGACTGCAGCAGACTTGCGGGAGCGGGCGCCTGCAGTGAGCCCCATGCGATGCATGGTGTAGAGAATCCTGCGGTGCACCGGCTTGAGTCCGTCGCGCACGTCAGGAAGAGCGCGGGCCGTAATGACGCTCATCGCGTAGTCGAGATAACTCTCGCGCATTTCAACCGCGATAGAGCGCGGTATGATTCCTCCCGCGTTTGATTCCAAGTCTTCTTCTTTCTCTTTTTCCGCCATATAAATTACCTGCGAGCCTCGGGCTCAGGATGAATTCCCCATTCGTGCGTCATTGTGAACTCTGTCCGCCGAAGGTATTAGCAGGCGGCGCGCTCGCAGAGGTTCCTGTCGCCTCTGATGTGCCCCCTTGGGTCGATTGAAAATTAGACTGAATCTGTCCGAATTGGCTTTGGATTTGGCTTCCAGCGGCAGCGGTAGCTGCAACAAGCGAAGAGGCAGTATTGTTGGAACTTCCGGAAGAGATATCTCCCGCGAGTCTGATGCTAAGGGTCGAGAGCCAGATGATAAAGATAGCAATGGTGAGAACCGCTGCAACACGCATAGAGAAACGTCGCTTTTCATGGGCAGGACGTGCGTGTAGATTTGTAAGATACGTTCTCATGGTTAATTTGCGGAAAGCACCGTTATATCCCCTTCTTTTCCTTCAAGATCTTTCTTTTTAAGGGTTAGTTTTTCAACAGGATCTGTAGCTTCAGCTCCCGCTTCCTTGAGAAAGGATTTGAGTTCCTTCTCGCCGTACTGCATCGGAATCACCAGTTTAGGTTCAAGCTGTACGGCAAGCTTATATGCGGAAGAATAGTTAAGGACTCCCTCACCCCCGATAGGAGCAAACAAGACATCGACATCATCAAGATCTTGTTTGGCGCTCTGAGGAACCTCTCCGTCGAGTGCTCCCAGGAAACAGAGATTAATACCATCAAGCGAGAGACTATAGATGGTATTGACTCCTTTTTTCTTACCATACTGAGTATCGGACTTAAAGCCTCGCACGGAGATACCTTTTATTTCATACTCTCCTGGTCCCATAATCGGAAAGGGTCTTTTGTCTCCGATTGATGCAGTCTCGATGCCATTGAAATCCTCATTATCAAGGGAAGAAAGAACAATATCGGCCCCAAATTTAGAAACCTTTATGGCCGAATCTTTCGAGGGCGGGTTGAATGCAAGCGTCAAATCCCCCTGAGAAATCTTGAAGCATTCTCCCCCGTGATAAGTGATTACCATACCTAAATTTTATCATATTTTTGCTTAAAAATGAAGCAAATTCTTGTATAAAACACCCTCGTCAAATTTGACTTGACAAGAAAAGTGGGTTCCGTATACTTCTCCTGTTAGCTCCTACCTGAGTCTCAGGACGCTGGAGCACGTTCATTACAGCCGTGGAGGAAAGATGCATATACGCATCGCATTGGCGTCGTTGGCCGCACTGGCCCTCGTCGCCGCCGCAATCCCACCGCCCGACCAGGCGGTGGAGGGACAATATTTTTCGAAGAACGGCAGCCCGGTCCAATCCGGCATCGACAGCAACCTGAACGCGCAGTCGCCGAACCTCTCGTCCGACGCCGTCGGCTCGAAGGTCCTGGCGAACAATCTCGGCGCCGCAGGCCCGCCGACTTCGATCGTCGGCGAGTATTACGCGATGATGACGATCAACTCCAACAGCGGCGTCAACGACGAATCGGCGCACGCCGGCATCATGCCGGTCGACCCCGCATTCGCCTCCGGCGCGTCGGCGAGCGAAGGCCACAACACGGCCTGAAATCTGATCGACGAGTCTCCGCCATCGGCAAAGGGCCGCGCACATTGCGCGGCCCTTATTCTTTTCTCATACTCTCTAACCCTGGAAATTTAAACTCACTTCCACTTGCATGGAATCCCTTTTCAAGATATATTCCTCTGCAATAAAGGTTTCCTACCTTTATGAGCGCGCACGGGAATAATCTTCCTTGAGAAGGACCCGTCGTACAGCCGAATACCCATGACCCCAGTAAAAACATCCGCGGCAATCCGCGAGACAGGAGAACTTGATATTGAAAACGAGGCACTACTCGCGTTCACTTCGCGTGTCCCCGCTCCTCCGAAAGAAGGCGACATCGTCGAAGGACCGGTTATCGCACTCGACCGTGCGCGTTTGTATATCGATTTACCGCCATGGGGAACAGGAATTATTTTTGGACGCGAGTATCTCAACGCCCGTGAAATCATAAAGCGTGTTGCAGTAGGTGATACCGTTGCGGCGAAAGTCATCTCTTTTGATAGTAAGGAAGGGTACATCGAGCTCTCCCTCAAGGAAGCGCGCCAGGCCCTTATCTGGACGGAGGCAGAGGATGCGCTTAAGGAAAAGAAACAGTTCGAGCTCCCCGTCAAAGAGGCAAACAAGGGCGGGCTTATCCTCGAATGGCAAGGAATCCAGGGGTTCCTTCCCGCCTCGCAGCTTAAGCCCGAGCACTATCCTCGTGTTGAAGATGGCGACAAAGATCGTATTCTTGAAGAGCTGCGCAAGCTCGTGGGAGAGAAATTCATGGTTTCTATAATTTCTGCTTCCCCCAAAGAAGGAAAACTTATTTTCTCGGAGAAAGGGGCGGATGATAAAGAGAAGAAAGCACTCATTGCTGAGTACCAAGTTGGTGATGTCCTTGAAGGCGAAGTCACCGGTATGGTCGACTTTGGTGTATTCGTGAAGCTCCAGGAAGGGCTTGAGGGCCTTGTACATATCTCCGAGATCGACTGGGGCCTTGTCGACAATCCTCGTCACTTCTTTAAGGTTGGAGACAAGGTCAAGGTAAAAGTTATTGATATCAAGGAAGGAAAAATTTCTCTCTCCGTCAAACAGCTCAAATCTAATCCGTGGACTGAAGCCGCAGAAAAATATAAGAAAGGCGACGCAGTGGAAGGAGTAGTGATCAAATTCAACAAGCACGGCGCGCTTTCTTCGATAGAAGAAGGAATCGCTGGTCTCGTTCACATCTCGGAATTCGGTTCCGAAGAGAAACTCCGGCAAAATCTCGAACTTGGTAAACGCTACCCATTCAAAATAACGCTCTTTGATCCCAAGGAAATGCGCATGGCGCTCTCCTTTGCAGGAGATAAGAAATAATACAGTTCGAAACTCTATTCCAAGAGAATAGAGTCTTAGTGAGAGTTTACCTGAGTCATACCTTGGGCAAGCCCTTCGGTAAGCAATATTTCAATTGCTTCTGCAACGAGCTTCTGTGTCTTTTTGAGCTTCTCCTGCTCTGGTGGACGAAACTTTCCCAGTACAAAATCAATTATTCGCTCCCCATCCGGACGCTTGAGCTTACCGGAGGCAGTGGCAGGACTTATACCGATACGCAGTCGCACAAATCCCCGCGTCTTAAGAGCTTTTTGGATAGATTCGACTCCTCGGTGTCCGCCCGCCCCGGAACCAAAGGAAATTTTCACAGTGCCAAGAGGCAGATCAAGCTCGTCGTGAAGGACAACAAGCTGCGAAGCCTGTTTGGCTGACGTCACGGCTCCTTTAAGGGCTCCGCCCGAGTTGTTCATGTACATCTCCGGAAGAAAAAGCCCCACTTTTGCTCCAAAAAGAGTTCCTTTGGAGACGAGCGAGTGCGTTTTTTTATCTACTTTCCATTCACCCATCCCCTCTTTCTTTGCAATGGCAAGGAGAAAATCGCGGCCAATATTGTGCCGAGTACCTACGTACTCTTGGGAAGGATTTCCAAGACCTGCAATGAGCCATGCCATGCGGGCAGTATAGCGCTTCCCGTGAAGGGGGCTAGTCTCGGAGAGCAAGGGCTTGCGCGACCGTGAGGGAGGTATACACTACTCCGCATGGAAGGAGCGTCCCGTGGAAATTTTTTCACCGAACTCCTTAAGTTTATCGTTCTTGCGATTATCATCGTCGTTCCCATCCGTCTGTGGGTAGCGCAGCCCTTTATCGTCTCTGGCGCTTCCATGGAGCCTACCTTCGAGACCGGGCAGTATCTCATTATCGATGAGCTTACCTATCATTTCTCTAATCCGCAGCGCGGCGACATCATTATTTTCCGCTACCCACTCAATCCTTCTGAATTTTTCATCAAACGCGTCATAGGACTCCCCGGAGAGACCGTGCATGTTACCCCGCAGAACGTCACCATCACGGAGGTCAATGGGGCAACTGAGACTTTGAGCGAGCCCTACCTCGTCAATCAAGGTAACGAGGTCGATCTCACTGTGCGGCTGGGCTCTGATCAATACTTCGTGATGGGAGACAATCGTCCCGATTCCTCCGACAGCAGATCTTGGGGGCCCGTGCCACGCAGTGATATTGTTGGCCGCGCGTTCCTGCGTCTTCTCCCCGTTCCGGTTGCCGGATTCTTTCCAGGAAAATTCTCTTTTCCTCCTCCTACGCTCCCCTCTTCAGCGTCCACCACTCTGCCTGCATCGATCAATCTGTTGTAAATAGATATGGAGCGAACTTCAGCGACGAAATTCATAGAACACGCGAGTACCATCGCTTCCTCCTATGGATTTCATCCGTTGCGTGAAATTGATCCGCTGATCTTTCGAAAAGAAGTTGGACGCGCTCCCGTTTCCTTCTCTGCAGCCGCACTGGTGTGTGCTCAGCATGTTACGCCACGCACCTCCGAACCCGTGCTCGCGTGGTGGGCAAGTCCACTTCCCTCTCACGCGCCAAGCAATCTTCCGCCGCGGGAAGCCGGAGAATTTTGTCTCCAGGTGGTGGGTTCCTCCGAATCGCTGGGAGAGATACTCATCCTCAAAACCCTCGCTTCGATACTGTCGGAGTGGGGATCTTCGATAGAGCGCGTTCGTGTTAACTCCTTCGGCGACCGAGACAGCAGGGAGCGCTTCACGCGAGAGCTCTCCGCGTTCCTGAGGCGCAGACTCAGTCATGAGCCGACAGAGCTTCCCGAAGAAGAGCGTGCGCGGGTCTTCGCGCATCCGTTTTCTGCATACACGTCAGAAACCCCAGTGCTTCGGAGCCTTCTTGCTGAGGCGCCGCGGCCTATCCACTACCTCTCAGAAAAGAGCCGCTCACACTTTAAAGAGTTTCTCGAACAGCTTGAGCACGTGGGACTCCCCTATGAAGTAGACGATACGCTCGGTGGGGATGAGCGCGAGCCGCGCGTCATATTCCGCATCGATTTTTCAGAAGGAGATCATTTGGTGCTGGGGAGCGGCGGAGGTCGTTATGACGATTTCGTGGCGAAGCTGTGCGGACGGCGGGAAGGAGCGAACGTGCATGCAAGTATTTTCTTCCGCAAAAAAGGGGCTGATCGATCTTCATTCACCCGCACCCAAGCCCCAGAGCCTAAGATGTATTTCGTCCAGCTCGGTGTGCGTGCAAAACTCCAGGGTCTCCAGGTAGTCGATCTCCTACGACGTGCAAATATACCCGTGGCACAATCCTTCGACACCAGGAGCCTTTCGCCTCAGCTTGCCGCGGCGCGTACCCTCCAGGTTCCCTACGTCATCATCATGGGACAGCGCGAGGCGCTCGACAGCACGGTCATCGTGCGATCGATGCGGAATTCTTCCCAAGAAATCGTTGCGGTGAGCATTCTCCCAAAGTATTTGAAGGGGCTCCGGGTCTGAAGAGGTTGCGAAGGGAGGCGGCTTCATGCTACTATCCTCCCGCAATGATAAACGCAGAAGTTCAGAAGAACGACGGAGAATCCACACTCAATTTGATACGCCGCTTTAGCAGGCGCGTGCAGGGCGCGGGCCTTATCCAGCAGGTACGCGGCCGCCGTTACTACTCGCGCAGCCAATCTCCGAAGGTACGCCAAAAACATACCCTCCAAGCGATTAAGCGCAAAGAAGAAATTCAGGAGCTCATCAAGCTCGGCAAGATGCCGGAGCAGGCTCCTCGTCGCGGTGCAAGGCGCTAGTGCAAAGAATGCGTACCTCATTCTCTCTCATCAATAAAACCCGCGGGGGTATCCCGCGGGTGCCGTTTGAGAAAATAAAAAATGATATTCTCGGGAGAAACTACGATCTCTCCGCTGCCTTCATCACTCGCGCGCAAGCCCGCGCGGTGACCCGCAGGACAAAGCACAAAGACAAAGCTTCGAATGTCCTCTCCTTTCCCCTCTCCCCCCATTCAGGGGAGATTCTTATCTGTCCCGCAGTGGCACGGGCACAAGCGCCTCAGTACAAAAAAACCTATCGCGCATTTTTAGCGGAACTCTTTATCCACGGCCTACTGCATTTGAAGGGCATGCGGCATGGCGCTACAATGGAGCACAGAGAGCGGAAAATCGCAGCGAAGTTCCGCATCTAGGGAAGGGTGTGCCTGCAGAGCGCGGGAACCCTTTCCGCGCATTTTTTGAATTTTCCCAATGAATAAGATTGCAACCGGTATAGATGTCGGCACCTACCACGTGAAGGTGGTTATTGCCCAGCGCAGCGAAGATTCCAAGCAGCCTCCGCATATTCTTGGCACTGGGTATGCTGAGAGCCGCGGTTTGCGTCACGGCTATACGATCTCAGTGCAAGAGGCCGCCCGCGGCATTAAGGCAGCTCTGCGGCAGGCAGAGAGCGCAGCACGCATCAAAGTGAAGGAAGCCTACCTCGGCATCGGAGGGGAAGGCCTCGACGAAGCACTCTCGCGAGGCGAAGCGGTGGTAGAGCGAGGTGACTCGGAAGTTACCGAGCGGGATATGCAGCGCGCGATTGCGGCAAGCGAGCAGGCGCTCTCTCCGGCGCTTGTTCTCAACCGACGAATCATCCACACGATTCCCTTGCGATGGAGTGTTGATGGCACGCGGGTACTTGGAAAGAACCCCACCGGCATGAAAGGGCAGAGGGTCGCTGTTGAAACACTCTTTATCACTGCCCCTGCAAGGCATATCGAGGATCTCTCCGAAGCAGTCGCTCTTGCAGGAGTCGCTGTGGCAGATGTTATTGCCTCCCCTATCGCTGCAAGTTTTGTGACGCTTACCAAAATGCAGAAACGCGTCGGCTGCGTGCTTGCCAATATAGGATCAGAGACGCTCTCGATTGCAGTATTTGAAGACGATCTTCCGATTTCCCTCAAGGTCTTCCCCGGCGGCTCCGCAGACATCGGGGGCGACATCGCGCTCGGGCTCAAGATCCCGCTTGAAGAAGCGGAGCAACTCAAACACGGCGCAGTCCTCGGGGCACCCTACTCACGCCGCAAGCTCGACGACATCGTGAGCAAGCGCGTCGCAGGAATGTTCAAGCTTGTCGAAGCACACCTCAAAAAGATCGGCAAAGACGAACTCCTGCCCGCGGGCATCATTCTCACCGGAGGCGGTTCCGGGATTACAACCATCACCGATATTGCTCAGGCGGTCGTGCGCCTCCCCGCTCGTATTGCCCCGCTTGCAGCTGGCGAAGCAGGTCGCATGCAACTGCGCGATGGTTCATGGGCGGTCGCCTATGGGCTCACTATTTGGGGCCTTACTGACCGAGACGAGTACGAGGTTGGCATTGATGGAAGTTTCGGAGAAGCTCTGGGACAGAGCATGGGGGGCTTTTGGAGATTTTTGAAAAAATTCCTACCCTAAAAGTGACGACTTTGAGGGTTTGAAGGTCATTACATCCCGAAACCAGGGATGTATTTTGTCAAATGTTGCAAAGAAAAAAGGGTGGTATATTGGAGGAACTTAATTATTGAGGGCAAAGGACACTAACGTGGCAGAAGACTTTATGGCACAAGTACAACCGGAGGTGGAAGCGTTCGCACGCATTAGGGTAGTCGGATGTGGAGGATCAGGAGGAAACGCCGTCAACCACATGGTGGACAGCAAAGTACGCGGCGTTGATTTCATCGCCGTCAATACGGACGCCCAGGACCTGCATCACTCGCTGGCTAAAAAGAAAATACACATAGGAAAGAACCTCACGCGCGGACTCGGCACCGGCATGAACCCCGATCTCGGCAAACGTGCTGCTGAAGAGACCAAGGAAGAAATCCAGCAAACGCTCAAAGGCTCCGATATGGTCTTCATCGCCTGCGGCGAAGG
>JAGWOD010000012.1 GCA_028871115.1 Patescibacteria group bacterium | reverse complement strand
ACTTATGCTAGGCTATACAACGACACACCCCATAGAAGTTAAACCTTGCGAACAGAAACCCATCTTGGGTTGTGCTTTACTCGCAAGGTTTGGCCAATCCCAAGGTGGGTCTCTGTTATCCATTAACAAACCTTGCGTATGAAAAAGCTCCCTTGGGCTTTCCTTGGTGTTTTGTTTGTAGCAACTCCCCTTTTGGTGCAAGCTTCTACCCTGTCCGATTCTCAGGTACAGGCGATTCTTACCTTATTGCAGGCATTCGGCGTAGATCAACAGATCATTACTGCTGTACAAAATGATTTGGAGCCTTCAACAGTATCTACGGCTCCTTCGACGACAACTACAGATACGACCACCTTTGAGACTCCCAATGGAACTACAGTAGACCAGAGTGGGAATGTTGTTTCTTCTTCTACAAATGTGACCTATGGGGCTACGCCAATTACTGAAGCTCCCCCTGTGCCGCCTGCGCCTTCCCTCCCCTCTATCTATACTGGTCCTGTAGACCCTCAAGATATAACCGATTTGCAGCAATGGGAGAACGCCTTACAGACTGATTTGTCGGCTCTCAGCCCTCAGCAGTGTTTAGGTAATTATCTTTCACACTGTTATATGGTCTCGGATGATGCAGTCTTGCAGGCAAAATATGCCATCAATGACTGGATGACCGTTACCGATGCAACGCTTATGGCAAGTACAAGCGCTGAAATAGTTCAGAAGTTTCAAATATATCAGGAAAGCCTACTTACCACAGGAGGTGCCTCGGCTCCCCTTGTTGGCAATGCTGATGCCGTACAGCCCATCATTAATGATCTACAGCAAATAGAAACCATCCTCACGACCCGGAGGTGGCACTAACCCTTGGAGACAAGAGGAAGATCTTGACTAAACTCATTAAATGAGTTGCCGTCTATTATGCACATCCGTCAGGCTCTTTTGCCAACACTAGGAAATTTTCTTGTATACTAGAAGAGTCGGAGTGTGGGGTATGGTGCAATCATTATAAGACGATAGCTCTTGGTTTGATTGCGAAGTAGGTCAGGGGAAACCCTGAACACTTCGACAAAAGGTTCCGGTATCAGTCGTCTTAAATGACTTGTACCCTGGCCCTTCGCAATCAGATCGAGAGTTTTTTAGTGCAAAAATTGCACCATACCCTAGCGGTAGGCGCAAATTGTGCTAATCCAAGTTCTTTATAAAATTAAAAGGAGTTCCTTTCGAATGCAGAGAAAGCGGATGCAGCACGACGGATCGTGCAAGTTTTTTCCAAAGACTAGGTTGTTGGTTCGAATCCAACCATCCGCGTTCCCTGCACCTGAAACGAACTCTCTCACTTCCCTATTTGAGAAGTGAGTTATGCCCCGGTAGTTCAAAGGATAGAATAAGATCCTACTAAGATCGAAATGCCAGTTCAAGTCTGGCCCGGGGCACAACTCAACTCTCAAATTTTCAAAGACGCAAAAAACATCGATCGCTTTTCCCTACCATCTTGCATGGCTCCATCATGCTTACGTATAAGCAGCATACTCGATAGATCCGAACACCTCAAGTAGTTATGCACATTGATTCTGAAGATTGTCTGAAGGTGCTCGGATAGACGAGAAATCACGTGCCCCACTCCCCTGCCTTTAAACATGGGGGTATTTTGATGGGTGGGGTTGGGGGTATTGACAGGCGGAGGTGGTATATTGTGCGACGCTTATGCTTTTGCAACTGCATGAGCGGAAATACTCTAACTCCATACCCTACCCTGCCTATAAAGCTGTGCGATAATAATACGCATGCCAACCTCGTGGTCTGAGTGGTACGCTCCTCTTATCGGTCGTATCTTTGTAGGAGGTTTTTTTCTTTGGGACGGAATACTTAATACTCTTAACTTTTCAGGAGCTGCCGGAGCTTTAGCTGGGGCTAATATCCCTCAACCTGTCTATGCAGCCATTATCGTTATCTTGATCGAAGTATTATGTGGCGCAGCTCTAATAGTGGGTTGGCAGACTAGGTTTGCGGCTCTCGTCTTGGCGATTTATTCAGTCTTAGCTGCATTATTTCATGCCAACTTCAATAGCGCTGCCCAAGTGAGTCTTTTCCTTCAGTATTTTGCAATTGTAGGAGGTCTTTTATATATCTCTGCATTTGGTTCTGGGTCTTGGAACTTTGGGCGATCCCGCTAATTGAATCAAAAAATCCCCTGGAGGGGATTTTTTATTTACCGGTTGATTGCAAGCTGCTCGGATGAACCATTTTGGCTAGGACCCCAACATTCTTTTGATGAATCCCAAGGAGTCGTTCCTTGTTTTTCATAGAGATACCGAGCAAAGGCGACGTTTCCTTCTATGCTTGCCAGATCAAGGTTAAGGTTTTTTGCTTCTGCACCATGGTAATAATCATTAATTTGCATAACTCCAAGATCTTCGTGGTTTATTTCTCCGCGGTACACTTCCCCATCTGAACCAAATTGATGGAAGTGTGACTCACAGCGAGCTATATCTACCATGATGGGTATGTCTGAGAAATACGCCGTAACGTATTGTTTTACAGTTTGTGCCTCCGGTAGCACTGGTGCCGGAGCTGGGGTTGTCAGAGCGGGGGTCGTTGATCCCAGAGCCGCAGAGACAAGCATTGCGAGACCTAATGTAAGTGGCATATGAATTTCTTCTAAAAATTCCGCTTGCGCGATATGCAGGCGGAAATAAAACGCCTCCGGGGTTACCGAAGGTGAGAAAATGGTATCAAAACTATGTCAACGCGGTCAACGAAAAGACTTGACAAGAAAAAACCCTTACAAAAGCTGTTGTAAGGGCTAGTAAAACGAAATCAGCGGATATTAAGCTCTTCTTCCTCGAAGAGGATGTTTTTGGGGACGATCTGTACTCGTCTCCTTCCATCCTGAGATCGACACACGAGGCCGGCGTCGAAGAGACCCCACCTCTTCCCTGCCTCTTCCGCCTTCTTCACGTATTTGCTCGGAACATAGAGCGCGAAGCCAGCCCCCATGTTGAAGGTGCTGTACATCTCGCGCTCTTCCACTCCACCTTGCTCCTGGATGAAGCGGAAGATGGGTAAATCGGGTGGCAGTGCTTCAACCCGGTAGGTAAACGGTTTAGGCGCTCGCATGAGTTTGCGCCACCCGTGGCCGGTGATATTGACGCCATAGTGGATATCAACGCCGGCGTCGAGCAAATTCTCGACCAGAGGAACATAGATAGGGGTCGGCTTCAATAAAGCTTCGCCAAAGCAAGGCGGTCCCCCAACCCTGGAGCCGAATTGGCTTGGCCACAGAAGTCTGCGATAAGCCCATTCCAGATTGTTGTCCTTGTTGAGCTTTTCTGCGATGCCCCGGCACATAGTAAGGCCGTTGGCATGGACGCCGCTGCTCTGGGCGAGCAGGATGTGATCGCCCAGACGAATCCGACTCGCCATCATTGGTTTAACTCTCGGCTTTGTAACACCGACTGCCGAACCAGAAATGACGAATGACTCCGATAATACCAGGCCTTTGAGCACCGGTGTTTCACCCCCACCCCACACGCATCGCGCTTCTCGGCAGGCCGCAAGCCAGCCTGCAATGAGGCTTTTTGCGCGGTCTTCATCTTTGAACCAGTCGGACGAACCAACCGCAAGATGCATTTCCATCGAGAGTGGAAATGAACCGAGCGTGATCATGTCATTCACAATCATCGCTACGGTATCCTGCGCGATTGCTCCGTAGTTGAAGGGGTTTTGCATTGCGTCAGCGACGAGATTCTTAGTGCCGAGGCCTTCTTCCACGTGTGCGAGACGGAAAGTGTTTCGCCTCACCGATTCAAGTAGAAACACGCTCTCGCCTCGGCTTTGGGAAATTTCCCGAAAACCAAGGCGCGCTAGAGGATTACCTTCGCGAGTTTTGAGAGCTTCAGCTTGTGCCCGCCTCTTGAATGAATCAACATCAGCGTAGACAACGCCTGCCTTTTCGTAGGTCATGCTGCTCATGGCTGGATTTCCTCTTGTGAAGGGACAAAATAAACCGCCTGAGGCGGTCTACAACTCAGGACACAATAACAGGAGATACATAAAAATCAAACGTTCGGGCCGCCGGGAATCGAACCCGGTCTACATCCACCCCATGGACGCGTACTACCGGTATACTACGGCCCGTATGTTCAGCTAGAGTGCCACGGAATCGAGTATTTCTCAAATTCCGGAAGCAATTTTTTGTCGTACAAAAGTCGCGAGATGACCTCCGCATGGCAGAGTGCTCCAGTGAGTGCGTTATGTGGTTCGGGTTCATCGGGAATACCGCAGTAGTTAAGTACGGCATCGAGATTGAGGGCAGAGCGATGATGCTCAGGGTCAAGCGGCGGCTCTATCCCCCGCTTCACCATATGCATGTAGCAAAGCGTATGGGTATCTATAGTGCGATGGGCGAACGGCCAGTCGGTGTGTCCGGCACGTATCGCTGCGGCACGCAAAAAATCACGGTCGAATGATACATTCTGTCCCGCGAGCGTACGCTCTCGAGCCGCCATACCAAACGCAATAAATTTATGTACTACATCAGCCTCGCTCTGTTTATGGGGGTCAGTAATTTGTTCTTCGGTGTAGCCGTTTACTTGGAGCGCTTCCTCCTCGATTCGGGCTCCCTCCCATATCCGACATTCCTCGTAGAGGCGCTTTTCAGGGTGGTCGAGATCAAGCGCGCCGACGCTTACAATAGAGTGACGCTCATAGTCGACTCCGCTCGCTTCTACATCCACGACGATCATTAGTAGGTATTGTATTGGAAATTGCTTGTTAATAGAAGCTCTGCGAGGTCAGCTTATGTTATGAATAAGGATATTCCTGAGACTTGATTTTATTGATTGTTGAGCTACTATAGGTTCCTATGGCGCATAAGAAAGCAGGCGGCACAGCTAAAAACCTTACTGATTCCAACGCGAAATATCTCGGCATTAAGCTCTTTGCTGGAGAAGAGGCTAAACGCGGCGATATCATCGTGCGTCAGCGCGGCACCCAGTATCTGCCCGGAGCCAATGTGGGCGTAGGCAAGGACCACACGCTGTTTGCTCTTAAGGACGGCAAAGTTGGTTTCCGCGACGTACGCAAGACGCGCTTTGATGGGCAAATGCGCAGAAAATCAGCAGTCGACGTTAAATAAGCTACTAGACACTCCCGCCTTGGCGGGAGTGTTACGTTATTCCTTGAGTATTGCCTGTGCGGCCGCTTTCCTTGTGGTGGGAGCCGCTTCGACCGTTATGCTCTGGAGACGATAAGGACTGCGCCGACTTTCTGAGATTTATTCACGAGCTCAAGCGGATGCTCCCCCGCTGTCTTTATAGCTTCGGAGAGATGTATAGCTGCCTCGGGAATTTCGAGCGAATACTCTTCCCGAATAGCCCGAGCGATATCGGCGGGCGTTATGCTCTTAAACAAGCCTCCTTTTTCCGTTGCACGCGCAACGATCGATATTTTCTTGCCGCGCAACTGTGCAAGTGTTGTATTAAGAGACTCTTCTTCTTTTAGTGCTTCTTCCTGTTGAGATGATTTGCGCTGTTCTAGCTCGCGGATTTTCTGAGGAGTCGCCGCTTCTGCAAGACGGTGCGGCAAAAGGTAGTTCATTGCGTATCCGTCCGCGACATTCTTGATATCGTTTTTTTGGCCGACCGAGCGAACATCTTTGAGCATAATAACTTTCATGGAAGGTGGGGCGGGGTCTGTGTCGCAGGGTTTAAATGTTTAATGTGTCTCTAGATACTGGATTGCGGTGGTCTTCTGTGGATCATTCCCCGCCTCGACATCTGCGGTTGTCGTCGTCGCGTTGATGTCGGGAGTAAGGCCTCCGTCAGAAATTGAGGTGCCGTTCGGGGTGAGCCAGCGCGCGACCGTAATTTTAAGCTGCGCTCCTCCGCCGAGGTCGAAAAGTTCCTGCACCGATCCCTTGCCGAAGGTGCGGGTGCCAACAAGTACTGCCACTCCGTGTTGCTGAAGCGCTCCGGAGAGTATTTCCGCGGCCGAGGCGGTGTCTTGGTCGACGAGAATGGCCATGCTGAGCTTCTTGTTGGCAAAGACGTTGTAGCCGAAACTGCGGTGAACAATGTTGGCCTGTCTCCCTTCATAATCTTCGGTTACAACAACGTCTCCTTCTGGAAGGAAAAAACTTGCCATATCAACTGCAGAATCAAGATATCCTCCCGGATTGCCCCGCAAATCAAGTAGCAGTTTCGTATCACCCGACTGGAGGAACGCTCGCAGAGCGGTGCGGAAGTCAGCGTCAGAAGTTGCTGAGAAGCTATAGAGGTCTATTTCAAAAATTCCGGTCCCTGCATTGTTGGAGTAGCTTATGTCGGGAATTTGTATGGTGCTGCGGACAATTGGAATCACTATGGGCTGGGGTACACTCTCCCGTGACACAGTGATTTTGACCGTTGTACCGTTCTGTCCGCGGATGTCGGTCACCGCCTCATCGGCACTCATGCCCGCAGTTGACGTCGCGTCGATATACAATATTTTATCTCCGGCCTTAATACCCGCCGCTTCAGCAGGACTTCCCTTGAGAGGAGCGATGACAACCAGCTGCCCCGATTGGTCCGTTCCTATTTCCATGCCGACTCCTCCGAAGGAACCATTGATGTCCTGGTCAAACACTGCTGCGTCGGAGGGCGGAAAGAAGGTAGTGTAAGGGTCTCCATAGCTGTTCACGAGGCCTTCGATGGCGCCATAGACCTTCTCTTGGTCGCTGGGAATAGTGCCGGTCGCGTGTGCCTCAACGAAATTTTGCTCCAGTAAATTCCACGCGTCCCAAAACTGCGAAAAATCAACGTTTGACGGCTGTCCGCTGGTGCCACTCAGCGTAATGGTGACGCTCCCCGCTGAGGAGGATGAAGCACTCTCAGGGCCTGGAGTTTGAGCCTGTGTGATGCTCTGGTGTATTCCGGTGTAAATACCCGCGAGAAACACCACCGCGATGAATATAAATGCGCCTGCGGCCTGCCTGGAGGCGTTCATGGAGAAGGGGCCTCGATCCATAGGAGGCAAGTATCGCAGATCGAAGCTTTTGGGTCAATGAAGAAGGTTTCCCTCTGGTATACTTTTACCTATGATCACGCGGCGCGCGCAGAAGAATTTGACGTGGGTCGCGCTCTCCTCCCCTACGCAGGACGAAGTGCGCTCCATGATGCGGGAATTTGATGTCCATCCTCTCATTGCTGATGAGCTTCTCTCCCCTTCCATACGGCAGAAGACCGAGCGCTACGGAGAATTCCTCTACTTAGTCCTTCACTTTCCCGCCTTTGGAGAGCGGCACGAACACGTGGCGCAAGAGATAGATTTTGTGGTCGGCAAAAAGGTGCTCATCACCGCTGAGTACGACAATATCGACGCGCTCAACTCCTTCGGACGCTCCTTCGAATCGGCTCTGTCTCTTGATAATTCACCGCTCGCGGCTCATGGAGGCCATTTGCTCTATCACATCATCCGGAAGCTCTACCGATCGCTTACTGATGAAATAGAATATCTGCGCGAGGAAATTCGCCACATCGAGGAACGTATTTTCAACGGCGAAGAGAAAAGCATGGTCGTGAGTATCTCGCGCACCAGTCGCGTCATCCTCGATTTTCGCCGCTCGCTCGCCCCGCACGAGGAAATACTCGCCTCGCTTGATGCCGCGGGCGGTCGTCTCTTCGGGCAAGAGTTCTCTTTTTACGCACGGCTTCTGCAGAGCGAATATCTCAAAGTACAAAACGGGCTCGATGAACTGCGCGATGCGCTCCAGGAGCTCCGGGAGACGAACAACTCACTTCTCTCGACTAAGCAGAACGAAATCATGAAGACGCTCACGATCATGGCCTTCGTCACGTTTCCGCTTACTCTCATCGCAACTATCTTCAGTATGCGGGCGAAGGATATTCCAATCGTAGGAGAGCCCGGAGATTTTTGGATCATTCTCGGCATTATGGCGGCGATGGGCCTCATTTTGTTTCTCTATTTCAAGAGCCGCCGCTGGCTGTAATTCCGACCACGCATGCTATCCCGTCTTTTCCAAAGAGCACATCCCAATCGCCCGCCCCTGCGCCTCCATAACACGCTCTCAGGAGCGCTCGAGGAGTTTACTGCGCTCTCTTCCCGCGAGGTGAAGATGTATAACTGCGGGCCCACGGTCTACGACCGGCAGCACATTGGAAACCTGCGCTCCTATGTGCTTGCCGATACGCTGCGCCGCGCTCTCCTCTATTGGGGCTATTCCCTCAAACAGGTCATCAATATTACCGATGTCGGACATTTGGTCTCAGATGCCGACGAAGGCGAGGATAAGATGGAAGCGAGCGCCAAGAAACAAGGCCGAAGCGCAAAGGATATCGCGAGCGAATACACCGATGCGTTTCTGAAAGATCTTGATGCGCTGGGTATCGACCGTACACACATTCTCTTCCCCCGTGCGACTGAATATATTTCGGAGCAAATAGCTCTCGTGAAAACGCTTCTTGAAAAGGGATACGCATATGAGATAGCGGATGGTATTTACTTCGACGTTTCGCGATTTCCCTCCTATGGAAAGCTCGGAGGCATCAAGCTCTCAGGATTGCGCGAGGGGGCGAGGGTCGAGGAGAATCCGGAGAAACACGGACCCTACGACTTCGCGCTCTGGAAACGCTCTCCTCCGGGAGTAGAGCGCGAACAAGAGTGGAACTCTCCTTGGGGCGTCGGGTTCCCCGGCTGGCACATTGAATGCACCGCAATGATTTTCAAGCTTCTCGGCAAACAGATCGACATCCATACGGGTGGTGTGGACCATATTCCTGTCCATCACAACAATGAGATCGCCCAAGCGGAAGCCGCGACCGGCAAGCGATACGTGAAGTATTGGCTCCATAACGAATTCATCACGATCGAGGGAAAGAAAATTTCCAAATCTCTTGGCAACACCGTCTACCTCTACAACGTCGCCGACCGGGGACTTTCACCGAAGGTGTTGCGCTACTGGTTTCTCACCGCCCATTACCGCTCTCCCATCAACTTCACCTGGGAAGCGCTTGAGGGGGCTGCCTCCGCTCGGGATCGTTTACTCAGACATTTTTTCGAAGAGTATGCGCAAGCGGAGGGAGGCACCCCCGATGAGTCATTTATGCGTAATTTTTTAGATGCTCTTGCCCATGACCTCGATACTCCGAAGGCCCTCGCAGCGGTCTGGGAAATGGTGCGCAATGAATCGCTCTCCCCTGCGGTAAAGAGGGCCTCGCTTCTTGAGGTAGATACACTTCTCGGAATCGGCATAGGTGATGCACGTGAGCGCATGAAGCTCTCAGTCATCCCCGAGCGCGAATTGCCGGAGGAGATACAGAAACTTCTCCAGGAGCGCGAAGAAGCTCGGGCATCAAAAGACTTCACCCGCGCAGACGTGCTGCGCAGAGAGTTGCAGGAGCGTGGGTACGAAATTTCAGACACTCCTGAGGGCTCCCGCATCAGTAAAATCAATTAAAATCCTCAGGAATTTGGGCTATCCCCCTATTCACATCCGCCTCGGACTTCCAGGCACTTTTCGGAGGACTTTAAACGATGTACCCTGAAGCAATGGCTAAGCCCCTGCGCACTCCCCCCCAGAGCATCGAATCGGAAAAAGCGCTTCTCGGGGCTCTCATGATACGACCGGACGTAATGCCTGACGTTGTCGATCTCCTCGCTCCAGACGCCTTCTACGCTAATAAGCACGCGATCATTTATCGCGCGATGCTCTCCTTGTGGGGAAAGAATGAGCCGATCGACATTGAATCGGTGCGTGCGAAGCTTGCCGACCAGAATCAGCTCGAAGGGGTAGGCGGAGTCGCCTATCTTGGGGACCTCGCGGGTGAGACTCCTGCCGCAAGCAACGCCCGGCACTACGCCTCGCTCGTCCAGAAGAAATACGTTTTACGATCGCTTATCGAGGCGGGCGAATATGTCGCGGAGCTTGGCTTCGACGAAGCGAGCGAGATTGATGACACACTCGACCGCGCGGAGAAGAAAGTCTATGAGATCGCGCACGCGTCCTCCCTTTCCAAATTTGTGTCGCTACGCCAGTCGCTCACCGAGGCCTTCGCCCGGCTGGAGCATTTGCATGAAAAGAAAGGAGAGCTGCGCGGCGTTCCCACCGGCTTCCGAGATCTCGATCAGATGCTCGCCGGACTCCAGAAGTCAGACCTCGTTATCCTCGCCGCACGCCCTTCGATGGGCAAGACCGCTCTGGCTCTCGATATTGCTCGACAGACCGCTGTTAAACATGGGACGGTCGTCGGAATATTTTCTCTCGAGATGAGCAGCCAGCAGCTTGTTGACCGCATGGTGGCGGCCGAAGCGAAGGTCAATTCCTGGAATCTGCGCACCGGCAACATCCGCGACGGCGAGGACTTTGAGCGCATCCGCGACGCCTACGATCGCCTCTCTCAAGCTCCTATCTACATCGAGGATTCTCCGGGTAATAACATTCTCAAGATGCGCGCGGTAGCAAGGCGCCTCAAACGAGAGCAGGGACTGGGGCTTCTTATCGTCGATTACCTCCAGCTCATGATCCCGACCGGCGCCCGCGCATCTGATTCCCTCGTCCAGCAAGTCACCGAGATTTCCCGCTCGCTCAAAACGCTTGCCCGCGAGCTTGATGTGCCGGTCCTCGCGCTCTCCCAGCTCTCGCGTGCGGTCGAGCAGCGCCGCGGCCGCCCACGGCTCTCGGATCTTCGCGATTCGGGCTCGATAGAGCAGGATGCGGACGTGGTGATGTTCATACACCGCGAAGATAAAATGAATAGCGACAGCACCCGCCCTGGTGTGGCGGAGATACTCGTCGAAAAGCACCGCAACGGTCCTGTGGGCAAAGTGGAGCTCTACTTCGACGAAAAGCGCACCACCTTCATTACCATGGAGAAAAGCGATTTTGGTGTTTTCGAATCGAAAGAAGCCCCGGAGAATTTCTGAATACATGGAGAATCCAATAGACCGCCTCACGCTCCTTTTTGAGCACTTCCCGGGAATCGGCCCGCGACAAGCGCGCCGCTTCGTTCAGTATCTTCTCTCCCAAAACGCGAGTGTCCGCAGCGAACTTGCGGAGTCGGTAAAAGCGCTCGGTTCTCATACTGCGCTCTGCAAACATTGCTACCGTTATTTCCTGAAGACCTCTGCCAAAAGCGAACGGTGTTCGATTTGCTCAAATCCCTCCCGTGACGCCGGGCTTCTCTTTGTAATTGAGAAGGATGCTGACATCCAAAATGTTGAGCGGGGCGGATTCAAAGGCCTCTATTTCGTTCTTGGAGGTACTATACCGCTCGCGCAAGAGCACCCGGAAAAGTATGTGCGCTTGCGAGAGCTTCTCAAGCGCGTGGAGAGTGAGGGCAAAGCCCATACGCTAAGGGAAATTATTCTAGGTCTCTCTGCGACGACCGAAGGCGACCATACACGAATGCTTATTCAAGAAAGGCTTCTCGCGCTCTCACAAGAGCATAGCTTCCAAATCTCCGCTCTCGGGCGCGGGCTCTCGACGGGCTCAGAGCTCGAGTATGCAGATCCTGAGACCATAAGTCAGGCACTCGGAAACCGACATTAAAACAGCCCCGAGAGGGGCTGTTTTTACTTTATGCTTGAGATTTTTACCTCGAAGTAGGGTTGGCGGTGGCCGCGACGTTTGAAATAGCGGCTTTTTGCCTTGTATTTGATGACTTCGATTTTCCGGCTCCGGCCGATGCTTTTGATCTCTGCAGAGACCTTTGCGCCTTTGATGTAGGGTTCACCGATGTTGGTGGTGGAGCCATTGTCGGTGAGGAGTACTTTATCGAATATGAGCGAATCGCCGACTTTGTGTTCACCCTCCATTTTCTCCACACGCAGCGTATCACCCTCCTCTACGAGATATTGTTTGCCGCCGGTTTCGATGATGGCGAATTCCTTCATGACCGGAATACTTTACCCCACCTCGCCTTCTTTCGCAAGGTTATTTGACGATTGGGGGAAAAAAGATACTCTGTCTTGAGCGTGTAGATATTGTAGGTGAGGTGGCTCATGAAATCGCCGCGATTCTCTGGCCCGATCCTTCTCCTTGTCTGGGGGGTATCCACTTTTATCTCTGTGGAGGTCCTTCTCTGGGTAGTTCCATGGCTCTATGGCTTTGTCACACGTGTACTCGATCGACACCCGATCTGGATAGCTCTCACGTGCTTTACTCTGCTCTCGGCGTGGTTCGGGCGTAACCTCATCCGGATGCAGGTTAAAGAGTATCTCCGGAAAAGACGTCTTAAAAAGATAACCGGTCGTCGCCACCGATAGTGCCGTCTCTTCAGAGGGACGGCGCTTTCTTTAGAGTAGCGCTCTCCTCTTTATTCTTCCGTTGTGGGTCGCTCAACGACAGGAGCATCCAACTCCACTGATGTTCCGGTGATGCGCAAAACATCCTTGTCTATCTTTCCAAGCTCTTTTGTCCCGGCATTGTAGTGATTGACCGTCGTAGAGAGCGAATTTCCCACCTTTTTATAGTATTCCTCGTAGGCTTTGAGGTGGCGTGTGAGGGCTTCGACGTTTTTCATGATGCTCTTGGCCTCCTCTTCTATTTTGAAGGCTTTGAATCCATAGAGCACTGATTGCAGATACGCAGCAAAGGTCGTGGGCGAGACAATGATCACCTTTTTCTCATTGTAGGCGTAGTCAATCAGATTGCGCGTATTGACCTTCACCGCGCCCACCTCGTTGATGAGGAGGTCATAGTAGATGGCCTCTGCAGGAATATACATGAAGGCGAAGGGCAAGGTGCCATCCTTAGGACGCACGTACTTCCCCGTCTCATCAATACGCGCTTTGAGGTCATTCTTGAAGTGCCGTTCAAGTTCTTCTCGCTGTTTTTCATCGATGGCGTTGATGAGCCGGTTGTAGTTCTCAAGGGAGAATTTTGCGTCAACAGGGATAGTCCCCTCTTTCGTAAAAATGACCGCGTCGACCGTCTCCCCGCCCGGGAACTCGTACTGCATTTTGAATGCAGTAGGAGGCAGGATGTTGCCGAGAATAAGTTCAAGAGATGCTTCTCCAAGATTTCCCCGCTGTTTTTGATGCGTCAGTACTTTTTCAAGATTCTGGAGTTGCTCCGCGATGGTAAACACCTGTTTGGTGGATTCCTGAGTCTGAGCGACTCCTTTGCTTACCTCAAGAAGCTGGTTGGAAACACGCTCCTCGATGTTTCGCACCAGTTTTTGTGATTGGTCGAATTGGGTTCTCATAGATTCAAACATTCGCTCTGTTCCCTCCCCGAGCTTTTGATCCATGGCGCGGGTGAGATCCTGAACCTGTTGCTGCAGGAGCACGAGCCCCTGGATATCCGGAGCGGGAGCGTTGTTACTCTTTCCCGCGCGCCACAGAAGGTAGAGCATCCCGATGTTACCGAAGATAAGAATGATGAGAAGTATGATGAGCGCGTCCATTGCTCGATTTTACCACGAGGCTCCTTCTGATATCATTTAGCTATGACACATCAAGAGCTCAAGGAGGGAGTGAAGCAGGCGCTTAAGAATAGAGAAGAGGTACGACTCTTGGTGCTGCGAGGGCTTCTCGCTGCAGCTACGAATGAACTAGTTTCCAAGGGCCGTAAACCAACAGAGGAACTTTCCGAAGAAGAGCTTCTTGCTCTTGTGCGCCGAGCTGCTAAGCAACGCAAAGACTCTATCGAGCAGTTCAGCAAAGGAGGCCGGGAGGATCTCTCTACAAAAGAGCGCGAAGAGCTCGGGATACTTGAGTCGCTTCTTCCTCCTGAAATGCCTCGCGAGGAGGTTGAGAAGCTCGTACGTCAAAAAGCAGCGGCTATGGGGATTTCTGATAAGGCCAAGGCAGGTCAGCTTATGGGCGCTGTTATGAAAGAGCTTAAAGGTAAGGCCGATGGAGCCGTCGTAAAAGATGCGGTAGAGAAGCTTTTTTCCTGAAACGGAGATATTGACAAGTTACATTATTTTGTTATAATGTAACTAGAAAGGAGGTGATAGCAATGCCTATCATCAAAACGACCGAAGTACTCGAAGTGGATACCCGAAGTGCGTCGGTGCTCGTCGAGCATCGAGTAGTTGTGAAGTTTGTGGTGGGCTCCAAGGGCCTTCAGGTGTTGACCACGACTGCTGTGCACGAGGGTGACGAAGCTTCCCTTTCTCTCTCTGATGCGAGCCTCTCCGCAGCACGCAAAGCTGCAGCTGATGCGATAGCGGCGGCAGGGCGGCATCAAGATCGCTCTTTAAGCGACGAGGCCATTGCCAAGATCCTCTTGAAGAATTCAAAAGATCTGGGGGTATCGATCCCGACAGCCCTCAAGGAATTCTGCAAGATAGCGACCTGGTTTGATCGCGGTCGCATCAAATCTGTCTACGCTGCAATTGGCCGCAGCAATCAATCCAAGGCCTCCAGGAGGGCTGAGACCAGGAAGCGGCAAGAGACAAGACAAGACTTCAAGCGCCGCCAAGGGAATCTGTTCACTTGACCCCCTCGCTAACAGCGACGGGGTCTTTTTATTTACGCTATCCGG
>JAGWOD010000011.1 GCA_028871115.1 Patescibacteria group bacterium | reverse complement strand
AGTTCCTCACCAAGTACTTCGAAACAAAGACTCTTACGCCCTTCGCCATCTACTGCGTTCTTGCAGGAGCCCTTTCACTCTTTATCCTCCACTAAGCTTTGTGCGGTCCGCTCTGAAACCACGCGAACACAAAGAAAGCGAGACCAACAATAAGAGAGGCGAGGCCGTGTTTGAAGTGAGGTGCCGTGTCTCCAGCGATATAGCCTGGCAGATAGGTCGGCAGCGACTCTGCAGGTGTCATCCAGTAATAGAGCGCGAGGAGTACAAAGAGAATACCTACAATAATGGAAACCCATACAAGCGGCTTTTTCATGCCAAAAGTATATCGTATTTTTTTAAAGTACAAAATAAAACCGGCGGAAATTGTCCGCCGGTTGCTTGCTTCTCACTTCTTATAGTTGGAGATGATGTTTCGAAGTCTTCTTATCACACGCTTCTGATCTTCCGCATTTAGCTGCGGAAAGAGGGTCACCCATTCCTGTCCCTCAGGCGTTGTTTCAGCCGAAGTTTCCTTGGATTTCATTGAGAGCGACGGAAGTTGCCGTTTCGGTACTTTTATAACCCCCTCGCTAACCAGTTCCTCATAACGCTCCAGCACCTGTTTTAGGATGTCTCTTCTTTGGTGGAGACATGAGCGACGGATCGGCCGTATTCCGAGATCAAGACATACCCCGAACAGCTGCACCTCGAGGGTCTTTTTGAGTATCCGAAGTTCCTTGGCTACGCTGGCAACTTCAGCGAATTTTACAAACGCCTCGACAATTTGCTTCTGACGTCGGGTAAGTCGGCGCATACCATACGCGAAGCCTTCAATGTTTTCCGCAGTATATTCGCTTTGGTAGAGGGTGGTGATTTGGATCTCGCCGCTTTCAACCATCTTTTTGTGTGCTTCGAAGATTTTGCGCAGCGTCCCGATCCTATCGAAACGCTTGAAACCCCTCCGTTTAGGGATTTCGAGTTGAAAGCAAACATCGGAAATATACGAGCCCATCGTTTTTTCTTGCAGGCCGAGGCTTTCGGCCGCCTTGGCTCGACCTTGTTGCAGGTATTTCTCTATAATCTGTCTACGCCGGGGCCTAAGTTTCAGCATGTTAGTAACGAGGGCTTGCACCTCTTCGTCAGTGGCGATCCTAGATTCTTCAAGTACTGCTTCGGCAGAAGTCCTAGTCGGCACCGTAGGTGCCGACGTATTGACCGTGTCACCCATCGGTACCTCCGTCGGAATTACATTCGAGAAAGAGCCTCTTTTCGCAGTCTAGAATGGATCGACCCTTTGAGCAATTAGAGTGTGGCAGCACTCTTCCTACGGCGGAGAATTCGCTCTGCAAAAAGAATTACCACGACAAAAACAACAGTAAGGAGTGTGAACGGAATATGGAGAAAATGCAAAAAGACGGGCGGCGGGCCGTAGAGAATGTCCATAAATGCTCCGTATATGATCGCAGGGATAAAGTGGTGATAGAGCGCGGCAAGAAAAATAGCGACAACCCCAAGCGGCCAGTAGACTAAGAAACCGAGGATAAGAAGGAGGAGAGATATCCAAAAGGAGGGGAATCGCATATTACTGGGCGGCAGTGAGCCGCACGCTCACAAAACGCAGCGAATACGGGTCAACCGGAAGATGGAGGTAGAGCGTTTCGAAGGAATTGCCGGAGGGAGCTTCCAGTGCGGAGACGACCTCGGAGACGTCGCCCGCAATGCCTGGAAAATTAATAACGTCGCCGACAGAGGCGTTGATCCCCGCAGGGATAGTGGTTGTAAGCGAGCCGCTCCCCTGCCCTATCACCGTTACGGGAGTGCTTCCCCGCAGGTAACCCTGCTGTGTTTCACCGGCTGAGGAGAAAAGAGTGACACGCGCGCTTGAGCTGAGGGCGGTATCGACCGTCCCGATAAGAAGACCATTGCCGGCAGATACCAAATCTCCGACCGAGATTCCCTCATCGGTACCTGCATCAATCTCAAGCGTGTCATAAGGTGTGCGCGGAGGCGCCGCGATAACACCCGCAAGAATGGCGCTCTGGGCACTGTCGAGCCGCCCGAATTGTGCCTTAAGCTCTATATTCTCCTCGATCACTGCGTTGTAGTCAGTCAGCTCTGATTGGAGTGCTGCTACTTGTGATTGGAGTGCCTCATTCTCTGCAAGGAGCCCGGGCTTGGACTCTAGCTCTGCGTACACGGCCCTCGCACCACTCCCGATGCCTCCCGTGACTGGAGAAAGAACGGCAAGCCCCTTCCAGAGGTATCCGCTGATCCCTCGTCCCATAAAGACGACGAAAGCAATCACTAGGACCATCACTATAAAAAGAAATACCCGAAGAGAAATTCGGGAGCGGTAGCGCCCGCGCGTGTCCTTAGGCACTATCATTCGACGTCCTCCTCGTGCTCAATAAGGAGGTTCCTATGCTCATCAAGATTTTCAAGCACAACCCCTGTGCCCCGCACGACCGCAGTGAGAGGATCGTCAGCCACGTGGACCGGCACCTTGGACCACTCCGAGAGGAGCGAATCGAGACCCCGGAGCAAAGCGCCGCCGCCAACGAGATAAATGCCCCCGCGACCTATATCGGAGAGAATTTCCGGAGGAGTCGTCTCGAGCACCTCCCGCACGCCTTCGATAAGGGTATCAATCGACTGGGAGATGGCTTCGCGAATATCGGAATCGGTAAGTACTACTTCACGCGGAAGCCCGGTGACAAGATCTCGTCCACGCACGAGAGCCTCAAGAGAGGAGGAAGCGGGCAGAAGAGATCCAATTGAGTGCTTCACCGCTTCCGCCGTCTTTTCACCTATCAATATCTTGAACTCTGAACGGACGTGCCCGATGATGTCCTGATTGAGCTTGTCCCCTGCGATACGCACATTTTTGGAGCGTACGATGCCCCCGAGCGAAAGGATAGCAATATCCGTATTTCCGCCGCCAATATCGACGATCATACTGCCCATAGCCTCTCTCACTGGCAGCCGAATACCGAGAGCCGCCGCCATGGGCTCTTCGATGATATAGACCTCGCGGGCGCCGGCATTGAGCGCAGCGTCACGCACGGCTCTTGTTTCAACATCAGTTACTCCCGAAGGAACACCTAGTACCGCGCGGGGTCCGAGGGCTTTCTTTGAGACCCCCTGCGCCCGCTTGATCAAATAAGAAAGCATTTCTTCGGTTGCCTCGAAGTCAGAGACAACGCCTTCAACGAGCGGCCGGAGCGCACTCAAGTGTCCCGGAGTGCGCCCGAGCATTTGCTTTGCTTCCGCACCAACCGCAACCACCTGATTGGTTTTCTTGTTGATCGCCACCACCGAAGGTTCGTTGACGACGATGCCCTTGCCACGTAGATACACGAGCGTATTGGCAGTGCCGAGATCGATGCCGACATCATTGGAGAAGAATCCGTAAAATTTGTCCCTCAGTGAGGCCATATCATGTTCGAGGGCGAAGTTCCTCAATAAGTTCGCCTGCTGTTTTATGCTCCGTCTTGCCCGTTGCCCTCTCGACACACTCGAACTTCCCTTCCGCGAGCGATTTTGAGGAGATGACAATCCGTACAGGAATACCGATGAGATCGGAGTCGGCGAACTTCTCCCCTGCCCGGGCATCCCGATCGTCCCAGAGCACCTCTGCACCTGCCTCAGTAAGATCCTTGTAGAGTTCCGCTGCCTCTTTGCGCACCTCTTCATTCTCCCCGCCAAGCTCAACCAGGTGAGCGTCAAAGGGAGCTATAGAGCGCGGCCACACAAGCCCCTTGGAATCCGAGAGTGCCTCCGCGACCGTGCCCATGAGACGTCCGAGTCCGATGCCGTAGCACCCCATAATGACCGGGTGCTCTTTTCCTTTTTCGTCCTTATACGTGAGCCCAAACGCTTCCGAGAAACGAGTGCCCAAAGGGAAAATATTGCCCACTTCTATGGCTTTCACTTCCTCAAGCTCACCTTTGGAGAGCCCTAGGTCCTTTAGCACCCCGTCGTTGTAAACCTCTTTATTCAAAGCAATGCCCTTTTTTCGCGAGAGATAGATGGTGTCCTCTCCGGCCTCACAGACGGTCTGGAACTCGTCACTGAATTTTGAAAACGAACCACCTGAGGCGAAGGTGCGGAAGGTCATACCACCGAGCCCCACGCGCTCAAACACACGCATGTAAGCCTGTGCACAGCGTTCATAAAATTCTTTAAATTCCCCTTCAGAGCGATCGAAGGAGTAGAGGTCCTTCATGACAAATTCTCGGGCCCGCATGATGCCGGACTTCGCCCGCAGTTCATTGCGAAACTTCGTCTGGAACTGATACACATAGCGAGGCATGTCCCGCCAGGAGGAGATGTATTCCCGCATAAGCGCCGTGAGCGGTTCCTCATGGGTCGTTGCGAGTCCGAGCTCGCTCCCATTGGCGAGCTTCGTCTTGAACCACACGTCAATGACTTCCTCGCTCCAGCGGCCGGTTTTCTCCCACACACTCTTATCCTGAAGCGTCGTGAGCGAGATTTCCTGGCCGCCTATCCCGTTCATCTCTTCGCGGATAATTTCTTCTATTTTTTTGAATACCCGCAGCCCCAAAGGGAGATAGGAGTAGACTCCCGCCATCTCCTTGTGGATGAACCCCCCACGGATAAGAAGCTGAGCATTTTTGGCGACTTCATCCTTGGGCGCCTCGCGGCGGGTCTTCGTAAAAAGCGTGCCCTGCTTCATAGCAGAGCCATTGTACAGGTAAATGTCGCAGGCGCAAAAAAGCCCTTTTTAGAGGAGACGGACGACGTCGTGATAGGTCACAACGATCATAAGAAGGATAATGAGAGCGAACCCAAAGACTGTCGCTCGGGCGGCAATCCGTGCCGAAATTTCTCGCCTGCCTATTCCCTCTATAGCGATAAAAAGTAAGCGCCCACCGTCAAGGCCCGGAATAGGAAGAACGTTGATGAACGCAAGATTTATTGAAATAAATGCTGCAAAGAGAAGCAGGTCCGCAATACCCATTGCAGCAGCCTGCGTTCCTGCCTGCGCGATGCCCACAGGACCCGCGACGTCGGAGAAATTCGCCTGCCCTATGAATATGTCCTTAAAGAACGTCACGAGTCCTATGGCCGTCCCTAGAGTCTCCTGCCACATGAGTTCACTTCCTGCCACGGCACCTCCAGCAAGCGAGTAGTGCATGATCCCGACATCGGCAAGCTCGACGCCGAGTATTTTGCGCGCCGGATCTCCCTGCAAGAACCCCGCCTGCGGCATCGCAAGAAATACCTTATCGGTACCATTCCTTGAAATTTCAAGAAGAATACTTTGACTGGCGTGGGCTTCTATAAACGCGGTTGCCTCCTGCGAGGACGTGCTGCTCGCAAATGCATTTGTGCCCGTACCAAGCGCAAGAAGCACGTCACCCGGCTGAAGTCCCACATTGGCTGCGGGTGATCCGGGAATGGTATCGATGATGGTCACCTTGGGATTTTGTACCTGCCCCGCGTTCTGCGCATCGACCGCGGTGGGAACGCCAACCAGATAGACAATGCAGATAAGAAGCCAAGCGAGGATAAAATTCATGAGTATACCTGCGACAGCAACCGCCGCCTGCACCCAGCGCGATTGGGCCGAGAAGCTTCGGGGATCGCGCTCCCCTTCCCCCGCCTGTTCTCCGAAAATACGTACAAAGCCTCCGAAGAGGATGAGATTGATTGAATATTCGGTCTCCCCTTTACGCACGGCAGCAAGTCGCGGGGGGAATCCGATAGCAAACTCATCGACGCGTATACCAAAGAGCTTGGCGACAAAGAAATGCCCCGCTTCGTGCACGAGGATGAGTATCGCGAGCGCAGCAACGAAGAGCACTATCGCGAGGATCATGCAGACTATTGTAACAAATACCCCTTAGCTCGCGATTTCTTTCTCCTTGCGCGAAAGCATTTCTTCAAATTGTTTGCCCGCAGCATCGACGCGTTTCTGCATATCGTCTTTAGCCCGGAATTTATCGTCCTCGGGCATTTTTCCTTCCCGCTCGAGTGTTTGTATGTCGCTCCAGATCTCATCGCGAGCGCCTCGCAGGGTTGTACGCGCCTCCTCTACCTTTTCCTTGGCGAGCTTCAGGAGCGAAACGCGCCGCTCGCTCGTGAGTTCCGGAAAGCTCACTCGTATTCCCTTCTCGTCAGCCCCGACGGAGAGACCAAGATTCGCCGCAGTTATCGCTTTTTCCACCTCCTTGGCGTTGCCTGCATCCCAGGGAGAGACTCGCAGCGTGCGGGGATCTTCAACCGAGATTGTTGCGACCTGGGTTACGGGCATGCGGGTGCCATAGATCTCGACCGACACGGTATCGAGGATCGCGGGAGTGGCCCGTCCAGTGCGCACTCCAGTGAGATCGCGTGCTAGACGCTCTGCTATATCCACTATTTTCTTCTCAAAAGGCTTGAAGTTGTAAGCCATATACGAATGAGCTACTAGTGTAGCCTCTGCAGGAGGTAAAGAAAAGGCCCGGAGAGTGCCGGGCCGGCCTTAACGACAAGGAATGAACATCCCAAGGAAGGCTCTCAGAAAGTCCCATGATTCTGGAAAACAGAGTAAGACGACCAGGATGAAGAGCGCAGTGCGCATCTCTTTTTCTCCCTTTGATGCTGTTCTTAAATGTGTATACCACGAGAGAGGTGTTGTTCGCAAAAAGAAAAGCGCGCCATTGGCGCGCCTATGATATGAAGTGGCAGAGAGGTTGGGCATCCTCGTGCAAGCATCGCCTCTTCCTTGGGACGAAGGTGCACATGTCGCATTCGGCGAATGGTATACGCATTGCCGGTGGGACCAGCTCACAACGTTCCGTCGGTTCGGCCTGTACAAAAAACGTGGACGCCCGAACCTCCCTGCCTGGGAGCTATACTACCCAGCCACTCAGAAACGTCAACACCGTATAATCACACCCTGAATATCCGTCCTGCTTTTGGATAGATTTTTATAAGCGGGTCTTTGGAGATATCGTAGGGCCGGGCCGGAGCAAGGTAGCGGCCGTAATGGATGACGCGGTGAGTGAAATGCTCCCATTCTTTTCTCGGAAGAAGCTCCATAAGATCTTTTTCTATCCGGACCGGGTCTTTGTAATCAGAGAGGTCGAATCGCTTCACGAAACGTATAACGTGTGTATCGACGGTGATTCCCTCAACAATGCCGTAGGCGGTCGAGAGAACAACGGTGGCAGTTTTGCGCGCAACACCAGGAAGTTCCAGCATCCCCTGCATTGTCCGGGGCACTTTACCCCCGTAGTTCTCCTTGAGCATTTTCGCTGCGCCGAGAATATTGCGAGTCTTTGAGCGATAGTAGCCGCAGGAGTGGATGTAGCGCTCAAATTCGCGTGGATCGGCTTTTATATAGTCATCGAGCGTCCGGTACTTCTTGAAAAGGACCTCCGTTACTTTATTCACCATTTTGTCCGTGCACTGCGCGCTCAGCTCTACGGCGACCAACAGTTGGAGAGGGTTCTTGAAGATCAATTCTATCTTGGCGTTTGGGAACAGTTTCTTGAGCGCCTGGTCAAGTTTGCGGATACGTTCGCGCCGTTCTTTGAGCTTGCGCGGGATCATACGCGAGGGAGGGCCGCTGCGAGGTGTTCAAGAAGCATCTTAAGAGACGTCGAGCGATCAGAGAGGTACCCGCGCAGTTTCCCAATATCCTCAAGCCCCGAGGCAAGTTCGTTCTTCTTCTCTCCCCTACTCTTCTCAAAGGCCCTGTAGAGCTCTCCCTCGAGACCTCCGAGAAATTCGCGCGCCCGGGCGCGCACATCTCCTTCTTCATCAAGAAGCTCTGCAATCTGTGTGGTGCGCTCCTTGTACCCCGCTTTCAAAAAAGTCTTAGCCTCCGCACTCCCAAGGCGCACAGCTCCCTGCTCGATAGGAAACAGGAGGCAGCGGGAGCGCAGGGTAGAAAGGAGTGTCCCGTGCGGAACAAGGAGTACAAATATCACTCCTCGCTGCGGCTCTTCGAAGAGCTTGAGGAGCGCCTGCTGGGCTTCGGTAGTGATTGAGGTCGCGGCAATTGCAAAAAGCGCTCCCCCGGAGAGAGTCTTGAGCGAGGCAAGATTTCTTAGCTGCCGCGACTCATCTATACCGAAGCGCTCGAAGCTCTGGACTGTGACATCGGGACTCCCCTTGGGGAGCTTCATCTCCTTGCGCGCAGCTTCTGCGATTTCCGGAAGAAGCCCCGCTTCCCCCTCTACGTAGTACGCATGATGCGTAAGCATGGTAGTGCTAGCGTTTTGCGATAATCGCTTTTTTGTAGGTCTCAAGATGATCGAGCGCGATTCCCGTACCGCGTGCAACACACAGAAGCGCATCGTCGGCAACCACCGCCTTCACTCCCGTGCGGCGAAAGACAAGCTCGGGGAAATTACGCAACTGTGAAGTACCTCCGGTCATGATAATGCCGCGGTCGATGATGTCGGAGGCGAGCTCGGGCGGAGTCTCGGCGAGGACGTCACGGATAGCTTTTACGATTTCGCGCAGCTCACGCCCCATGGCCCGCACAAGGTCGTTGGTTTTTACTTCAACAGAGCGTGGAAGTCCAGTCACGAAATCCCGTCCCTTGATGACCGCAACCATCTCCTCCTCGACCGGCACCGCTGATCCTATGGCAATCTTTACTCGCTCGGCCGTTTTGTCTCCTATCGCGAGATTGTAAGTTTTCTTGATGTAATCGGCGATCGCATGATCAAGCCGGTCACCCGCACATTTGACCGATATCGATGCAACGATACCCCCGAGCGAGATGACGGCCACGTCGCAGGTACCTCCGCCGATATCGACAATCATGTTCCCGTGAGATTCCTGTATGGGAACGCCCGCCCCAATCGCAGCGAGAATAGGTTCTTTGACTACATACGCATTTTTCGCTCCCGCGCGGATAGCAGCTTCAACGACCGCACGACGCTCCGTTGAGGTGACACCCGCCGGGACCGACACCATGACCTCAGGTTTGAAGAGCTGAAATCTTCCGAGGGCCTTGCCAATAAAGTAGCGCAGCATAGCCTGGGTCACACGGTAGTCGGCGATGACTCCGTCACGCAGCGGCCGGTAGGCGACAATCTCGCCTGGGGTTCTCCCGATCATTTCTTTCGCGTCGTTGCCGACAGCAAGAATCCGTTTATCAATTTCAGAAATCGCGACGACCGAAGGTTCATTGAGTACTACTCCTTTGCCGGGTACGAAAACGAGCGTATTGGCTGTGCCGAGGTCGATGCCGAGCTTGGGGGTGAAAAATGCCATGGTACTTAGCGGGTGAGTTCGCGGCGGATGGAGAGACCGATGGCGCGCAGGCGCTCCTCGATCTTTTCGTAGCCGCGGTCGATGACGTACGCATTATTCACAATAGAGGTCCCTACCGCAACCGAGGCGGCAAGGATGTAGGCGAGGCCGGCGCGCAGGTCAGGGCCCTCAAGCTCTTTGCGCGAGAGCTTCCGAGGGCCGCGGATAAGGATGCGGTGGGGGTTCATGATGGTGATATCGGCTCCCATGCGTATGAGATCCTCCGCATAGCGCAGCCGACCGTCAAAGACTGTTTCAAGGACGGTGACTTCTCCTGTCGTCTGGGTGAGAAAGATGGTCATCGGCGATTGAAGATCCGTCGGGAACCCGGGATATTCGTGGGTGCGCACTACGACACTTTTATAGCGCTCGTTGGGGATGGCTCCGGAGCGCACCCGTATGCTCCTCTCCCCTATCTCAAGCGGCACACCTGCCCGTGAAAGAAGCGTTAAAAGTGCATCGATGTGTTTGGGCTCACAGTCGGTGATCGTGACATCCTCACCCGCGAGCGCTGCAAGAATGACAAAACTTCCGGCTTCGATGCGATCGGGAGGCATAGCCATAGGTCTACCCTCAGCGCGCAGCGGCTTGCCTGCAGTTCCCTGTATTCTAATCGTTGAAGTTCCCGCTCCCTCGATATGAGCTCCGCAGGCATTGAGAAATGCGGCGAGCGCCGGTATTTCCGGTTCCATGGCCGCATTTTCTAGTATCGTCTCACCCTTAGCGAGCACTGCGGCAAGCATCAGGGTTTCAGTGGCCGTGACGGAGATGAAGGGGAAGAAGATCTCCGCGCCAAGGAGCACTCCTCCATGAGCGTGGATATTGAAGACTCCTTCCGCATCCTCTTTGACGGTAGCTCCCATAGCAGTGAATCCCTGCAAAAAAAGATCAATCGGTCGCTCACCAAGAACGCACCCTCCCGGGTAGGGAAAGTGGACACTTCCCGTGCGTGCAAGCATAGGACCGGTAAGGACAATCGAAGCGCGAATGCGCTCGGCGATGCTGTGCTCAAGCTCCGAGCGCCACTTGGGAGGTGGCGTTATGGTGATAGTACTTCCTGAGCGCTCAACCGTGGCGCCTGAAGCTCGCACAAGCTCCCCCATGCGCTCGGCATCCTCAATGTCAGGGACATTGGTAAGCACAACTGTATCCTCAAACAAGACGCTCGCGGGAAGTGCTTTGAGGATGGCGTTCTTGGCTCCACGCACAGGCAATTCGCCTTTCAAGGTTTTTCGTCCGGCCAGTCCTCCGATAACAAATCGCTCCTGCATGCTGTGCCCATGATTCTACGGCGCTAGTGCAAAAAACCCAAATGTACCCTTATTTTTGAGCTATTGACTTATTAGTAACTAATGTGTTACGATGTTATTGGAAAAACATTCGTGGAGTACCCTATGTGGTTCTTGCGACATCTGTATTTTTTCTGTGGTCTCATCGCGGCGGTTGTGTTCACACCAACTGCGGAGAGCTCATGGATGAAGGAAATCGCAGTGGTGGTGGGTCGGCACTTCCCCCTCCTACCCTTCTCAGAAGTGGCCAATGGGTGGTTCCTCATCTGGCTGTTTCTCTGGCATTTCCTCTTTGTCCTGCTGCTCGGCTTCCTCGCCGCGCAACGGCGAGTCCGCGTACGTCGCCGTTTCACTTCCTGATCCTTCTTCACTTTCGCTTTCGGCCCGGACTAACCTCCGGGCCGAACTATTTTTTTGCGATTTCTCTAGAGCTTTCTTAGTGCTTCTTTGGGTCAACCTCCCACCAGAATTTTTTTGAAAAGTTAGGCGCTTCCTCGCATACGCGCTTGAGATAGTAGAGGTCTTTGGTCGGAATTCCAATAAGGATGCGACCCATCCTCGACATCGTGAGAGGCGCAAGTCCGTCACGCGCGCGACTAGCGTTGAGCTTTTCCATGAAATATTCCATAAGGTCTCCCCGCTCCGTAGTCCGGCGCTCTCCGCGCTTCGGAGGCTTTCGCCCACCGCTGTCTTTGGGAGGAAGATGTGCATTGATATGCTCCATACGCAAAGTATAGCAATTCTTGCCTTTTGCCCCCGGAGGTCGCACAGTATCTTTCATGACAGAAGAGGTCCTGCAGGTGGGTGAGCCAATATTGCGAGAAAAAGCGGCTCTCGTGGCCAAAGATCAGATACCTTCGGAGAAAATTCGAGCACTTATTGCTCATATGAAAGAGCTTCTTTCTCGGGAGAAAAATGGGGTGGGCCTCGCCGCTCCCCAGGTGGGGGAATCCCTTCGGATCTTCATCATCTCCGGGCGCGCATTCCTCCCAGACGAAGAGGAAGAAGATGTAGTGGCTGAGGAAGAGAAGAAAGAAGAACCACCTCCCCCGCCGGACATGGTGTTCATCAACCCAGAGATGATGCGCCGCTCACGCGCCAAGAAGGAGATGTCGGAGGGATGCATCTCTGTACGCGGTAAATACGGAACAGTTATGCGCTCAGAAAAAGTAACTATCCAGGCGCTCAATGAAGTGGGCCGCCCCTTCACCTACCATGGCAGTGGGCTTGTTGCTCATATCTTTCAGCACGAGATGGATCACTTGGAAGGCATTTTATATATAGACAAGGCAGTGAAGCTCGAGGATGAAGGAGAGAAAAGTCATCTTCGGGAGGAATTTCCGCCGGGCGAAAAAGAACACCGCCAGGTATGAAAAAGCCTCTCTTCGCATTTTTCGGAACACCTGGCTTCGGGGTCCATGTACTCAGTGCCCTAGAGAGCCACGGGCTCATTCCTGCTCTTGTGGTCACAGCCCCCGACAAGCCCCGAGGACGCGGGCGTATACTTTCTCCCTCCCCTGTTAAGACCTGGGCACTGGAGCGCGGCATTGAAGTAGTGACGCCCGCAACGCTTAAGGACCCTTCCTTTATTGCAGAACTCAGTAATACCGACTGGGATGTTTTTATTGTCGCAGCGTACGGGAAGCTCATTCCCAGAGCGCTTCTTACTATGCCTCGCGGCGGGGCGCTCAATATCCATCCCTCTCTTCTTCCAAAACTGCGAGGTCCCTCCCCTGCCCGTTCCGCGATTCTCTCGGACATGCGCGAGACCGGTGTGTCGATCATGCAGATGAGCGAAGAGATGGATAAGGGTCCCGTGATCGCTCAAGCACGGATAGAGATAGCGCCAGAGGAATGGCCTCCCAAAGGGGCCCTCCTTGAGGAGCTTCTTGCCACAGAGGGCGGCACTCTTCTTGCCGAAACCCTTCCGGAGTGGCTGAAAGGTGATATCAAAGCGGAGCCTCAGGAGGAGAGCGCTGCTACAGATACAAAAAAATTTATCGATGAAGACGCGCGTATCAACCTCACGGGAGACCCCCGAAAAGAGTTCTTGAAAATACAGGCCTTCGACGAGAGTCCGCGTGCGCATTTTTTTGCACACGACGCAAGCGGAAAGCAAATACGCGTCAATATTCTTGAGGCAGAACTTAGAGATTCCTCGCTCATCCTCACCAAAGTAGTGCCCGAAGGAAAACGTGAAATGAGTTGGGAGGAGTTTCTTCGCTCAGGAGCGAAGGTTTGAGATTTTTACTCCTCTTCCCTTCCCCACCCTCGTATAAAACGTTTCGCTCGCACTGCCATGTGGCGCAGCCGGTGGAGGCGTTTCTTCTTGTCACGGGTGAGTTTTCGATGCAATTCGTTTGCCGCGATATCTATGGTGCTATGCAGGGTATCTCCGGAAGCTTCTGCGCGTGTGAGCTCCTTGCCGAGCGAGAGATTGAATTCGGCTCGGTATTTGGGACCAGTCGCCGCCGAGGAGAATTGAAGTTCTATATTGAGTTGCATCTCCGGCTGAGTGGCGAGACGATCGAGATGGGTCAACTTTTTATCGAGATACTCCCGTACTTCGGGCGTGAGAGTGATTCCTGTGGCCTTGAGATTGTAGTGCATGTTGTATAGATACTAGGCTGTTGCCCCGTAGGTTTCTCGCAGATACTCCACAATATCTTCCGATTCGTACATCTCGACATCGTGTTCTTCATCGACAAGATAAGGTACTTGGCGCTTTCCTCCGCGATCGACAAGCTCTTCCGCCACCCCCTTATCAGCAATGTTGCGCAGCTCGGCCTTGAGCCCAAGCTCATCAAGTTCTTCAAGGACTACCTCGCAATAGGGACAGTCCGTTTTATCGTAGAGAATAAGCATCAGCGCTTTTGAACGACAATAGTGCACTTCGTGACAAGAGCAGCGATAGCACCGACTGCCGCGAGCGCGGGAGCGAGGATCGCTCCGATGGCTCCGATAGTCAGCGGAATCTCCACCAAGGTCTCCCCTTTTTCGTTTTTGATGATGATTCGTCGCGCATTGCCTTCCTTTATCAACTCTTTTACTCGTTTAAGGAGATCTTCTCCACTAACCTTGAATTCCTCAACCTTTTCATCCTTCATGACAGGCAGTATACCAAAAGTATTGGCTGTCCTAAAAAGCATTTATTTTTATATTGGAACACGCTACAATGGTGCCCGTATTCCGGCGTAGCTCAATGGTAGAGCAGCTCCCTGTTAAGGAGTTGGTTGTAGGTTCGAGTCCTACCGCCGGAGATGGGTGCGACAGTTGGCCAAAAAAGGGGCCGTGAAGAACGGAAATGCGGCTTCACCTAAGAGTTTTTTGTCGATCAACCGAAAGTTCGAACCAACGACCTCAAGGATGCGGCGCTTCACCTTATCATCGCCATCTTTGAACCAGTCGACAACCAATTTAAGGCCAGAAATAAGGATCAAAGCGGGTTCTAACCAAGTCTCACCGCTGTCCACGTGAGCGCTGGCCTCGGCGAGCCGTGTTTCTTCAGCCTTTATGCGCGTTCGCTCACGGGTGAAATCCTCGTCGCTGAGCTGGTCGCGAACGCGTAACGTGGTGAGATTGCCCCACTCCCGAGTGAGAGCGTCTCGAGTGCGCTGCAATGACGCTCGCTGGATTTCGAGCTCGTGGTCTTTGGCCTTTATCAACCTCCGGACAAGGCCCGTGAGCCAGACGTGAAGTTGTGTTTTCAGAGCGAGCTTTTCAAGAAAGTCGACGAATTGCTCCTCAAGCTTTTCGGCACGGATCGCATTCTGCTTGCAGTCATAGGAAAGCTGCTTCTTGCGGGAGCAGTGGTAATAGACGTAGTGGCTATCGTATCGATTCACCTTGTGCTCGGCCGTAATCCCCGAATTGCACTCGCCACACTTGAGCAGACCTGTGAAGGGGAACGCATAACGCTCAGGGTTCGGTTTACACGGTCGCCGTAGGAGTGCTTGTACCCGTTCGAATTCAGCTTCCGTCAGCATGGGCGTATGAGCGCCGGCGTAGGTTTGGTCGTTCCAGACGATCCGGCCGCAATAGAAGGGGTTCGTGAGGATATGGTGAACGAGCCCACGGGATAGGGAGGCTTCGCCAAACCTCTTGCGGGGTGCCGTTTTGAGGCCCCAGCGACGGGTTTCAAGGGTGATGTCTTTCAGCGAATAGGCGCCGCTCAGCGCCATATCGAACATGCGGCGCACCAAAACGAATCGCTCGGTATCGCAGACGATCGTCTTGGTCAGCGGATCGTTCCGATATCCGATTGGGGCCCAACCAGGACGCCAGCCTTTCTCGAGTTTCGTTCGATAGCCGCGCTTCACGTTCTCCGACAGGCTGTCGACGTAATATTTCGAATAGCCAAAGATGATCGAGAGCATGAACTTGCCCTGGGAGTTGTTCTCGAAGGTGTAGGTCGAGAACTTGAGATCCTTCAGAAGCTTTTGATCGATGAGATAGACGATCCGGCCACCGTCAATCGAATTGCGCGCCAGGCGGTCGGGATGCCACGCGATAATGCCATCCGCTTCGCCATGCTCAATCCGCGACAACATCTCATTGAACACCGGGCGGCCGGGCGCCTTCGCACTGAA
>JAGWOD010000025.1 GCA_028871115.1 Patescibacteria group bacterium | reverse complement strand
CCGATGAGACCGCCTTGTCCGCTTACGATGTCGACGAATCCAAGCCCTGCGACGAGAAACAAAAGGCTCCCCAGGAGTTTCACTCCCGTGAAGCCGCTGTGTTCTTCTCGAAGTGCCGCGAGCCCGAGAATGAGAAAGAGAAGCGGCACGATGAAATAGCCCAGTCCCAGAAGATAGAGGAGTCCGGTATAAGCGTCAGCTCCAGCTGCTCCTGCCGCCCCGAAGGGAGCCAGCGTAAGGAGGATAGCTATGGCGATGAGAAGGACGCAGAGAATGGCTCGCGCGGTATGGCTGGGAACTCTCGGACGAGCGCTTTGTCTGCCATTCTTTCTGCGTGCCATGTGGCGAAATAATAGCACAAAATATCCCTAAAATAGGGTTGTTTTAGGGCACATTGACAAAATATTATTACTATGGTAACATGGTATCGGTGTGGAGGTATCTTTCGCGGAGAAGCCGCGAAAACCGTCCACGGTTATTTGAGGGGAACTATCATGTCGGTTCGTCACGGCTACCACCGCTTCGCTTTCTTCGTCGACTCCCGCGGCAACGTCTGCGCCACGCGCGCCGCGATGCTGAGCGCCAACGCCGGCTATCGCTAAGCCCCCGACATCGACTTCACGTGTTTGTCTTCAAGGGCGGATCACTTCGATCCGCCCTTTCTATTTTGATACTCTTGCGCAGGATGTTTTTTTACTCCGCAATACGCAGTCCACTTGCATGCGTTATGAAGGGGGATACAATTCAAATATTGTCTTTTATTGTCCTTAAGATTTTTAAAAGACATCTAATGGACATATCAGGGACATATGCCGGAATCTCCGAAAAATAATTTCCACGAATTTGCCCTCAGAACAAACCTTTTTAAAGGACGGCCGGATCTTTATTTTTGTTATCTCAAGTCGGAGAAAATAGCCCACGCGCTCATGCGCCTTTTGCCCCGAGCGCATGAGGAGGGGCATAACCTGTCCGATATCCTTCTACGCTCAGCAACCCATCTGCCTTCTTCGGTCATCCGCTTTGCGGCGGGGGAGTTTGAGGAGTCTTCAGTACTTGTTGATGTATTCGAACTCCTCTCTTTGGTACGTCTTTCAGTAAGCGAGCAAATACTTGAGGAGAAAGCGGCTGAAATACTGGCACTTGAATACGAAGGAATCGCGGAAAAAATAGCGCTCGGGAAGAACGCTTCGCCGTTCCTTTCTCTGGAGGATCTTTCGGTGCCTCCCTTTACCCCCGCTGAGGATGGAAGGGCGCTTCTCTCGACCGGAAAATCTGTCCTCAAGGACAAATCTTCAGCACATCAAGGACATAGCTCATATCGGTCATCTCAAAAGCAACATGAACGACTTGCTGCTATTCTTCGAGTTATCATTGAAAACAAAAAGGTTTCTATAAAAGACATCTCGAAAATAATAAAGGACTGCAGTGAAAAAACTATACAACGAGAGCTCAATGTCCTTATCGATCAGGGGTACATACGTAAAGAAGGAGAGCGCCGTTGGAGTGTCTATATTCCGACCGGAAAAACAGAGGGGCTCATATCTTCTCCAAAAGAAGGCCGGTAAAGGAATTTTTGATTTTAGGGCCTTTATTGACGAGGGCGTGTTGCAATGTCATTTAGCCTTGCGTAGCAACCCTTTCTGACCTAAACTTCGTACTATTCTTGGAAAAGACATAAAGGGGCTTATTTTACGTCTCTATATGTTGTCCACAGAATGCGTTTTGTCCGCCAGAAACCACGGAATATAATGCTTTATTAGGAACAGGGATTCCGCATTTCTGCGTGTTTTTCTACGGAAGGGCAAAACGGTGGTCGTTCATTGACAACTGAATAGAGAATGAAAAGTTACAGGGTGGCGCTCTTACGCCATACCTTCAGTTTAGTTTTCAGTGTTCGATTCGCTACAGTCATTCCTCGTACCGAAACGGCTGCTGATGGTTGAACTCAGTCCTACTCTTCTTGCTACCAAACACCTCTGAGGTCGTAGAATCCTCGAAGCTTAAAGCTTCCTCAGGCGCTCACGTCGCTCGAGGTTGTGGTAGGGGTTTTGTTTGTACAGTGCGAATTAGTAAGTAGCATTACAAGTCAGTTTATTAGTTTCGTTAGTAAATTACATGAATATTAACAGTATTTCACACAGCATTACGGCTCGCGTGGCTGCAGGTGCTGTTGGTGTTGCGATGGCAATCTCCCTTCTCGGAGTTGCTGCTCCCGCAAGCGCGAGCTCGCTCACCAGCGCACAAGTGCAGGCCATTGTCTCGTTGCTTCAATCTTTTGGAGCTAGCGCTTCGACAATTGCGAACGTCCAGGCAGCCCTCACGGGTACCGCGACGGTCTCGACGGGCGGTTCCACTGCTGCTGCAGTTTGTCCTTATACCTGGACTCGAAACCTTCAGGTAGGTTCCACGGGTGCTGACGTCATGAAGCTTCAACAGGCACTCAATGCATGGGGCTTTACGGTCGCAGCCTCGGGCGCAGGATCTGCTGGAATGGAGACTAGCCACTTCGGTCCTGCGACCAAAGCAGCAGTCGTCAGCTTCCAGAATCACTACGCGGCTCAGGTACTCACCCCGGTTGGCCTCACGGCAGGTACCGGATACGTGGGTGCTGCGACTCGCGCTGAACTCAACGCGCTTTGCTCGGGCTCGAGCTCTTCAAGCTCTGGAACTGGCAGCACGGTAAGCACAGGCCCTGGTATCACAGTCTCGGCGGCTACACAGCCGGCGAACACAGTGACTCCTGAAAACGCGGCTCGTGTTCCGTTCACGAACTTCACGATCACCAATAACACCTCTGCGGCAGTGACG
>JAGWOD010000003.1 GCA_028871115.1 Patescibacteria group bacterium | reverse complement strand
AGGTCAATTTGAAAGAGTGAGGTGAAGGAGTTACCGGTGTCGGTACTCCCCTGGTTGACGACACTCCCGGAGAAGGTGGTACTACCATTGACCCACTGATTTCCTGAGACGCTGGGGGTGTTGGCGATGAGGTCGGGGAGGGACTCGGGGGTGTAGGTGATGGAAACCTCGCCAGCATTACCACTACTACCATAGGTGCAAAGACCCCCACTACCGCCGGCACCATATCCATTTCCGCCGCCTGCTCCATTAGCACCCCACGTACCAGTGCCTCCTGCAGTCGAGGTACATGTCGTTATTTGCCCCGCATCGCTACCACTACAGGTTCCTCCAGAGCCGCCAGTATCACCAGAACTTGCTGGAGCAGCTCCACCTCCGCCTCCAGCGACAAGGAGGCTACCAAAACTCGAATTTCCGCCTGAGCTGCCGCCCGTGGGGGAATTTACTGGAGATGGCGCGCCGCCCGCTCCAACACTTACAGTAAACTGTTCTTCAGGGGATACTGGAATAGTATTGGCTTGAAGATACGCACCACTACCGCCGCCGCCGCCACCCCTAACTAGCCCTGGCATACATCCCGCGCTGCCACTGCCCCCTCCTCCGGTTTCCGTAACTGACAATGAATATACTCCAGCTGGTACGGTGAATGTACCGGATGAAGTAAATGTTTGAGAGTCCGTGGTTGCGTGAGCATAGAAAGGAAGCGCGGTGAGAATGCCCACACATATACTCATGATTCCGAACAAAAACGCTGTGGTTGATAGAGACTTTTCCATATAGGCCACCTCATCAGTATATGATGCCCTGATAGAAGCAGATTCAAATTTGTGGGTTTCCATTGTAAGGTAAGGCCATGGCAGGACATAGCAAATGGGCAAAAGTAAAACATCAAAAAGCAGTTACTGATGTCCGTAAGAGTAAAATCTTTTCCAAATTGGTTCGATTTATTGCCGTCGAGGCAAAAAAGGCAAAAGGAGATCGTTCTGCTCCAGGACTCCGGGCAGCAATAGAAAAGGCACGTGCGGCAAATATGCCCTCCGAAAATATCGATCGGGCAATTGAGAAAGCTTCGGGCACCGGAGCAGACATCGAAACAGTTATGTACGAAGCCTATGGCCCTGGAGGTGCTGCACTTATCATCGAAGGCTACACCGATAATCGAAATCGCACCGGACAAGAAATAAAACATCTTCTCTCGCAACAGGGAGGCACTCTGGCAACCCCCGGGGCCGCGATGTGGGCATTCACGCGCAGCGAAGGGAAATTACAGCCTACCGCTACCGTTGATCTCTCGGAAGCTGATCTTGAAGCCCTCGCACAGCTTGTCGACGCTCTCGAAGAGCACGACGATGTGAGTGAGGTTTACACCAATGCAGCCTAAACGCATCCTTGCATTCGATCCCGGCTTTGAGCGCTTGGGGGTCGCGGTCGTGGAGCGTCAGGGCGGTCGCGACGTTCTCATCTACTCCGATTGCGTACGAACAAAAAAACATCTTCCCTTTCCCACTCGGCTTCAACAAATAGGAGAAGCTGCGACCGAACTTATAAAACGCTTTGAGCCCCGGAGTGTCGCGCTTGAGAATGTCTATTTCGAAAAAAACGCCAAGACTGCCATGAAAGTGGCGCAGGTGCGTGGTGTCTTGTGCTTCCTTGCTGCAAAGGCGGGTCTTGAGGTACTTGAATATACACCTCTTGAGGTCAAAGTTGCTGTTACTGGCTACGGCAAGAGTGACAAGCGGGCCGTTTCAGAAATGGTGGGACGCCTTGTCAGGATTCCGCCAGGGAAACGTCTAGATGACGAGCTCGACGCCATTGCGATCGGGCTTACGGGCCTTGCGATTGGGGCATTGCGGTAGGAGATATCCACAGCAGGTTGGCATTTCAGTTGCAAAGGCCTATACGTTTGGTACAACACTCTCTGTATCAAGAGATATCAATGATTATTGGTTATCTGTTTTTGCACTATGTACGAACCGTTCGAGCTTGATGATAAGGATCTAGAAGAGGAGGCTGCTCCGAGTGATACCGATGATGATGAGGAATCAGAAGAGAGTGAAGACTGGAGCGAGGAAGAAGGTGTGTAACAAAAATCCCGCAGTTGCGGGATTTTTTATATAAGTTCTACCTTGTAGAAACGGTGTTTACCGATACGGATATTCAAAGAACGCGTAACCGAAAAATTAAGATCTGAGATGGGTGCGCCGCCGATTTCAGATACCGCCCCCGCTTCAAGAAGGCGGCGGAATTCACTTTTCGACATCCCTGTCGTTGCGATTGCATCGCTAAGGAGCGCACCCCTCGATACTGAAATAGAAAGCGCCTCGCTAGGCATACCCCCCTTACTGAAAGTATCTACCCACGAGCGCTCGGCCTTCTCTGCTGCTTCTTTTCCGTGATAGAGAGAGGCAATCTCCTTCGCAAGACGCATTTTTGCTTCTTTGGGGTGAAGTGTCCCCGCGTTAAGATTCTCCCGAATCTCTACGACCTCTCGTATCGGTATCCGAGTGCAGAGTTCAAAATAATTTCCAATATGAGTATCTTGCATGCTCATAATTTTCCCGTACATATCCGCGGGAGAGGCATCGATCGCCACAACATTCCCCCAGCTTGAACTCATCTTTCTGCCATCGAGCCCCTCGATAAGAGGGTTCATGAGAATATTCTGGGGCTTTTGGGCGTGACGCTCTTGAATGACTCTCCCGGCAAGCAGATTGAACTTCTGATCGGTCCCACCAAGCTCCACGTCTGCCCTTGTCGCGACACTGTCGTACCCCTGCATGAGCGGATAGAGTACTTCGCGCAGTGAGACTCGCTTGCCCGCCTCAAGACGGCGCTTGATATTTTCACGGGCAGTGAAGTCGGCAACTGAAAAGAGATCTGCCTGCTCTCCAATGTCTCTGTAACGTAGAGACTCGAGCCATTCGCTGTTGTGACGAAATTCCGCCCGAGATAGATCGATGAGCTTCCCAACTTGCGCTTTGTAGGTGTGTTCGTTGTGCTCAATCTCCTCCCGGGAGAGCATGGGGCGTTCTGCGTCCTTGTCGGAGGTATCACCAATAACCGCAGTAAAGTCCCCAAGAATAAAAACGACCTGGTGACCAAGTTCTTGGAAGTCCCGCAGTTTAAGGAGGGAGACGGCGCGGCCGAGATGGAGATTGGGCGAGGTAGGATCAATGCCAAGTTTCACCCGCAAGCGTCTTCCGGAGAGAAGTTCTTTGCGCAACTGCTCCTTAACGATTGCTTCCGCTACCCCCCGAAAGAGGAGCTCGTCTATTTTCTTTTCGTCTACCGATACGCGGGCGTGACGCGTAAAAAACGCCATACGAGAACACTCTACCACGCCTGGAGCCCTGCGGGGCCCGGTGCTACAATGACACACAATGTCACCGCGCTCCTCGCTTCGCCGCATACGGCGCTCGCTATATATACACCGGAAAGCAATAATCCTTTGGACACTCGGAGCCATACTTCTTCTCGGAGGTATCTTCATGGTCTGGGTCTCAACGCTCAAAATCCCCGACCTCTCCTCGATTGAAAACCGTAAAATCACCCAATCGCTCAAGATTTACGACCGCACGGACACTGTGCTTCTGTATGATCTGAATCAAAATGTTGACCGAACGATTGTGCCCCTTTCACAGATGAGTCCCAATGTTCAGGAAGCAACGATTGCAATCGAGGATCCGACCTTCTATGAGAATCCCGGCGTCGACTGGGCGTCGATTGCGCGGGCAGCACTCGCCGATATTACGCACTTCGGTGCGGTAGAGGGAGGCTCCACCCTTACGCAACAGGTTGTGAAGCAAACTATTCTCACCGATGAGAAAACGCTCGGCCGAAAGATTGAGGAAATCATCATTGCCCTCAAACTCACGCGCGTCCTCTCCAAGGATCAGATCCTTGAGCTTTATCTCAACCAAGCGCCCTACGGGGGTGAAATTTACGGAGTCGAGGCGGCGAGCGAAACATTTTTCGGAGTGCACGCTTCGCAGCTGACGCTTCCTGAGGCGGCCTACCTCGCTGCAATGCTTCCTGCCCCCACCTACTATTCTCCCTACGGCAGTAACAAGGCCGAGCTCGATACCCGTAAGAACCTGGTGCTCGAAAAAATGTACGAACATGGCTACATCACATCAGCGCAGCGCGACGCGGCAGAAGCACAGACCGTCACCTTCTTGCCCGAGCAGCCCAATGGCATTCAAGCGCCACATTTTGTCTTCTACGTTGAGCAGTACCTCGAGCAAAAATACGGTACTGATGCACTTCAGGAAGGTGGGTGGAGCGTTATTACAACGCTTGATGCGGATCTCCAAGAGCACGCGCAGGAAATCGTGCAGCAAGGGGCACTTGTCAATCAGACTAAGTTCAATGCTTCAAATGCCGGGCTTATCGCCATCGACCCCACCAACGGACAGATTCTTGCTATGGTGGGCTCGCGCAACTACTTCGACACGTCAATCGATGGAAATTTCAATGTGACTCTTGCACCTCGCCAGCCGGGCTCAGCCTTCAAGCCCTTTGCGTATGCCGAAGCATTTGAAAAAGGATACACGCCCGACACCGTGCTTTTCGACATCCCGACACAATTCTCTACCACCTGCGCGGTTGATAATCTCACGAACACAAACGGCTGCTATTCACCGGTCAATTACGACAACAAGTTTCGTGGACCTATGACCATGCGGGACGCCATTGCCCAGTCGATTAACGTTCCTTCCGTAGAAGTGCTCTATCTCGCCGGTATCAGTAATACACTTTCACTTGCAAAAAGCATGGGTATCACGACACTCGGGGATCCCAACCAGTACGGACTCACCTTGGTGCTCGGAGGAGGCGAAGTGACACTCCTTCAAATGACGAGCGCTTACGGCGCCTTTGCGACCGACGGCATTCACTACCCGACGACCGCAGTGCTCAAAATTCTCGATGGGCAAGGCAATGTCATTGAAGATGATACACAGCCGGTTGGAACGGACGTCATGCCTCAAAATATCGCCGAAGAAATCAACGACGTGCTCTCTGATCCTGTTGCGAGAGCGCCACTTGGCGAGAATGAGTATCTGTACTTCCCGGGCTACGAAGTAGCTGCAAAAACTGGCACCACCAATAACTACCGTGATGCCTGGACTATCGGCTATACCCCTAATCTCGTTGTGGGTATTTGGGCAGGGAATAACGACAACACTCCGATGACACACAACGTCTCAGGCTTCATCGTGGGACCCATGTGGAACCAGTTCATGCAGTATGCACTTCCCACGCGATCTAATCAGACCTTCACGAGAAGCGATATTAATACCGAAGGAGGTCTCAAACCGGTGCTCCAAGGCGTCTGGCAGGGCGATGAGCTCACCGACAATGGAACAGGGGTTATTTGCAACGTTCACAACATCCTCTACTGGCTCAATAAAGACGACCCTAACGGGCCTTCTCCCGGGCCCGGTTCGACTGATCCGCAATATCCCTACTGGGAAGCGGCCCTGCAACGTTGGATTGCAGCGGGTAATGGATGCACACCAGGCTCGACAGTGCCCGTGACACTCGCTCCTGCCTCACCAAGTACGCTTCCTGGGCAAGCAACGAGCACCCCCTAGCGGTTCATGGGCATCGCAAGATAGACAAAAGAGTCGTCCGCAGCATCTTTGACGACCATCGCTTTACCCGCACCGTTGAGACGCAATCTTACGCTCTCGCCTGAGATGGGAGCGAGTCCGTCGCCAAGGTATCTACTATTGAAATTCATTTTTGACTCTTCTCCCGAGACGGCGGCGCGAAGAGTTACATCTTCCTCCCCCACATCCTGATTGCGCGAAGAAAGTTCCACTATTTTTCGTTTTGGATCAACAGTGAGCGAAACCTGGAGAAATTTATCACTAAACACGGCTAGACTTTTGAGCGCTTGGCTGAGATCTTCTCGCAGAACAACCGCCTCGGTCGCAAATTCCTTTGGAATGATTTGCCGGTAGTTGGGGAAAGAGCCGTCGACCAGACGCGAAGTGTAGTAGACGCGGTCAGCGTGCACCGAGAGCTGATTGTCGCTGTAGTAAAATTCGAGATCGCCACTCTGGCCCTCGATAATACGCAGAAGTTCCGCCGCGTTGCGGGCGGGGAGAAGTATTTGGCGGATACTTCCCTTACTAGTAAGCGGCACACAGCGCTCACTGAGGCGAAACGAATCAGTCGCCGCAAAGTAAAGCTTGCCTGCCTCCCCAAATATACAAACACTCTGAAGTTCGGGCTTCACACTTGAAGTGGCTGCGCAATGAAGCGTGCTGCGCAGCCCCCGCGCTATGTCCTGCGCTTTGAGTGCGAAGGAATGTTCTGCGGATACCTTGGGAAGGGTAGGAAAATCTTCATGGGGCACTGTCTTTATGGAAGCGGTTGCCCGGTCCGTCTTGAGTTTGAGAATCTGCCCTTGAAGTTCGAGGGTAACATTTTTACTGTGTGTATTGGAAAGAAATCCGAGAAGTGGCGCGGTAGGGACACACACGCTCCCTTGATTTGAAACTTTTGCCGAAAGCGATACTTCAACACCACACTCAAGGTTGGTGGCACGCAGGGTCGCACTACCCCCCTCGGCTGCAATAAGAATCGAACTAAGAACAGGGAGATTTGCTTGTTTATTCGTAAAACGCGATGCAAGTGATGCGGCTGAGTGAAGTTGTTCGGCTGTACTTTCGAATTTCATGAATTATTTAATAAGAACATAATAACAAGAAGGCGCTGTGGATTGGGGAAATCATTGAATACTCCTTCTTCATATTGGTTATTTTGTGTACAGGTTTTTTGTAGTTATCCTTCGGTGGCGATTGTTCCAGCAAGTTTTTTTAAAGTTGTTCTTATATTCCCCACTTTCTCCACAGGCTCTCCTCTATAAATACACAACTTTTCCACAGGCTTCTCCACACTATTTCAACATCATTCGAATCTGTTGAAGTTCTTGGGAAAGTACACTGTCAACTTTCATATTTCCCTTAATCTTGTCGCAGGAATGAATGACGGTCGTATGATCGCGTCCGCCAAGCTTTTCTCCGATTGTTGGAAAAGAAATATGGAAGTCTTCGCGGAGCACGTACATGATGACCTGCCGTGGACGGACCACTTCCTTACGCCGTGTCTTCTCGTAAATACTATGAGTTTCTACGCCATAGAAATCTGAAACAAGTTTTACTACTTCCTCAACAGACACTGCCTTCTTAGGCGCTCCCGCCGTACGCAGGAGCGCTTTTGCATCTACGAGTGTGAGACTCTCAGAGCGCATCTCGCTTGAGAGAAGAAGCGAGTTAATTGCGCCTTCGAGCTCCCGCACGTTGCCCTCGACTGCGGTTGCGATGTAATCGAGCACCTCATCAGCCAACACTACCCCGCGGGCTGAAACCTTACTGCGCACAATAGCAACCCGACTCTCATGATCTGGCGGCATAATGGAGACGATCATTCCTTGGTTAAAGCGCGATTTTAAGCGCTCCATAAGCTTTTGAGTAAGGTTGGGGTGCTGGTCGGAGGAGAAAATAAGCTGCTTATTTTTATCAAACAGGGCGTTGAAGAGATGAAATAATTCTTCCTGGGTACCGCTTTTCCCGGAGAGAAACTGAATATCATCCATAACCAAAAGATCGTATTCTCGGAACTTTTCTTTAAAGGCTGGGATGCGCCCACCCTGCATCGCAGAGACATATTCAAGATAAAATTTTTCCGAAGTTGTGTAGAATACTTTCCGCTCCGGAGCTTTGGCTCGGAAATGATTTCCGATTGCTTGGATGAGGTGTGTTTTGCCGAGCCCTGTCTCCCCGTAGATGAAGAGCGGATTGTACGCTATGCCGGGCTTCTTCACGACCGCTTGCGCGGCCGCATGCGCGAGTTCATTGAACGGTCCCACAATAAAGCTCTCGAAGAGATAGCGCGGGTTGAGATTAGTCTGCACATGCACGGTCTCAAGCGGTAGTTCTCCTGCAGCTATAGGGGCCCGAACCTCCTCAGCGTTTTTCTTGGGGTGCTTGGAAATAATATATTCAACTGAACGTACGCCCTCCGAGAGCTGACGCAGGGAGCCCAAAATGAGCTTGTGGTACTTCGAGGCGAACCAATCGCGCACAAATTGCGAGGGGACGCCTACGTATACCACCCCGTCCTCCACCCGCACGATATGGGTATCCCGAAACCAGGTACTGAATGCCGCCTTCGGGAGTGAGAGCTCGATGTCGGTGAGGGCGTTTTCCCAGAGCTCCCGTGTGGTCGTCATATGTAAGGGAGATTATAGGCGTAAGCGCTTCTTATGGGAACTCCCCTGTTTTTGTTTCGAATGGTATTAATCTGTGGATATAATGGGGATAATGCAGAGCGGTTGCAACGAGGTTCGTTTCACAGTAGAGTAGAGCCCACATGAAACGAACGTATCAGCCTAAAAAACGCAAGCGCGCGCGAACCCACGGATTTCTTGGACGCATGCAACGCCCTGGCGGACGCCGCACGCTCGCTCGCCGTCGTCGCAAGGGGCGCGCCCGTCTTTCGGTATAATTTTCATGCTCAAACGCTCCTCCCGCTTACGCGCGGGCGAAGTAGCAGTGGTAGTACGGCAGGGAAAGGCGCTACGCGCTCGGTTTCTTTCGGCAAAAATCCTCAATCACGGGAGTGCTACAATACGTGCTGCGGCCGTAGTTCCAAAATCGGTCGCAAAGACCGCTGTTGCTCGCAATCGTATGCGCCGCGCACTCTACCGAGCGTTTGCGACTCATATCCCGTCTTCCGCGAAAGGCTTCGACATTGTTTTTTTCCTGCGGACCCTTCCTTCTGACACTACGCTCATCGCACAGGATGTAGAGACCATTCTCCATCTCCTCCCTCGTTCTTAATACATCATGTTATTCTCGATATTCGTACAACCCCTCTATAATCTTTTTATTTTTATCCTCGGGCTCATGCCTGGCGGTGATGTCGGCCTTGCTATCATCGTACTTACCCTGTTGGTCCGTGCCGTTTTCTATCCTGTCTTCGCTTCTTCTATCAGGACGCAGATGGCTCTCCAGGCCGTACAGCCGGAAATCGCAGAAATCAATGAGCGGTACAAAGACGATACGATGGAGCGCTCTCGCCGTACGACTGAGGTTTTCCGCAAGCATCGCATTAAGCCGCTCTCTCTTGTATTTGCGACCATCGTGCAACTTGCAATCTTTTTTTCGCTTTCTTACGCGTTCTTTCGCCTTGGGCTTCCTCACATACAGACCAATCTTCTCTACTCGTTTGTGCCCCCACCCGCTTCGGTCAATGAAAATTTTCTCGGCATTCTCAATCTTGTCAGCTCAGGCCACATTGTCCTCACCTGCATCGTCGTCGTACTACAATTTATAGTTATTAAGCTCTCGCTTGCCCGAACTCCACCTCCCGGCACCCATCTCTCCGAGGCCCAGCGGGCGGCTCAAAATATGCAGCGGCAAATGATGCTCTACCTATTCCCTGCCGTTATGGCCTTTGTCGGCTACACATTTCCCGGGGCAGTCGGGCTCTATCTAGCTGCAACAAGCGCGGTTTCGCTCGCCCAAGAAGGCCTTATCCGCCGAAAACCTCTCTAGAGTTCCTCAAAGGTTCATTCGTGCAACACACTCCTCTTGCAGGGAAGGGTCTCGTTGCGCTAATGTCGATATATGGACTCCTCAGCGCTCAAACAGCTGGTCTTAGATCTTCTTTCGGCGCTTGGCGTTACGGTAGAGAATATTTCTGTCTCAAATCCGCCGCGCATCGTCGTTTCTGTTACCTCCCCCGATTCAAAGCTTCTCATTGGTACGCACGGGGAGCACCTCCAATCGCTTAATACCATCGCGCGCCGCCTCGCGGAGATGAAGTATAGCGAAGAAGCAGCCAACTTTCTCATCGATGTTAACGGTTACCACGAGGTCAAGCTTCAGATTTTGCGAGAAAACGCACGACTGCTTGCGCAGCGCGCCCGTCTTTTTAAACATGATGTGGAATTAAGCCCGATGAGCTCCTATGAGCGTCTTGTGATTCACGAACTCTTCGCTGAAGATCCGGAAATCAGCACAGAATCGGCGGGTGAGGGCAAGATGCGCCACATTGTTCTCAAGTTCAAAGAGAATTCTTCGCAACCCCACCTCTAAATTACTGAAGCCTCACTCCCCAGAGCGCTTCGTCATCCTTGGAGATGAAGGAGAGATATTGCCCGTCCGGAGAGAGCGAAAACTTGGTCATATCGGCAGTTTCTCCTCCATCGGAGGTTCCAGGTGTTGCGACAAGCGCTTCGGTGCTTGAAGCGATGTTAAGCAGAACTAGTGAATCGGGGACGCTCGCTTCACTTCGATGCCAGAGATCGAGATAGTCATAGGGCGTTGCCTCTGCAGGTGCCGCGCAATAGACATTGTTAGAGCTACCCCAAACACATTCTTCTGGGAAAGGGGTCTCAAGCGTTGAGAGTGTCGGGAACAGAGAGCTTCCACCGGAGATAGTCGATTCTGTGTAGAGGGTCGCTGCCGAGCCCGTATCGGTGCGGTAAAGAAGATAGGAAAAATCAGGGTTTCCAGAGACCGTGAGCCCAAGACCATAGAGCACTGGGGCTACACTTCCCGTTTTTGCATTGATTGAGAAAGCAATGCCCGCTACTCCTGCAGCCGCTTTGCTGTAGGCAAGGATTGTACCTGGGGAAGGCCATGAGAGGATAAGTTGGGAGAGCGGCAGGGAAAAAAGTTCTTTGATGTTTGATCCGTTTGTTTGCGAGAGATACCCGCTTGCTCCTGTAGCACTGCGCAATAGATACACGACAGAAGATCCATTAGGAGATACTGCAAGCGCCAATATATTGTCTGGAAGGAAATTTATGCTCGTGGGGCTGGTGCTCGCGGCTCCCGGCAGAAGCAAGTGAGCGCTTTTCATAGTTCCCTGATCAAGATACTGAACGATGACTCCCGATCCTCCGTCACTCCAGTATGCTTCTTCTATGCCTGGGATAGTTGTGTTGGATAATATCTGCGGTACGGCGCCGGGGGTATTAAGTTCTAGCTGAAGGATATGACCATCCTGCGAGGTGATGTAGCGCGCCACGGTTGTTGTAGGCTCCCCGGCTTCAGTAAGTTCTGCCCCTACAACAGGGCCCACGGCAATTTCGAATACTTTTTGCGTAGGTGATATTCCCGAGGAAGAGGAAGGCAGTGACGAAGCTCCTCCTCCGCTTTGACCTACCGAAACGCCTGTTGTGCCTGGATTTGATCCAAAAGATCCATTGCTTGAGGAAGTACTTGGGCCGCCACTTCCTCGTAAAAGAAAGATGAGGATGAGAATAAGGATAAGTATTAATATTCCTCCTCCAACTGCAATTTTTTTCCAACTGAGATTCATATCAAGTTAGCGCAGGTTAGTTACAATGCAGAATAAAATTGAAACTTCCGTCGGAAGCAGCTTCGCTGCTAAAGGTTTTGCCTTCTTGCTGGCAATCTTGGGCGTATTGCTTAGCCACAGTTGCAGTGTCAGGATTTTGCGAGTCAAGAGTTTCCGTTTGAGGAATGGTTACAGTGATATGTAATTCTGTCGCAGATCCTCCATTGGATGATGGCAGTGAGGAACACCCGGTCTGGCCCACCGTGCATGTGGAATTTGTATTTGTTTGTTGGGTGCTGGCGGATCCTGAGGAAGAACCGGCCTGCTGTGTGAGCGTATTCAAATCGCTAAGATTGAAACTGATAAGGTTCGGATTTATTGTTTGGAGAATAAGTACTGAGGCAATAAGCAATAGTAACCCCCAAATCGAAGCTTGTGCACGTCCCAACGCTTCGCTTTTTACCCCGGGAACCGATGAAGTCATATACAAGACCCCTCCCACCGTTAGCGATACGACACCAACAAGTGCTCCAAGGGAGATAAGAATTGGGAAAATATATTTCAGATATGAAGCGAAATCTGAATAATTAATCTGTCCACCGAGTGGCGAAGAGAGAGGTTCGAGTGGATTATATTGAATATTGCAATTATTCACGCACGGAGATGAAAAAGCCCCGTTGCCTGTTTGTGTTGGAGACGTAGGACCAGACTGAGGCTGTCCTGACGGGGCTATGGTTTGTGTTGATCTATCCGGACACACCCATACACCTCCACCTAAGGAGTCTGCAGTATACGTGCATCCGTTCTGCAGGGGGTTTGATGCCTGCGCCGCGTATGTGGTGGAGGGTATCGAACAGACGGAAAACACAAAAACAGAAAGTATTGTTATGGCATATATCCACATTTTTATTTTCATAGACCGAAGAATGATCCCGATGCACTCGCCCCCCCGAAGAGAATAGTGAGTGAGGCTGTAGCCGCCTGAAGGAGCTGATTGGTATTGGAGTTCTGAAGTGAGACGGAAAGCACTGCACTCCCCTCCCCATTTCCGGTCTGTCGGAGCGTCAATTCTCCATTTTGTGTGTTGGGGCCAGTGGTAGTGTTGCCATTGAGGACCCATGCATACTGCAGTGATCCGTTGAGTGCACTGTCTGTTGAAAAAAAGTACGGCTCAGCTCGAATCGTTTCTTCTTGACTCGGCATTGAATAGGAGGATACAAGCGCCTGGTTATAGAGGATTCCGCGCAGCGGATCATCTACATAGAAAATAAGTTGGGGTGTGCTCTCGGGTATTGTGATATCAGCATGTCCTACCGTAGTGTTGCCGGAATCTACATCAACCGAAACATCCTCACTGGTATGAAGTTGGTTAGTATTGAATGTATAAACGTCATCTCCAAGCCCGGATTGTGTCGGGTCCGCAGTACCATTAAGGCTCCATTGAAAGGATAGGTTATTTAGTGATTGAGATTTTCCATCAATTAAGACCTGTGGAAACGCAACCACACTGATTTGGGAACCCGCACTTGCAAGAGCCTTTCCATTGTAGAAAGGAGGGACTGTTGTATACGCTTCCCATACCAAGTTCACCGTTGAAGGATCAAAGGTAAATGTGTGTGTAATTAAACCGTATGCATTTGAATCTATATTCACGGTTACTGACATTGGTATGCCGAGAGGCCCTGTCGTAAAACTGAATTGGCGCGCACCAGTGCCTGAAAGGGCCGTCTTGCCATTCACTTGCCAGGTGATAGTTGAATTTCCGAGGAAATCTCCAACGCCATCGACCTCGATATACACAAGAGAGTATGGTCCCGGAGATTGAGGTGCCACAAGATATTGGACGGGCTGCGGGGTCGCCTGGAATGACTGGGCTAGGGCGACGACAGGACCAAGAAGCCCTACAAGCGCAGCAATTCCTATGATACGCAGAAAAAAATTACGCATATGAAGGAGACAACCCTTCTGGGTATGATTCTTTGGGAGAAGAACCTGCGCGGATTCCATCGACGAGTGGAGGAGACGCACTACTTTTTTGTTTTGCAGGCTCTCCCGCAGGTGTAGGAGTACTACCGCGCCCGGTGTTACCCATACTACCCGCTATCTCGGGAGAAATTTGCCGCACCGTATCTCCAATAGCAGTTATATTCATTCCACCGCTTGCAGCAAGCGCGAGGGCTTTGCCAGCTATTCCTCCTTCCTCTTGATTTTTCTTCAATATGCAAGATACGGCAAGAAAGGTATAGAACGGAAGTATATCAATGAATGGAAGTAGTTTGACGAGTATTGGTGGTGTAAAACGCAATGAGAGAAGATCCCCGAGTTTTAGGAGTCTTGTAAAGACGAGAAGAGCTATAAACCCTGTTCCAAATACAGCACTAATGCAAAAATCGAGGACAGCGCCAATCACTGCGCCAACCTGCATCCCATAGGGTGCAGCTACTGGGTTGAAAAATGAGCCCGCCACTCCTCCGACCGCGCCAAGAACTTTGCAGAGTCCTACGGTGCTTCCTACCACACACCCTGCCGCCGCTCCACCAATTGTTCCTGAGAAAACCGCGAATGCTGCAGCAAGTCCAAGCGCAACAAGCGCCTGAAAGGCATCTATGGAAAGTGCAACCAAAACGATCACAATGTATTTCATAGATGCTGAGGTGCGGGTGCTGCGGGGGCTTGCGATACTTCTTGTCGTCCACGACGCAGCGCAAGTACTTGTGAAGGATCGGAGGTAATGATCTGGTCCTCGGTGTAAGAGGCAATTATTTTTATCGCGACATGCTTGAGGCCTGCGAAGAAAATTCCTTCCCCCACATCGCTCTCGAGAAGCAGATACTTTTCCTCGTCGGAGAGATTAAAAGTCTTTTGAAGACTATCGATTGAGGAGGGTGACTGCTTGAGTAGAAGCTGGAGCGATGAATTGGTGATCATCGGCAGTCCATACGGTGATTTGAGGAAGTCATCAACATCTTGAGTAATGGTTGCAAGACCGAGATAATATTTGCGCCCGCGTTTTGCAAGTCCGTAGAGGAAACTTGCAGTATCTTCTGATTTCATCATCCACCACGCCTCGTCGATGACGAGGAGGCGCTTCTTAAGATTTTTTCGAATGGCATTCCAGATATAGTGCGTTACCAGGTACATTGCTACCGGTTTAAGTTCGTCCTCCATATCGCGCACCGAGAAAACGACAAAGCGCTTGTTAATATCAACATTGGTTGGTTGATTGATGAACCCTGCCCATGTCCCCTTGGTGTACTTAGAAAGACGCTGCACGAGCGATTCACTCCCCTCCATACCGGCAAGCACTTGTTCAAAATCAGATAAAAGTGGCGGTTCTACCTGCGAAAAATCACTCTCAGTACTAATATCTTTGAGCGCATACGTCTCAGTTATTGCCTGATCAACGATCGAATCTTCTTCAGGAGTAAGGCCCCCAAGCATGATGCGGAAAAGACCTACCAGTGCAACTATGTTGCTGCGCAACACATCAGCGGGCGCTTCATCCTCCCGCGGGATCGGGAGATCGAAGGGATTGATGTGATGCTCCGAAGTAAGTGAAACACTAAAGTAACGGCCACCCACTGCTTGTGCAAGAAATTCATATTCACGCTCAGGATCGATAACAATAACTTCCGTATCGAACATAAGTGTACGCAAGATCTCAAGTTTTGTTGCATACGATTTTCCGGATCCTGATTTTGCAAATATCACCGAATTGTAGTTTTCAAGGGAAAAACGATCGAAGAGAACGAGCGAGGCATTATGACGATTAACTCCGTAAAGAATTCCTTTATCGGAGGTGAGGTCAAACGACACGAAAGGAAACATTGAAGAAAGTGGTGAGGAGTTGAGTTTTGAATCTACCCCAAGTTCATCATGCCCAAGCGGTAGCACCGAACGGAACCCCTGCTCTTGTTGGAAGAGGGCGGGCTTTACATACACGAGGCGTGATTCAAGCATCGATTTTATTTCGCTCTCCGCTTTGTCGAGTTCTTCCACGGTAGCTCCATAAATCGTGATATAGACCCCGACGTCGAAAATACGCTCCTGTGCTTGTTGAAGTTGATCGCGCAAATCTTCAAGGTCTCGATACGCAGTATCGAGAATGGGATCGCGCACGAGCCCCCGCTTTTCACGTGTCTCAATCTGGCTTTGGACCTCGGCGACCTTCTTTTGGAATTTTTTCAGTATGTCCGCACTATCGATGGGGTGCACAAAGATGGAAATATCGAGTACCCGGTCGAGATTGATGATAGGAGCAAACCAAGAATCGGTAAGCATCCGTGGATAGGACATGACGAAAAAGGTTCTTGCGATCTTGTCCCCAAGATTTATCTCGCGCGGCGTTACTTTAAGTGCCGAAGGAGCAATGACATCTTGCAGTTCAAGTACCCCCTGCTTATAGATCTGCTCGGGGAGGACGGGAGAAATAGGGACAGAAGCGGCAGGAGCCTTCTTTTTGAACACATCAAAAAGAGCCATGTGTAGATTGTACCATCGCCTCTGCGATGCTCGACTATTTTGTTAGCGCAACAGGCTTTTCAAGTTCACCCGGGTTGAAAAGCTTGTAGAACAGCTCGATCAATTCCTCAGTTCCAAGAGGTACCACGCGTACGCCCGTACGGATAAGACCCTGTTCAACGATGCCAACACGCTGTTCAAGCTGGGAGCGATACTGTTCAAACTGCTCGTCGGTAAGGGTACTTGATTTCCCAGAATTTCCCCCAAGGCCAAGCGCTGTAAGCGGGCCAGATCTCCCTCCTCGCTCAATGAGCGCAGGATCGTAAGGCACTACAATAAAGAAATTCTTGCTCATGATGTTCGCCCGCTCAACAAAGTCGCGGATGAAGGTAATATATTCCCTGATCTGTAGTTTCATAAGATCATCAACCTCTTCAGCAAGGCGTTCTTCCAAAAGCGCAATATAGGGCCTGATGTCGAGGTCTCGACTTTCTATAAAAAATTGAACGGTGAATTCAACAGAGTTGAGAAAATTCTGGAATTGGGCGATGACCGCTTCTTGTTCTTCCTGGCTTTTCAGTGCGAGATTGATTGAAGAAGCCATTAGGATTGTTCGAAGACTCCCATCTTTGAGGACCACTACTCCCTCTCGCACCTCTTTTATAGGAACGAACTCCTGCGTCGCTTTTGCGCTTACTTTTTGATCAGCCATACCTATATTTCAAACCCAGTCCGTTGGGCAGTGGTAATTCCAAGTTTCGAGCGATCCTTAATGTTGAGTGACCACGCCAAATCTTTAAGTTTACTCTCTGAAATCTTTGGAAGTGTTGAGGAGATTGATGAAGGTACGACTGCCTCGGCTGTGGGCTTTACCTCCCGTTGTTTCCAGAGATACAGTTTATTGCCAAAAAAATAACCTATTGCATGCTCAAGAGCATTGATGAATGGTCGACCGTTCACTTTGTAGAATGAGAGTGCGATGCCAAGCGCTACAAACGGAAGCGATGGCCAGAGTGCAAGCCACCACGGCAAGAACGTGAAGAAAATAAGGCATGCTCCTCCCGCACCTGCGAGATATGCAAATTGTTTGAATGTTAGAGGCCCAAAGATTTTATCTTCAACCTCAATAAATTGCGGAACCTGGTACTGCATTCCTTCTAGTATACCGTGCCGCTTATTCTATTGGTTCTCGATATGGATCCAAAGCGTATTTTTTGGGCTCAGATCCTCCTTCCTTTGCTGCAGGAGTTGTACTATCAATGATCTCTGTCTTCTCAGAACTTCTCTGTGAAAGAGCTTTTTCTACTGGATGTAGATTGGGGGTCTCTGGGTTTCTTGGTTTTGTGAGAGGAGGAGTTTCTTTCGTTGCTTCAAGTGTAACGGGAGTATCAGGCAAGGGCTTTAAAAAGGGAGTTGAGCTATTACTTACAGAAGCAGTAATGGAAGTCTCTGGCAAAGAAAAAATAGGTTTTTGTTGACTCGGCACCCCTGTACTCGCGGCCTTTTGAGATACCGGGGGAATTATTGAGGTAGCAGGAGGATTATGAAGGGGTTCTTGAACAACCTCACTTACCCCTTTTGTTTTCAGAGATTCGCGTATTTTTAAGAATAACTGATCGTTTATCTCAGCAGCTATTGCAGTCGCCACCCCCACTTCTATTTGAACTGATCTCGACAAATTACTTACAAAATTTTCAGGTTTTGAGAACCCAATCATTACATCAGCGGTTTGTGATTCCAAAAGACCAAGCTGATCTACATGAAGCTTGTACTTCTCCCCTATTCTTTCGACAGTATTCAGCATCTCAGCACTGTATATGAGAGATTTAATTTCCGCTGGTAAGGCGTCGAATTTTTTTGCTATCTCTTCGGGTGTTCGAGCAGTTTCCATAAAATGTTCTTCAGATAATTTCTAGAGTTATGAAGCTACATACTCGCCTCTATTTTGGCTCCCACCAATTTCTGGCGGAATCTCCTTCATTTCGTCATTATGCCGTTTTATACTGTCGCGCACATTGTTAAGTATTTCCAGATCTCTCTGCATGTCCACAGTCGGGGTGCCTCGAGGAGCGCTCCTTATATTACTGCGTAGGGCAGATATGGCTCCGGTGACCTCATCCGATACTACTTTCATAGTTGCTTTGTTAATGGCAGCACCAGTACCTACTGCGTACTGCTGGCTATTAGGGTTGAGAGTCGCGACATTTAGCGTCCTCAAACTAGCATTAACATCACGCAATTCGTCTGCGAGTATTTTTTGAGCCTTCACAAGTGGTGCGTCTTCCGAGTTTTCATTCCAGGAATGTCGGATGTGTTCTTTGAATGCATCGTCAAACTTATCATTTTTATTGAGAGCCTCTATTTGATTCTTCGAGAGAAGATGAGACGCTTTCTCAAGAAGCGCATGTCCTCCGCTGCGTTTTTCTACGCCCTCAAGTTCGCGCATGCTCATATCGCGTAGATCACTTTTTTCTTTTGTGGAAAGTACTTCTCCTGAAGCCGCTTTTTGAAGTAGTTGAAGATTTTTGTTGAGGCGGCCATCAGCAACGCGCTCCTCTTTAAGATGCCGCTCTTCTTCATGATATTGTTCAAAAGATTTTCCTTTTTTTCCTACTGCTGCAAATTCTTTGCTGGCAAATTTTTGAGTTGTCAGAGCACGTACCCGTTGTCCCATACGTGTATTACCCAATCTCGTATCTGTTATTGCACGATCAGCATAGAACGCCGCCCGTCCTGCGGTCTGTCTCGCGTAGGTACCGAAGTAGGCCCCCCGAAACCGCTCCGCAGCCTTGTGTGCAAACGCTGCACTTTCAAGTCCTACTCTGTCCGCAGCAGAGAGTGCGATTTTGACCATAATGACCACAAAACCAAGCTCGATGCCCATCATCGCGAGCTGAGTTACAAGTGTCATTATATAATTGCTGTTTGGGTTCTGAAGATTCTGAACGTTTAGATTTTGAAATATATCGGCTGCAACCGAATTACCATTTGTACCAAGAGCGAGGCCTTTCATGAATATATCGAGAAACAGAAATACGAAAAGAAAGACCGCCGGATAGAGCGCGTTACGTATAAGAGCCCCTAACCATTGTCTAAACCCCTCCCCTGCCCCTTGAGCTACCGGTTCGATAGCACGTGCGACAAACGCCAACGGCGAAAATATTATGACAAACCATAACACAACAACACGACCTAAGAAATTCACAGCTGCAATAAAGAATGCAAATCCAAGTATAACGACGATAATTCCAGTCGCGATATACAAACACGAGAGTGTGATGAGGCGATAGAAAGAGAACGAGTTGCCATTGCTCGAGTTCCACTGTTGGAACGCTGAAGTACTGAAGAGGTTCTGTACACCAATCGCCCTCATGATATCTTCGGTCAGGTCTTTTCCTCCGCCCGGCACCGACTGGGTCGTCGGTATAGCGTTATAAACTTCGACCGCTAAGATATTGCCGGCGTCAATGACGAGCCGTGTAATGAAAAAACTGAAGTTAATGATAAGAGCCATAATGATAACGAGCACCAATGTCTGAGACGTGTTATGTGTATCAGCCTCAAGCATGATTACCAGCGCGATGTATATAAGGATGAAAAGAAATGCCATGTTGGCTACGTCGCGCACCACTGTCCACGCCGAGCCTATGAAACCGATAGAATATGTAGAACTATTGAGTGACACCTGAACTGCAATTCCAAGAAATGTCGCAGCTTCATATGCAAAAAAAGAGGGTATTGCTACCGCGACGAAATAAACAATACCTGAAAGACATAGATCAAACTGTCCGTTGAAACAGCCAAGATCATCGGAGGTGGAAGTAGTTTGTGTGTTTCCAGTTGTGCCCTGGGGACTGAGGCCTAAATTATTGAGGATCTGTTGGCCTGCTTGAGTGTTAGCCTGACTAGTGTTAAGCGTTGGGGATAGACTACTTGGAGTTTGAGTATATGGGCTTTGTGTGAAATTGAAGCTACTTGAAGTTATACCTGCGTTAGCAGGATTGTTAACTCCAACAATGCTCTGTGAAGCATCTTGAGCATGAGCGGTTGAGGCCCCTGCTATGACGAAGAATATGGCAAAGATAGCAATACTCAACCCTGCGAGTACGCCGAATTGTTTATGAAGAAGGGAAAGCATGGCATTGAGTAAGACCATTCTGTATAGTCTGATTATCGGTTGAAAGTTCTGAGTTGAGTTGGACCTGATCCTCTTGAGCGTTGGTCACGTCGGCATCTCCGATGAAGACTCCGCTTGAAACTCCATTCGCAAAGTTAGTGAGAATCGTTTGTAGGGTATTAGGATCAGTAGTGCCGTTAACTTGGCTGCGGTACCCTTCAAGTACTTGAATACTCGTGCTCGCAGTTCCAGCAGAAGTTTCGTACAGGGAGAGTTTTTGATTGAGATCGTCAATAAGGGGCTGGGTACTTGATGCGTTTGCCTGTGCCTGCGCCATTTGTTCGGTAGTAAGTGGGGTTGAGGTACCGGTTGTTGTCGGGTTTGCTTTGTTAAGCCAGCACTGCTGGAGCCCCTCTGCTTGTGTGAGTGAGGATTGGATATTAGAGACGTTCTGATCATCGATGCTAATAAGGTTTTGTGCGGAGCTTTCGTAGGGATTTATATTGCTCAGCACATCCTGGCCAAGGCTATTGTCGCTTGTCGTGATCGCAGAACCGTAAGTGCTGCTGTATCCGTAGCCGCCGCTTGAAGAAAGATTCGAGAGGCCGCTATAGAGGGTGTTTTGAATAAGTTGAGACACCAGCGCGCTAATGATCTCATCGAAGTACTTTGCGTCTATGAGCGATCCCGTGTTGATATTGAACGTTTGATTGAGAGCATCAGAAATAGCAGTGCCCGGAGTCGTATTTACAAGATCACAGACAAGGAAAGAATGTCCATCTCCACCTGGCACCTCCTCGACCGACTCGTTTGGTGAAGAGGGGGGCGGCGTGGTCGAGCTAACTGTATGACAATTTTCCTTTTGTTGAACGGAAAGAAAACCATTTCCTAACTGTAAATCGAGCACTTTCTGTCCCTGTGCTTGGGCAACCGCACTGTTGAGGCCAGCTTCTGCGTACATGAATGAGCCGTAGGGATTGTTAGTCGGCACATCGGTGAAAGAGATAAATGCTGGCCACCCGCCTTGGGAGAAATCGGTCATGAATCCCTGGATACTATTGGTGAAATTATTCAGTGAACATTGTTGCGGGCCTTGTATGGCATACGCTTGCGCAACCGCGAGTTTGACTTGAATTTGGAATGGATCACACAGAAAGGCGAGATTACTGCTCTGCAGATAATTACCGACTGCATCTTCGGCAACATTAGTGAAGAATTGATTGTAATTCTGGACGAAGGAAGGACTTCCATTGAAGCCCGAATTTATCCAATTGATAGTGGAGACCGCAATATCCTGGAGCGCCGCTCGGGCAAGCGCGCGAGCAGCACAGTCGAGAAACTGGCTACGCACAAGATTTGCGAGGCTTGTACTGAGATTTAAGTTGCTTGAGATTGTTGTCCCGGCATTGGTGAGTGTATTGCCGTAGTCATGGACAGGGAGGGCTGTATCACCCACGGTCTGCCCTAATAGCGCTAGTGAAAATGATCCGCCGATAAGTGGGGCAAGCACAGGAACAGTACATGCCCCAAGACTCGCCACTACTCCGGTGAGAGAACCTGTCGAAGAGTTTTGGAGGCCGCTGGTTGTCTGAGTTCCTGCTGTAGTTGCCTGGGCAAAGGCAGTTGAAGGTAGGGTAGCAAATACAAACAGCAAAATGCTCAATACTCCGGAGACAATTGCGCCGGTAGATATAGTTCTTAAAAAAGGCGATTTTTGCATTGAAATTCTAGGATCCGCTTGAGGTATCGGTGGTCTGCTGAGTTGTGGATTGCTGCGCGGCTTGGGCGGCTTCAGCTTGTGCCTGTGCGAGGAAAGAACTCCAGACAGTGCCAGCCTCGCCTTTCCCAAAAAGTATATCGTCGTTTTGCAGCGTTTGAGCAATCTGTGTGTACAGCGTCACACTCTGGCTCACGAGTGCATCATATTCCTGAAGCCCTGCGAGACCGCGGATCGGGTCGTTAAGCACCGTTTCCATGTCCCCAATGCTTCCCGACATTTCCAAATAATTGTTAGCAATCTGGAGCTGTACGCCGGCAAGAGAGTTCGGTACGGGAATTCCTATGATTTCTTTTGCCAGTGCTTGGTAAGCATTCGCGGTTGCTGGCAGCTGTGCCAGAGTCGTTGCGTTATTGTTATCGATTGCAAATCCAACCGAAAGAATCACGTTGGTATAGGATGCCTGTGGGTGTCCTCCTATTGCCGTCGCAATGGCATTGGCATAGTCATGGAGTGAAGAGGAAGAATCAGCCACAACCATTAGATCGCTTGCTGTGTAGAGGGTCACCTGGGAGAGTTCATTCTGGATTTCCGAAAGCGCGCTGCTAACGATTTGAGATTCAGCATCAGTACTGCCACTCAGCCCCTGACCCGTAGCGGCACTTGTACCTATAACCAGAGATCGGCCAATGGTGTCAGTAAGATTTCCTGTCTGGGAAGAGGCGATGAGATTTTGAGCTTGGTCGGCTATATCCTGGGCGCTCTGGAAGGTGGTTGAAGAAGCAAATGCCTGTTGCCAGTCTTCACTCGAGTAAGAAAAAACTCCGTTTGAAGTCGTTGTTGCATTTGTATTCTCGAGTCCCCCTGTCCTTGGTGAGGCTATAGCTAGCGCTCCATATATAAGAAGAGCGCTTATTACCACAGCGCCAATAAGCGTTCCAAAACGCGCGCTGGGCAGATAGGCGCGAATGTTCATCTCCTAAAGTATAACAAGGCTTTTCGTGGACTCAGGGATCTTGCCTTGCAAGAAGAAGCCATTGCTCAAGGGGCACATCCTCAGCCCGCACTTTTTTGGGCAGCCCTACACCCGCAAGAGCCTCCTCGCCGCCTCTTCCGAGGAGATTCTTGAGGTTTCCGGAGAGTAATTTACGCTTGTGAGCGAATCCTGCCCGGATGAGTTCGAAAAATCGCTTCTCATGCTCTCTAGTATCGAATTTTTTGTCCGAAATTCCCTCGATACGCAGTATTGCCGAGTCCACCTCGGGCGCGGGATTAAACGCGCCGCGAGGGACAGTATTGAGATAGTGTGGAGTGCCATACGCTTTGACGGAGAGGGACAAGAGGCTCTCTTTTTTTGCCTTAGCAATGCGCTCGGCGACCTCTTTTTGCATAAGAAATACAAGCGTTTTCGGCCGAGGCGGCTGTGATAGGAATTTTTCGAGCAAGGCCCCGGTGATGTAGTAGGGAATATTAGCAACGATTGTATACTTTCCGTTTTTAAGTCCCAATTTCTCCACGTCTATCTCAAGCGCGTCGCCTTCAATAAGTGTGAGCCTTCCATCCTTTATTTCTTTTTCGAATGAAGTTTTGAGAGTTGCGACCAGTGCCCTGTCTTTTTCGATGGCAATGGTCCGCGCTCCTCGCAGCAGGAGCTCTTTCGTGAGCACTCCTCTGCCGGGTCCTATCTCAAATACATAATTGTCCTCTTCAAGCTGCGCGCTCTCTGCTACGGTACGTGCCCAGGCAGGGGCGAGGAAGTGTTGGCCGAGTCGTTTCTTCGGACGCATACTTACTCGAGATAAATGGTGCGCCCGAGACGCTCAGGTTCCTCAAGGCAAGAGAGACGCTCCGGAATATCCAAAAGGAATTGCGAGGGTTCGTTGAATGATTGCTGACCGAAGGTAGTGCGGATCGAAGTGTGTGTAAGAAATATTTTTTCTTGCGCCCGTGTGAGTGCCACATACATAAGCCGTCGTTCTTCTTCATCATCTTCCTCTTCATCCATTTCATCGCGGGTGTAGGGAAAGAGTCCTTCTTCGAGGCCTGTGATAAAAACGTAGGGGAATTCAAGTCCCTTGGAAGCATGAACGGTCATGAGCCTCACAGCGTTTGCTTCTTCTTTGAGTTCATCCTGCTCACTTGCGAGCGCGGCATTCTCGAGGAATGCGTGTGTACCCTCCGGAATAGGGTCCTTGTCATAGCGCCCCGCAAGCGCGATAAGCTCCTTGATATTGTTGAGACGCTCAACACCTTCTAGCTTATCCTCGCGCAGCATTCTCTCGACACCGCTCTCTCGCATCACGAAGGTAATAAGTTCGGAGGGAGGAAGTAGGTGCGATTGTCGTTCGATAGTGTGCAAGAGTGTCCTGAAAAGAGCCACCCGTTCTCCTGTATTACCGCGCAACCCTCCTTCGGTTCCCGAGAGCATAGCCATAAGGGTTGTTTTTCCTATCCCCCGCCGAGGGACATTTGCGATGCGCGCGATGTCAGGAGTGGTGTTGTAGAGCGCTGCACGCAGGAACGCAAGCATATCTTTTACCTCCGCACGCTCGAAGAAGCGGGTACCGAGCACCTGGTAGGGAATATCTCCTTGCAGGAGCGCTTCCTCGAGCGCTCGGGACTGGAAGTTCGCTCGGTAGAGAACGGCGAAATCTTTTGGGCGGGCGCCTCGCTCTATGCGCTCATTGATCTTGCGGACTACGAAGTGCGCCTCGTCATGCTCGTCGAACGCTCCGAAGATGGAAAGAGGCTCCCCCTCTGTTTTTTTGGTAAAGAGATTTTTCTCCACCCGGATGTGATTTTTTGCGATGAGAGCGTTCGCAGCCTCGAGGATAGATCCACTTGAGCGGTAATTTTCCTCAAGAAGTATAGTTCTCGCGCCTGGATAGTGTTTCGAAAAGCTCAGAAGGTTGCGGATGTCTGCTCCCCGCCAGGTGTAGATCGTTTGATCAATGTCGCCGACTGCACAAATATTGTGTGCCTCGCCTACGAGCAGTGCGACAAGTGCACTCTGGATGCGGTTGGTATCTTGGTACTCGTCTATATGAAGATACTGCCAGCGTTTCTGATACCGCTTCCGAGCAATTTCGTTTTCTCGCAAAAAAAGTACGGCTCGCAGGAGAAGATCGTCAAAATCAAGTGCTCCTTCGCTCTGGAGTGCGCGTTCGTATCCTCTCCACGCTGTTGCGATCATCCTCTCACGCGCATCCCGCGCGCCTTCTTCATAGAGCTCTTGAGTAATGCCGTCCCCTTTGCTGCGCGAGATTATGCCAAGCACCATACGCGCCTCTTGCGAGGAACCTCCGGCCTCGAGGCTCTCTTTATTTTGAATGGGTGTGCCCAGATGCTTCAATACATCACGCAATGCTTTGAGTGAATCTGCTCGGTCATAAATCGCAGGGAAGCGTTTGAAACCAAACTCACGATAGTGTTCCTTTATTATTCTGAGTCCCAGAGAGTGAAACGTCGAAATAAAAGGCATTTCTTCTTCTCTCGTGAAATTCTTTGAATTTTTGAGGAGTGTCTCCACTCGCTCGCGCATCTCTCGAGCAGCCTTGTTGGTAAAGGTAATAGCAAGAATATTCTCTGGCGCTGTGCCTTTCACCACGAGTTCCAAGATTCGGTGGGTTATGACTCGGGTCTTCCCCGCTCCTGCGCCTGCGAGCACGAGGAGCGGACCTTGGGAGTGGAGCACCGCTTCCTCTTGAGCGGCGTTAAGACCCTCTAAATGGCTCTGCATGAAACTTACTATACTAAGGAGCTTCGAATGCAGCAAAATCCCTTTATTTTTCAAAGGTTATCCACAGCCACCCCTCTTAAAATGGCCTTTTTATTGAGATTTCAGGAAGTCCGCCACAAAACCCTTATTTCTGGAAGTAGACCCTCCTGTTGCCGAAGGCTATAGTTAAAAACGTCCCGTACGATTGGGATGCAAAGAGAATTGTAAAGAGACTTTTTGCATACGGATGAGGATCAGTTTAGGGCGCTCCGGAGATAGGATGAAACCGTTAGGGCCGCGTTTCTCCATACTCGGAAGCCTCTCGGCTTATAGACTTTCAACGTTTACAGGACCTCATCCTCTACACGAGGTTGCTTCTAGGAGGATGGGCGAAAAAACCTTTTGCGTACGCGCTTCTCACTGGAGGCGCTCTTGTTGTCACCTTTGTGGTACTGCCTGCGATACATCCTGCGCAGGCATTTTCATTGGATGCGACTGACCCCAATACTCTCCAAAACGCAGATCTTTCGTACAATTCCCAAACTATGCCGCTCCTCTCCCCTGCGGTGAATCTAGATCCGAATCCTGCGGAGGGCGGTGGTGATATCACGGTTGCCGATGGGAGCGCTCTTGAGGCGCAGGATAACCCGACAGGTACTGCTGACATCAATCAATGGCCAACTTCCTCGCAAATTTCTGTCTACACTGTGCATGCGGGCGATACGCTCTCTTCTATCGCGGAGCTTTTCAGTGTCTCGGTTAACACCATCGTTTGGGCCAATGATATTCAAGGAGGTGTAGTTCATCCTGGCGAAATGCTCGTCATCCTACCGATCACCGGTGTAGAGCACACTGTGGTGAAAGGAGAGACACTCGCCTCAATCGCTAAGAAGTATAGTGCGGACGCAAATGAAATCGCACAGTACAACGGTCTCGATCCTTCTTTGGCACTTACTCCTGGCACAAGCGTCATCATCCCCGACGGCGAAATTTCTGGAGGAAGCAGTACTTCTTCTTCCAGGTCTGTTTCACACTCAGGCAGTTCCTCACGCGGTTTGGTAGAACCCTATCTCGGTGGCTCAGGCCCAGCGATTCCCGGGTATTTTGCGTGGCCGATTAATGGAGGAGTTATCACACAGGGACTTCATGGATGGAACGCGGTTGATATCGGCGCTCCACGCGGCACTCAAATTTATGCTGCGGCCTCCGGTATTGTCATTGTCGCTCGCGCCAACGGAGCATGGAACGGTGGCTACGGAAATTACGTAGTTATTGCGCATCCTAACGGAACGGAAACTCTCTATGCTCATATGAGCCGGGTTTTGGTCTCGGCAGGCACCTCGGTAACTCAAGGAGAGACGATAGGACTTGTGGGAGCGACCGGTCTTGCAACCGGTCCCCACCTGCACTTTGAAGTGCGCGGTGCAGTCAATCCTTTCGCAAGCTTGCCGCTTGGAAGTAGCGAGTAGTTTCTATCTTTAGCTTTTCCCTTGCCGCATATGCTTCTCGCACGTGCGTGCAGCAGGATTCGCTTCGAGCCGAGCTTCCTCTATCCTCTCGCCGGAGACTTCGCAGAGGCCATAGGTGCCTGAGGCAATCTTTTCAAGTGCGTGCTGTATTTCTTTAGCTCGCGCTGCAACCGGCTCAAGGATTGCACTATTGCTTTCATACTCCTCAAATTTATCTGCCTTTTCATCCGCTTCTGTGGAGGCCGTGTCAGTATCCTTTACTTGTGCTTCCCACTCTCCTGGTGCATCCGGATTCTTGCGGCCGACGTCTGCCAAGTCGCTCTCCACTGTTCTCAATTCTTCTTCCAATTTTTTCTTGAAATGCGAAAGTTTTTTCTCATCCATACGCTTCGTACTATAGCACTCTGGATTACTCTCCAGGGATGGGGACCACCGGTGCCTCGGTGAGGCGTGAGATGATTTCCTGGAGCGTATATTGGTTTGTCGTGATAACAAGCGTCTGTCGATCAACAAAAGTCCACAGGAGCAATATGTCACCCGAGGAATCTTGAATGACGCGTGCATCCTCATTATCAACGACGAGGTCTGAAAAAGGACTCTGGAGGAGCTGTGGAGCAGCGATTGCTTCTGCTGCGGTATTTCCTTCCTCCGGAATATGGATGGGAGGCGTGCGATCGAAAAGCGGTGAGAGATCGGTCTGCATCGTGTCCTCCCAAGAGAGCATACCGGCGTACGCCTGGTCATAAGAGTTGGTGGTGAAAATGAGGAAGGCCTGGTTCCCGTCGAAGGAATGGACGCCGAGGAGAAAGGTCGGATCAAGCGAGCGCACCAGGGAGGGATCGGCATTCGGCGCCATCAAGGAAAAAAAGTCAGATGTCGAGAGTGGCACTGCTCCGGCGTTGGTCGTGGTTGCAGGTGCAACGAGATAGAGGCGGGAGATGAGTCCAAGGGCAATATTGGTATTCTGCCGATCTGCTTCGAGCTCGGTCATAATCTCCGACCGGGTTGAGCCTTCGGGGACGGGCACGGTCTGTGTACCGTCGACGTAGATATAGGGAGCGGAAGGAGATTGTGCAGGGGGCAGTGCACTTCCGCGCGAGAGCGCTGCTGCAATTGCTACCACCGCGCCAAGCAGAAGCAAGCCACCCACACCAATCTGTAGCAGTCGTTTTCGGGAAGTCCCTTGAGGAACCTCTTCTTCAGCAGGTCCTAGAGATCCACCCCGTCGTGCTTGTGCTGCTGCAATTTCGACAAGAGAGATATTTTTTCCTCGCACGGTCTCCTCTATATCGCTTTTATAGGTTTCAATTGCGGGAATCTCCAGGGCAGGTTTTACGGGAAGAGGTTCTGGCGCCGGAGCTTTTGGAAGCGGTGCAGAAGCAGCCTCAAGCACCTCGGCCGCATTTACGCGTTGTGCCGAAAGCTTTGAGGGATCTTTTTTAGGAAGAAGAATCTTCTCAAGATCGAGCGAATCCTTCTTATTGGAATCGCCGCTCGTTCCCGGTGTGGTTTCGTCCGCCATGTGATGGGTTTGTCGAGGGCTTAAGTCCTTTGCGTGAGGCGAAATCGGGGTCAATCTGTTTTATCGAAAGATTGATGCGCCCCTTCTCGTCTATCTCCTTTATCATAACGCGCACTTTATCCCCAATCGCGAGTGCATCGGAAATCTTATCAATCCGGAAGGGAGCAACCTCCGAAACATGTACAAGCCCCTCGGCATCCTTCATAGGCCCGATGCGTACAAAGGCACCAAAATCCATAAGACGCGTGACGGTTCCCTCGTAAACTTCTCCTGCTTTATATTCCTTCACGACCGCTTCGATAAGTTCACGAGCTTTTTGCGCTGTCCCATTCCGACCAGTGATGAAGATCGAACCATCATCCTCTACCGTGATATCTTCTGCCCCTGAAGTTTCTTTAATTCCATTGATAGTCTTTCCTCCTCCCCCGATGACAAGTCCTATCTGGTCAGGACGCACGCTCATAGTGGCAATTTCCGGAGCGCGCGGAGAAAGAGACTTCCGTGGTGTAGAGATTTCTTTTTCAATCACATCAAGAATCTTGAAGCGTGCCTCGCGGGCTGCGTGGAGCGCCTCTGTAAGTATTGAGACGGGCACACCATCGAGTTTGATGTCGAGCTGGATACCAGTGATGCCCGCTCTTGTCCCCGCCACTTTGAAATCCATATCGCCGTGATGATCTTCCGGTCCCTGGATGTCGGTGAGCACCCGATATTTTTTATCTTCTGTAAAACGGGGTGACATCATGAGACCCATGGCGATACCGGCGACCGGAGCTTTGATGGGGATTCCCCCGTCCATAAGTGCGATGGTGGAAGCACAAACTGATCCCATAGAAGTCGAACCGTTGGAAGCCATGCATTCTGAGACCAAGCGGATGGTATACGGGAATTGCTCTTTGGGAGGAATAACCGCTTCGAGCGATTTTTCTGCGAGATAGCCATGGCCAACCATGCGACGGTTAAGTCCGCCCATACGCCCCGTCTCCCCGACCGAGAAGGGCGGGAAATTATAGTGGTGCATGAAACGTTTTTTGACCTCCTGTTCCTCCATGGTGTCGATGACAAGAGAATCCCCAGGACCGCCAAGGGTAAGCGCCGTGAAGACGTGAGTGCCGCCGCGGTAGAAAATGCCTGATCCATGGAGCATTGGTGAGACGCCGCCTGCTTTGGCAAAAATGGGCCGGAGCTCGTCAAAGGCCCGACCGTCCGCGCGCTTTCCATCTTCAATCGCGCCGCGGTGAATCTCGTCGTTGACACGGTCCTCGAGGAAGCGCTCCGCGGTGGATTTCTTCACGTCTTTGAGTTCTTCGACTTGAGTGTATCGCGCAACAAAGCGTTTCTTGAGGTCGCTAATGCTCTCCTTTCCTGGGGTGCCACAGAAGATGACGTCGTGTAGTTCCTTCTTAAATTCATTGTTGAACAGGGTCTGAAGTGCATCCGGAACCTCCCCTGTTTTGAGGATTGCCTTTTCTTTTCCGATTTCCTTAATTATTTGTCGCTGCCAGACAAGAAGCTTTTCTTGCTCCTCGACTGCGCGCTCAAGTGCTTGCGTGATATCCTCTTCGGACACTTCGCGTGAGCCCACTTCAATCATATTGATAGTGCCTCTCTGCCCGCAGGCGAGTAGATCAAACGCGGTATCCGTTTTTTCCCGGAACGCGTAGCTCGGGTTGATGATAAGGTCACTTCCTCCTTTTATCTTGCCGATACGCACAGCCGCGACGGGTCCTCCCCAGGGAATGCGTGAAACTGCAAGTGCAAGTGACGCCGCATTGACCGCGAGCATGTCTGGATCGTCTTCGTCTATGGAGAGAACAGTAATGACGACCTGCACTTCGTTGCGGATGTTCCAATTAAAAAGCGGTCGGATCGTGCGGTCGACGACGCGGCCGGAGAGAATAGCCTGATCTGAAGGACGTCCTTCGCGGCGAACGAAGCGGGAGCCGAGGATTTGACCTGCCGCATAGAAACGCTCTTCGTAGTCGACGGTGAGGGGAAAATAATCGATATCCTCTCGTGTGCGCTCGCTTATGACTGCTGTGGCGATAACCGCTGTGTTGCCGTAGCGCAGGATCACCGATCCATCAGCATTTTCCGCAAGATCATTAAATTCGGCGGTGAGTGTCTTACCGCCTATCTCGGTCGAGAAACTTCGGGTCTGCATTGTTGGTGAGGTGCGAAACCCGCGAATTTCAGATTTCAAACAAAACGTTTGAAACCTACCTATCCGCGCGCTTCGCGATTATGGATAACAGTAAAACTGTAACAAAAGAAAACCCCTGCGGCAATGTTGCAGGGGTTTTCGGGCAATAGAAGGATGGAAAATTAATTCTCAGGTTCCCCCGACATTTCGATTGCAGGGTCGGTTTCCCCCTTTTCGGTTTCTTCGGCGGTTGTATTGAACCAACGTCCCCCGCCGCGATAGCCAATAAGGTAATTCTTTGGATTGTCGCCCATATCGATAAAATCATCCGCCGCTTCCTTGAGTTGAGTTGCGGCGCTCTTACCGAACGCGATAACTTCAACTTGTACTCCATAGGTGAACTTAAGATATTCAATGAGCGGCGTGAAATCGCCATCGCCTGTTGCAAGGACAACGGTATCGAGTTTGTGACCCATGGAGATAGCGTCAATTGCCATGCCGATATCCCAATCCGCCTTTTTAGCGCCTCCAGCGAAGATGCGGATATCCTTCACCCGGGTCTCGATGCCGAGTTTATTAAGGGCTTCGAAAAACCCCTTTTCTTCTTCAGATTCAGTTCGAATGACATACGCGACAGCCCGTATAAGTACTCGACCTGCAAGCGCTTCCTTCACAACCTGGCCGAAATTAACCTTGGAGTGATAGAGATTCTTCGCACTATGATAAAGATTTTGCGTATCTATGAAAATGCCGACACGCTGGCTTTTATGTTTGATGATAGCCATATAAATAAAACTATTGGTTAGGACCGTCCTACGGACGGAAAACGTTACACTGACAGGGAACTATATACACTAAAGAAGCATGAACCGCATGAAAAACGCACGAAGACCCTACAGTAGTATACGTCCTGGGAGGCTATTTTGTTTCACGCCTCCTCTGGAGCTTATTTCTTGAGGTTAAGTTTACGGACAATTGCGTTATAGCGCTTCTTATCGTTTCCTTCGAGATATTTCAAATGTGTGCGTCGATTGGCGACCATCTGGAGAAGCCCTCGGCGAGAATGCTTATCTTTGCCGTGCTTTCGGAGATGAGTGGTGAGCTCATCTATTCGCTTAGAAAGGAGGGCAATTTGGACCTCAGGCGAACCCGTGTCCTTCTCATGTATACCTGCTTCTTTAACCGTTGCAGTCTTCTTTCGCTTCGTCAGCATGTTTATATCGTATCACAGGCTTGAGCGTTTAGCAAGAGGCTGCGGTAGCCCATGATAAAGAAAATATTTCCAAAAACTTAAAACTTTTTTGAGTTTACTGCAAGAAAAATATTGTGCGACTCTTCTCTAGTGTTACAATTTCTTGTGTGTCGAATCTTAAAGAGCTCAAGAATCAATTTCTCGAATACCTTGAGATTGAACGAGGACGAAGTCTCAAGACTATCGAGAATTATGATCGCTATCTTAGCCGCTATCTTGCGTACTCTACGCTTACCTCCCCTTCCCGTATTAGTGAGGAATCAGTCAGACAGTTTCGACTCTATCTCAACCGCCAGCCCGGCGTTTCACAAAATCTTAAACTTAAGACTCAAAACTACTATCTGATCGCCCTGCGTGCATTTTTGAAATTCCTGCGCAAACGCGGCATTGAATCTCTTTCTCCTGAACGAATCGAACTTGCAAAAGTCGGAGCACGAGACCTCGACCTTATTTCTTCAGAGGAGCTTAACCGACTCATGAAGACTCCAAGCGGCTCATCTCTCTCTGCGCTGCGCGATCGAGCAATTCTTGAGCTTTTATTCTCGACCGGCTTACGCGTATCTGAACTCTGCTCACTCAATCGGGATCTCGATCTCTCCCGTGAGGAGTTCTCGGTACGCGGTAAGGGTGAGAAAGTACGGGTCGTCTTTCTCTCCCCTGCCGCAAAGAGGACAATAAAAGAGTATCTGAATAAACGTGGCGATGTAGATGAAGCGCTCTTTGCCCAGTTGGGGAAAAATGTAAAAGCTACAAAAGATCTCCGGCTCACTCCCCGTTCAGTTGAGCGACTTGTGAAGCGCTATGCCGTGAAGGCGGGTATCACAAAGAAAGTTACTCCGCATGTCATTAGGCATTCTTTTGCAACGGATCTTCTTGAAAATGGGGCCGATCTTCGAAGTGTGCAAGCGCTTCTTGGCCACTCAAATATTGCGACAACACAAGTCTACACACACATCACAGACAAACACCTCCGCGAAGTGCATAGAGCGTTCCATGGAAAAAGGAGAAAATAAGCTATGCTAGTGAGCATCGTATGAAGCTTGTTTCTTGGAATGTTAACGGGGTACGCTCAGTTCACGGCAAGGGACTTTTTGTTCCTTTTGTCGAGAAATTCAAGCCCGACATTCTTTGCTTACAGGAAACGAAAGCTCTAGAACATGAGAGCGAAATAGATCTTCCAGACTACAAGGAGTATTGGAATAGCGCACATAAAAAAGGCTACAGCGGCACGGCAGTGTTCAGCAAAGAACAGCCGCTTAGTATTCAGCATGATCTTCCGGAGAAGCTGTCAAAGAAATTTAAACTTAGCGAAGACCGCTACGGCGATTCAAACTCTGAAGGACGTGTTATTACTCTGGAATATCCCGACATCTTTGTTGTGAACGTATACACGCCGAATGCAAAACCCGATCTCTCTCGACTTTTATTTCGATATAAACAGTGGGATCCTGCATTTCTTGCATACATAAAGGAGTTGGATGCAAAAAAACCAGTTGTTTTTTGTGGTGATCTCAATGTCGCCCATACGCCCGAGGATCTTGCAAATCCAAAACAGAACGAGGGCGAGCACGGATTCACTAAAGAGGAGCGTCAGGGTATCGATCGGATTATCGAAGCGGGTTTTACTGACAGTTTCCGTATTTTCACGAAAGGAGGAGGACATTACACGTGGTGGACCCATTGGGCTAATGCCCGGGCGCGTAATATTGGCTGGCGTATAGACTATTTCTTTGTGTCAAAACGGCTCGTATCGAAAGTAAAAAAGGCACAAATCCATCCGGAAATCATGGGATCGGACCACTGCCCCGTCTCCATCGAACTTAGTATCTAATTTTTTGAAATAAAAAAGCCCCCGACAAATGGAGACACGTCAGGGGCTTGCGCCCCATCTCCAGACTTCGCTTTGGAAGGAATCTGTTCAGTAGTACGGTTGCACCACTAGCTCCACGTAGTTATTGGAGGTTAACCGTGCTAACTAGCGAACAGAAAAATTGAGTTCTGGAAATTGGCACTTAACGAGTTGGCCTAACTCCAAAGAACTGTTTCGGCATCAGGGCCCGTTACTGGGCACACGATTTAAGACACCAGGGCAAGAGTCTTAGCCGTTTCTGTAGGATATTATAATGTCCTTTAGATGTCCTTTACAAGTTGTAAAAGACATTTTATGTGGATAACTATAGGACAACTGATTTAAACCTTAATCTACAAAGTATTTTTTACGTATTTCCTTTAGATTTTCCTCTTCCGCCTCATTTTTCCGCTCTTTTCCGGATTCACCAAAAGATTTGAGTTTTGTATCAGGAAGTGCCGCAAGTTCCTTAGCCCTTTCTTCAAGATGCTCTAATGTATTTTTTGATGGATCATCAAGGACCTCTTCAAGAAGTGCATGCAGGATCCATCCTAGACGCGGTCCAGGCTTCTCTCCAGTGATTTTCATGAGTGCTCCCCCATCGATCTCTAGCATGCCAACGGTAATTGGATCCCGTAGCGCTTGAGCAATCATAGAATGGTACTTTCTAAGACGAAACGGTTGTTCTTTTGGCCTTCCTGTTCCTATTCGATCGCATATACGCAGCTTTACAAGATCTTCTATATTTTCCTTATCAACGTTTCGTATGATGCGGCGCACAGCTGAGAGTGTAACTTTTTCTGGATCGGAAAAGAACATGTGCCACCGGACCATTTTTTCAACCTTATCGATTGTTTCACGTGGAAAGTGCAGGTTTTTAAGGAGCTTTTTCGCTATGCGAGCACCAACCACGTCATGTCCATGAAATGTCCAGTCTTTCTTTTCATCTGACCATTGTCGTACCTTAGGCTTTCCAATATCGTGAAACAAACCGGCCAATCTTACGTCGAAAGGCCAATCTTTATCAGCAGCATGTTGGAGCGTACGAAGATTGTGTTCAAATACTGTATATTTATGGGCCTGGTTTTGTTCCACCCCTATCCCCTCCTCAAGTTCGGGAGCTATAAAGGACAAAATGTTCAAGCTCTGAGCAAGTAACAAAGCTTTCATGGGCTTTGCTGAATTCAAGATCCGTATAAATTCATCCCTGATGCGTTCTTTTGAAATTTTTCCAAGTTGAGGAGCTTGCTCGGACATTGCGATTTTTGTCTTTTCCTCTATGGCGAAATCGAGTTCCGCTGAAATACGTACGGCACGCAAAATACGTAAGGCATCCTCTGTGAAACGCTCATGGGGATCCCCTACTGCAGAAATAACCTTATTTTTCAAGTCTTTTTCTCCATCGAATTCATCGATAAACTCATTTGTTTTTGGTCGATATGCGAAGGCGTTGATTGTAAAGTCACGCCGTTTTAGGTCTTCTTGTATGGTTTTTGCCCATGCAACAGAATCTGGCCGCCGTGCATCGGTATATTTTCCTTCTGTACGGTAGGGGGTTACTTCAATAACCTGTAGAGACTTCTCTTCTTGTTCTTGTACGACACCTACGGTGCCAAATTCATTGGTATAAAAGGTGTTTTCGAAGAGTTTTTGGATCTCTTCTGGATTAGCGTTGGTAGTGACGTCCCAATCTTTTGGGGTACGACCGATGAGGAGATCTCTAGTACATCCCCCGACGATATATGCTTCAAATCCGCCATTTTCTATCGTTTCTGTAACGTTCAAAACTGCTTGCGGTATATTATTTTTTTCGATTTTCACCACGTAATCTTAGCAGATTCCCCTTCTTTGTCGTAAGATTGTCCCGTGCGCCCGTAGCTCAATGGATAGAGCACCTGGCTTCGGACCAGGGGGTTGTGGGTTCGAGTCCTGCCGGGCGCGAATGGTTAGCAAAAGTGTGAATTTAAGCTACTATACCTACATCGCGGATATCGTTTAGTGGTAGGACGCGTCCTTGCCAAGGACGAGGTGGGAGTTCGATTCTCCCTATCCGCACTTGAGATAAAGATCTAGAGCTCTGTTTTTAGGGTTTTTCATCGTTAGAAGTGGTGTGGATAAGTGTGTGTACATGTGTATAAAGGACATAATTTTGTGTCTTTTATGGCTTAACCATGTTTTTAATGGTTACATACGTTACTAACGTAACAATTTTCACGTGAAATATAAAAATGAACATGTTTTCATTGTATAAATCCTATGGATAACCTGTTGAGATTTAGTATTAGTTCTAATTTTGTCCTATTTCACGCGAAGCATTTTTAATTTTTTAGAGAACATATATGAAGATATTTTTGTTTATTTTTAATGGTTTTTTATCTTTTCCTTTGTTTTCTTGCTATACTCCAAAAATGTCCGATATTTTAAAGGACACCGGGCCGTCGTATACCGGTAGTACGCCTGCTTTGGGAGCAGGTAGACTGGGTTCGATTCCCAGCGGCCCGAAGAGTAAAAACCTTATGAATTAATGGCATTTACGAGCTCCTGTTCAAGGACAGGAGCCGTTGTCTGATTGAATATAAATGCTTTCGTTTGTAAATTTCCCGAGAGAAATGAATTTATATCCCCAAGGCCATCACTTTCAAGATTGTGATCAATATGTGCTAGGGAAACCGCCCGTAAATCGCGTCCTTCTGTAGAAGTCGCTTGAGTAGAAGTCACTATGATTCCAGCAAGTGTTCCGTCGCTTGCTCGTACAACAGCACCTCCGGATGATCCGCTCTGGGATACTACAGTTCCAGGTACGGAGAAAAGATCGACCCACTGGTCGGCGGTATCGAAGACGTAGAGTTTTGAGACAGTAGCATAGGCAGTTGAAAGATATAAGTGGCTTTGGATGGCGATGCCTCCAAGGAAGCTCGCAGGATAAGAAGCGAGAAGCATTTCGTCGCCTACATCAGGGTCAGAAGCGTTTGGCTCTAGATACGGGAATGATGAGGGCAGGGGAGTGTTGGAGTTGAGCGAACCGGTTATGAGAAGCAGGGCGTAGTCGTATTGACCCGTGCCTACAGGCTCCGATGAGGTGATTTGGGATGCGTTGGCCGCAACCCACTCCGACGGTAGATAGAGGAGTTCCGCAGAATAGCTTGCCTGCGCAGGGCTTCCCGTACGTATTTCGCAGTTTACATTATCGGGTATTGGATAGTTGCGCAGGAGAAAATACTGTCCCACGTGAGCATTGGTAAGAATGACCCCACGAGGATCAATAATAGTCCCGCTCGCGCTTATAGGTTCAAAATAGCCTCCACCTCCTGTCGTGCAGAGGATATTCACGACCGCGGCACGCGCCTCTTCATTGAGAAGCTCTGGATCAATGGATGGGGGTGAAGAGAGGATAGTCGATACCGCCACGCTTGAGGAAGCGGATACGACGATAGGCGTTTCTACCCTGCTAGCGGGGCTCTTTTTTGCCTTTATAGACGTCGTAGTGGCTACAATTTGGGCGATCTTTTGTATCGGTCGAGTGCTTATAGTTACTCCTGCGGGAGGGGTACTTACCTGATGGTGTAAGCCAAAGAGTGCCTCAGTTGCAAGGAATATAGAGCCTATCCATTTTAGGAAGGAAAATAAAGAGAAACTGCCCCACCAATGCATTTTCCAACTATACTCCGCTGAGGCTGTCCGGGGAATGAAAATGTATTGCTATCGGAAGATCATCCTGCTACCGTAGTGGAATTGCGGGATTAGTTTAGTGGCAAAACGTCAGTTTTCCAAACTGAAGTTGGGAGTTCGATTCTCCCATCCCGCACACAAACAAAAAACGCCCCGTGTGGGGCGTTTTTTGAGAGGCGGATTATTTTACCGCGTCTTTGAGAGCCTTTGCAGCCTGGAATTTAGGAACGCGCATGGCCGGAACCTGGACGGAAGCTCCGGTGCGCGGATTGCGTGCGGTTCGAGCCGCGCGCATCTTTGTCTTGAAGATACCGAGTCCCGCGATCGAAACTTCGTCGCCCTTCTTGAGCCCACCGACAACGGCATCTATCATTGCTTCAACGGCGCGCTCGGCGTCCGCTTTAGTAGAACCGAGCACTCCCTGCACCTTCTCCGCTATATCCTGCTTGTTCATGTGAATATATACGCTATGGATAATTGTTAAAAACGCTATGGCTCCTGTGGGGGAACCCGTGCTCTCCAGTATAAAATCTCAAAAAAACCTTGCAATAGAGCCTTAAAGCAGAAAAAGATTGACTAAATATTTTCTTATTTTGTATTTTATCCTGCATTTGAGCCATTTTTATGCTACTGTGCCGTATATATGCGAAAAAAGGTTGAAATTATTGGGATTTCTGGCGCCCGAGGATCCTTTAGTGAAGAGGCAGCGCGGACCTACGCCCACAAAAACAGCCTTAAACGCTATGAAATCCGCTATCTCATAACTGTGGAGAATGTCCTTGCAGCTCTTGAGCAGGGGAGTATCAGCACCGGTATCTTCCCGATCGAGAACTCCAACGGAGGTATTGTCATAGAGGCAGTCTACGCTATGGCGAAGCATCGATTTTCTATAAAAAAGATATTCGAAATAGATGTTCATCACAATTTACTGGTCAAAAAAGGGACGCGGGCGGATAAAATAAAAATTATTACCTCTCACGATCAGGCGCTTAAGCAGTGCCGCATGTATCTCAAGAGGGTTTGGCCCAAGGTAAAAGTGGTCGAGTATGCAGATACCGCTAAGGCAGCTGAGGACCTCGCGAAAGGGAAGCTTCCTTCTACGACTGCGGTCATTGCTTCTCGAGCTGCTGCACTGCGCAATAAGCTCGATATTCTTGAGGAATCTATTCAAGACCTCAAGTTCAATTACACATCCTTTATCGTCGCGGTGAAGTAAGAATATTCTTTTCTAGCGGGCGAATTCTATAGCTCGTGTCTCACGGATAACTATAACCTTTACTTCACCAGGATACTTCAGATCATTTTCAATACGTTTGGCGATGTCGCGGGCGAGTTCCCGGGCAGCAAAATCGTTCATTTCATCAGGTTTAACAAACACTCGCACTTCGCGGCCAGCGGAAATGGCAAAGCTTTTCTCCACACCGGGGAAGGAATTGGCGATTGCTTCGATGTCAGAGAGGCGTTTGAGATAATTTTCGACACTGTCGCGCCGTGCTCCTGGACGTCCCCCTGAAATTGCATCTGCAACCTGCACGATGTAGGACTCAGCAGTCTCGTAAGGGTATTCCTCGTGATGGGCTTGCATGGCTTTAATGACCGCTTCGTCAACTCCAAATTTCTGCAATATTCTGCGACCTATTTCGACATGCGTACCCTGTACTTCATGGTCGAGTGCTTTGCCAATATCGTGCAAAAGCGCGCCTGCCTTGGCAACTTGGACGTTAGCACCAAGTTCCTCAGCAATCATACCGGCAATGTGGGCCATCTCGGTCGAGTGTTGCAGAACATTTTGCCCGTAGCTTGTGCGGAAATAGAGGCGACCAAGAATCTGTATGACTTGAGGGGGAAGATTGAGCACTCCCGTCTCATACGCAGCAGCTTCTCCCTTGTCTTTGATTATCTTAGTTACTTCTGCTTTCGCTTTTTCGACCATATCTTCTATTTTTGCGGGCTGGATACGTCCATCGACGATGAGATTTTCAAGCGCAACACGAGCTACCGCACGACGGATGGGGTCATAGGAGGAAAGGACAATAGAGCCCGGCGTATCATCAATCATCACCTCAACGCCGGTTGCACGCTCAAATGCCTTGATATTACGGCCTTCTTTGCCAATGATTTTTCCCTTGATATCGTCGTTCGGTATCGTAAAGGCGGTTGCCATCGTGTCGGAGGCAACCGAATTGCCCAGCCGATGGATCGCGGTTGTAAGGATTTCTCGAGCACGCCGCTCAAGCTTCTCGTAGCCTTCTCGCTCAAGTTTCTGTACGCGAACCATGAAATCTTCGTTGAATTCGCGTTCAAGTTCTTGCGTAAGAAGATTGCGGGCTTCGTCTTTGGTAAGCCCCGCGACCTTGGCGAGTGCCTCGCCACGCTCTTTGAGAAGCACCTCGGTACGCTCCTTGATCGTCCGGACCTCTTCAATACGATCTTTAAGACCTGTAATCTCCCGGTCAAGTTCTCCTTGACGTTTGTCGAGCGCTTCCTCGCGCTTGAATATGCGGTCTTCAGCTCGGGAGAGTTTCTCTTCTTTCTCCTTTATTTCAAGCTCCGAACTAGCGGCTGCCTCTTTTCCTTTGACCTCGGCAGTCTCCGTTATCTTCTTCGCCTCCTCGCGAGCATTGAGGAGAATTTGTTTTACTTCAAGTTCGATTGAACCTTTGCGGGCAAGCACCAAGAGCCAACGGAATACGTATCCAATGACAATCCCTACCACGCCGGCACCGGCGAGCAGAGACAAAAGTAGTGTTAATGACATAAGCGATTTGGTATCCCAAACCGCTCCGTACTACAACGGGCTGTGAGCTAGCGCGCGGAGAAGAGTCGTGGTTCGTTCACAGAGAAGATCGTCATGACGGAAAGCGGGGTGGAATCTTGAAAATTGTTAAATTCAAAAGCGAACCTACATTTCAGGAACTACTTAAAAGTATCAGAAAAGCTCCGCAGGCGCAATAAAAGGCCTGCGGAGCCCTTATACATTAAGGTTTATTTTCCTTTCGCTGCAGCGGGAGCGCTAGGCTTTTCGACCTTGCTCGTAAAAATCTCGTCGACAATACCGTATTTTTTTGCTTCATCAGCACTCATGAAGTAATCACGCTCCACATCGCTCTCTATTTTCTTTAGATCCTGACCTGTTGCTTTAGCCAGAATGCGATTGAGACGATCACGAGTCGCAATAATATGCTTGGCAGTTATTTCAATATCAGTTGCCTGACCCTGGGCTCCGCCCCATGGTTGGTGAATCATCACCTCGGCATTGGGGAGGGCAAAACGTTTGCCCTTGGCACCTGCCGCAAGAAGAATAGCCGCAGCAGAAGCGGCCATGCCAACGCACACTGTCGCCACCTCGGGCTTTATGTAGTCCATCGTATCGAGCATTGCGAGCGCAGCAGTCACTGACCCACCAGGAGAATTGATATAAAGCTGGATATCTTTTTTGGGATCCTCGGAGGCGAGGAATAGGAGTTGAGCGATGATGAGGTTAGCAGAATGATCCTCAATCGGCCCCCCGAGGAAGATAATGCGCTCCTTGAGGAGGCGAGAGTAAATATCAAATGCCCGCTCGCCGTAAGGGCTTTTCTCGACCACCATAGGCACGAGCTGATTGTAGATAGTATTTTTGTTTTGCATGGGGGGATGATAGCAGAAGAAGAGGAAGGGAAGCAAACATCCATAAAACTAAGGGCCCCGCTATGCGGGGCCCTTGATGCGAAAGGCGAGAGATCAGTCGCCCTCGATTGGCTTGCAGCCGCCCCTTTCAGTACCGATGCCGCGGTCGCCGCCGTCCGGCTTACATGTACGCATGAGCACCTCCTTCCGTACTTAATTGTACACCGGAAATACCTCCTTAGGCTTCAAGAGCTTGGAGCACTTTTTCGTTTCGAAGTACGGTCTCTATATGTACCCGCAACAGGTCTGGCTTCGCATCGGGGAAATGGGTGGTAGCATGTTTCATCTCCTCGTCCACGGCCGACGCATCTGCCTCTATCTTCTCCTGACGTGCGAGTTCATTGAGAAATAGTTGCAGTTTTGCGCGTTTTTGTGCTTGTGATCGAAACTCTTCCCGAACTTCCTTCTCACTCTTATTTACTCGCTTCAAATAATCATCAAAAGAAATACCAAGACGTGCAACGTCGTCCTTGAGCTGTGCCACTATCTTCTCAAGCTCATTCTCAACGAAGACTTTAGGAAGATTCACCTCTGTTTTTGCAAGAAGCGCCTCAATTATCGCTCCCCGGCGCTTGTCTTTAGCTGCGCGCGCTTTCTCTTCATCGATGCCTTCTTTTATTTTTTCCTTGAGATCTGCGAGATCCTTGAATGAACCAATAGAATGGGCAAAATCATCCGTGAGATCGGGCAACACTTCTGTACCCGCAGCGTCTTTCTTTGCGCGGCCACGTCGTAGTGATTCGAGAGTTTCCTCGATCTCCTTGTCCGTCACTTCAGCTTGTTTCTCTCGCTCGATGCCCTCAGCTATCTTCTTCCAGCTGCGCGGCACTACAAGTTCAGGGTAGACCGCCGTGCGAATCGTAAGCGCTATAGGATTACCGGGTGCGAGCTTCGTAATACGGATATCGGGACGGCCCAGAGCATCTATTTTCTTGCCGAGAACGAGCTCGGGATAAAAATCTCGTACGAAAAACTCAGCCGATTCTTCAAGTACCGCGAGTTCGCCAACTTTCTTGAGAACCAGGTCTTTAGGAACATTACCCTTGCGGAAACCCGGCAGTTCAAGCTCAGAAGCGATATGGGCGAGCGCATCTTCTCGATGTTTTTCTATACATGAATACGGCACTTCGCCCGAGAGTTCCACTTCCGAATCAGGAAGTATTTTGAGTGAAAAAGAGGGTATCAGTTCTGAAAATGGCATTCGCGCATACTAGCGCGCCAGACGGCATGAAGGCAAATTTTCGCTCAGAGGGTCTCTCTGGATTAGAACGTGACCTCAGTTTGAGAATTTTTTGCTGTAGAGGGAGCGCGCACGCTCAAATGCTTCCTTCGCTTCTTTTACTCCAGCAAAACCTGAGACCACTACTTCCTTGTTCTGGAGTTTCTTATACGTCGAATAGAAGTGTTCAATTTCGCGCAGCGTGTGCTTATTAATGTCGCCAAGATCCTTGGCGTAACTCCAGCGCGGATCATTAACGGGCACTGCAAGCACTTTGTCGTCATTGTCTCCGGAGTCAGTCATGCGAATGAGCCCCACAGGCCGAGCTTTCACAAGAATGCCGGAGGGGAAGGGATTAGTGGCAAGCAGCATCACATCAAGTGCGTCGCCGTCGTCCCAGAGTGTTTTCGGGACAAAACCGTAGTCAAAGGGAAAAACCTGCGCGCTGTGAAGTACGCGGTCGAGTGTTATAAGCCCGGTTTCCTTGTCGACTTCATATTTGTTGTTTGAACTGCGGGGAATTTCGGTCACCACAATCATCTCTTCCGCTGAGCCCGGATCTATGTCGCGCCAAAGATTCATAGTGATTCAGAATAACACAATTTTATTCAGCAGCAGCTGGCTCTTCCTCGACGAGCGTGCCTTCCTTATTGGCTGCAGCGACTTCTTCACCTCGGGCTCCTTTGATGTCTATTGACCACCCGGTGAGTTTTGCCGCGAGACGTACATTCTGGCCACCTCGGCCGATAGCAAGGGACTGTTGATCATCAGTCACGGTGACGGTCGCGCGTCGCGCTTCCTCAGCGATGTCGACTGATATGACTCGAGCGGGCGAAAGTGCTTCTTCTATATATGCCTTGGGATCTTCAGACCACTCAATGATGTCTATTTTCTCGCCACCGAGTTCTGAGGTGACGGTCGAGACACGCACGCCCCGCTGACCGACGAGCGATCCTACCGGATCGACATGGGGATCAACTGAGGCAACCGCTATTTTGGAGCGAGAACCTGCTTCTCGAGCGATTGATTTAACGACGACCGTCCCATGGGCCACTTCAGGAGCTTCCATTTCGAAGAGTTTTGCGAGGAATTGTGGATGTGCGCGCGAGAGACGCAGATACACACCCCGGGGGGAATCCTCTACTTGGTAGAGAAGCGCACGGATACGCTCTCCCTGGCGATAGCGTTCCCCCTGGATCTGTTCTTCGTACGGGAGAATGCCCGTTGCCCGGCCGAGATCGATGTAGAGATTGCCCCGCTCGATCCGCTGGACAGTCCCTGAAACAATCTCACCTTGGCGTTTGCCGAACTCAGCGACAACAGATACTTTCTCTGCCTCCCGTATCTTTTGGATAATGACCTGCTTGGCAGTTTGGGCTGCAATGCGGCCATAGTCCTCCTTACCTTCAAGAGGAAACACGAGCTCATCGCCAACTTTCGCGTCCTTTTTTATGAATTTCGCGTCAGCAAGAAGGATATGTTTCTCAGGATCATAGCGGGGGAGAAGTTCTTCGACAGGTACACCCACGCTCTCTTCGACCTTTTCGGTCTTCATGGCGGGTTTGCGCACTTCCTCCTCGTCTCCTTCCTCTTCGAAGCGCACGGTGTGCTCATCGACGACGGTTTTTACTTGCATGAATTCGGTGGCACCTGTTGAGAGATCGAGTTTGGCCCGGATATCCTGTCCACGCTTGCCATATTCCTTCTTGTAGGCAGTCGCGAGGGCTGCTTCGATGGCACCAATGACTTTCTCGCGCGGAATACCTCGCTCGTCCTCGAGTTCTCCAAGGACCGAATTGATTACTTTAAGATCAAACATAGATAGTCTTGATTAGTAGGTTAGTAGTAGGGAACGAAACAACCGCCCTCTCGGGGCGGTTTCCGTATGGTGAAACTCTACTCCTCACCTGGCGAGGAGTCAAGCATTTCCTGGGGCTCAAAAAGGACCCCGCCGAAGCGGAGCCCTTGGTGACTGTGTTGCCTGGAAAAGATCTTATTGCGCTACGCGCTCGGGGCGTGCCTGTTCTTTTTGTTCGTGCTGGAACTTCAGCAGGCCCTCCCGCAGCAACTCTTCGAAACGCTCCGGCGTTGCCCCTTCGAGTACGTAGCGTCCTGAGCGGACTTCCCAACGTACAACGACGACCTCGCGGGAGAGATTGGCGGGAAGCATTGGCTGTCTTTTTTGGAGTATCTGCGCGAAGTCTTCTTCAGCAAATTCGCGCTCGTTGAATGAAGGTCGTGGAACCCAGCCGCGCCTTTCCGCAATCGCGAGGACATTGGCCTCCGTTATGCCGAGTTTTCGGGCGATTTCGTCCGGATCGGCAGTCGTCTGATTCCAAGCTCTTTGAAGGTAGATCTCTGCTGCAGCGTTCAGCCTTGGTTCGGCTTTTTGACTGTTCAAACGTATCTCCGCAAGATGGGGTTTTTGAAAGGCGTGCCTCCCCTTGTTCTTGCGCCGAAAGCATACAATCATACTATTTTCTGTATGTCAAATAAAATGCCGCATCCGTTAGGAGTGCGGCATAAGTTTTTTGTTGAGGTGAGCAATGAGTGCCTTCACTTTTCCTGGTCGCCGATGCGCAAGGAACCACGGGCACTCCCAGAGGCTTCGCGCGAGAGGTTGCCGAGGGCGGTTTTTCTTTTTAGCCATCGACTACCATCGAAAGGAAGTGGTAGTGGGATACCCCCCAGCCTACGCAGACCAAGAAGGCAAGGACAACCAGAATAAATAGGAGACGATTGTCCTCGAAGGCTCGCTTCCATTCCAGGAAGAGCGAATCTTCCCCCTTTGTGTCTTCAATAAAGCCACGTCGTGCCATGCGGCGCTCCTTGATAGTGCAACTGCGGCGCAGTATGCAGTAGGGATTCTGTATTTTCAAGCAGCCTATAGCTCAGGTCTCTCTAGTAAAGGGCTATATAATAGAGAGGATGCACGTTGAGGAGGGGCAACTCAAGGAATTTTTGCTTGACTCGGGGCTCGTTTCCCGGGCGCAGATAGAGGATGCTTCCAAGCGCGGGCGTGAAAACGAAGTGCTTGGTGAAGCCTTGGTTTCAACCGGAGCTATTTCGGAGGACGATTTGCGCCGTGTTGAAGCGGCCGTTCTCGGTATTCCCTTCGTCAACCTTGAGCGCGAGCACATTGACCCAGATATCCTCAGCCTCATTCCCGAGCCCATCGCTCGTGCCCACAATATTGTCGCATTCAGAAAAGACGGAGAATCCCTCCAGGTCGCGATGCTTGATACTGACGATCTCGCGGCGATCGATTTCATACGAAAGAAAACAAAACTCAAGATACTGCCGCGTCTCACCGGTAGTGAATCTATGCGCTCTGCGCTGGTGCAGTATCAGAAGTCTCTCAAACAGGAATTCGGCGATATCATCGCGCGGGAAGCCCAGGCACTCAGCCCTTCGGGCGGCGGACACGAACTCGGAGAGGAGGAGCTCAAGCGAGCGGCTGAACATCTTCCGATCGTCCGCATTGTCGACGCTCTTTTACGCCACGCTATCATTCAAGGAGCTTCCGACATCCATATAGAACCGCAGGAAAAGGAACTGCTGGTACGCTACCGCATCGATGGCATTCTGCGCGATGCGATGAGGCTTCCTAAGGCAGCTTCTGACGGCATCACTGCACGCATTAAAGTACTTTCGAGCCTGCGACTCGATGAAAAGCGCCTCCCGCAGGACGGTCGTTTCAAAGTAGAGAACGAAGGAGACCGCGTCTCCATCCGTGTTTCAATTTTGCCTACCGCGTTTGGAGAAAAAATTGTGTTGCGCCTCCTTCCAGAAGGGCGTCGGGGGCTGACGCTTGAGTGGTTGGGACTCCATGGGCAAGGGCTCGAAGCGGTTCATGATGCGCTCAAGCAAACAATCGGCATGATTCTTGCCACTGGTCCGACAGGCTCGGGCAAAACAACGATGCTCTACACCATGCTCGATATCCTCAATACTCCGAACGTCAACATTTCAACGATTGAGGATCCTATCGAATATCAAATGCCGCGGGTTAATCAGACGCAGGTGCGTCCCGACATCGGATTTTCCTTCGCCAACGGCTTGCGCACGCTCATGCGCCAGGACCCGGATATCATCATGGTGGGGGAGATCCGCGATAAGGAGACGACCAATCTTGCCATTAATGCCGCGCTCACGGGACACCTAGTGCTTTCGACGCTACACACTAATTCTGCTTCTGGTGCGATTGCGCGGCTCCTCGATATGGATGCGGAGCCGTTTCTTCTCGTCTCTACCCTGCGCGTTCTCATCGGAGAGCGTCTGGTGCGCCAATTGTGCCGTGAGCGGGAAGAGTACAAACCTACGCAGCGTGAACTTGAGGAACTTGGAAAAATTGCCGACTTACCGAAAGTACTGGCAGCGCTCAAGGAAGAAAAAATTGTCGATAAGAAAGCAACTTGGCGGGATATCTCTTTCTGGCGTCCAAAAAAGAGCGCGGAGTGCGAAGATGGGTATCGAGGCCGCATCGGCATTCATGAAATCATGCGCGTCTCGCCTGCCATCAAAGAACTCATCGGCAAGCGGGCCTCCACCGATGAGATTGAGACTCAGGCGCGCAAAGAGGGGATGCTCACTATGGCCGAGGATGGAGTCTTTAAGGCGGTGCAGGGAATAACTTCGATTGAAGAAGTGATGCGAGTCATTTCAGAATAAAAATATGGCCCTCTACACCTACACAGCAATGCGGGCAGGCGAGAAGATAGAAGGGACGCGTGAAGCTCCCGATAAGCACGCGCTTGTTGAGATCCTCAAGCAAGAAGGTGCCACCGCCCTTTCAATTGATGTCTCTCGCGGAAGGGGAGAGAAGGGGAAACTCAACTTTTCGATGAATATGACCATTCCGTTTCTCTCGCGCGTCCCCAACAGCGAGAAGATACTTTTCGCCCGTAATCTCTCCGCCATGATTGCTGCAGGGCTTCCGCTCTCTCGCGCACTCGCGGTCCTCGAGAAGCAGACCAAAAACGTCATCATGAAGAAGACGATTGCGGGGGTGAGTGCGGACGTGCGCGCGGGAAATACGTTCCACGCTGCACTACGTGGACATCCGAAAGTCTTCTCCCCGCTCTTTGTTGCCATGGCACATGCGGGAGAGGAGTCGGGAACACTCTCGCAAGCACTTCAGGTTGTCGCAACTCAGATGGAGCGTTCTTATACGCTCACCAAAAAAGTCCGTGGTGCGATGATCTACCCAGCAATTGTCATCACTGTCATGCTCGCCATCTTTGTCTTGATGCTCATCTTTGTCGTACCCACTCTCTCTGCAACATTTCAATCGCTGAACGCACAGCTCCCGCTTCCGACCCAGATTGTGCTCGGGCTCTCTAATTTCATCATCACCAACACCCTACTCGTTGCGATACTCATTGTTCTCGTTGTTGTGGGATTCGCAACGGCCCTGCGATCGGCACCTGGCAAACGGGCATTCGATTTCGCGCTCCTCTATATGCCCATTATCGGCGCTATTGTGGCCAAGGTGAATGCCGCGCGGACCGCGCGCACACTCTCTTCGCTTCTTGCGGCGGGTGTCTCAGCACTGCAAGCACTTGAGATCACGGAATCAGTCGTGCAAAACAGCATCTTTCGTCCGATCATCGCCCATGCCCATGAACTTGTCGAGAAAGGCAAACCCATGTCGGAAGCCTTTGTCGAAGCTGAGAAAATATATCCGGTCATGTTTGCGGAGATGTCAGCAGTAGGGGAGGAGACAGGAGATATGCCCGGTATGCTTGCCCGTGTTGCGGACTTCTATGAAGAAGATGTGGAGCAGGAAACCAAAGATCTCTCGACCATCGTCGAACCTATCCTCATGGTAGTTATCGGGGCGGGTGTTGGCTTCTTTGCAATCGCGATGATCATGCCTATCTATTCTCTCTCCAACAGCATTTCCTGAAGGATCCGCATGCAGGCCTCCCGCAGAACATACCCCGGGATGACGCTCATCGAGGTCGTTGTTGCCTCGGCCATCCTTCTCGTCGCGTTCATCGGTCTTTACTCGCTCTTTCAAGCGAGCCTCCACTACCTCGCTATTGCCCGAGCTCGCGAGGGAGCCCTCTCGCTTGCAGTCGAGCGAATGGAGGAGCTTCGAGCACTTCCCTATTCCTCTGTCGGTACAGTCTCAGGCATTCCCTCCGGCACCATACCTCAGGATGAATCGGTGGCGCTCGATGGCATCTCTTACGACCGGCGTACACTCATTCAGTATGTCGACGATCCTGCAGACAGCAGCGGTTCTGCCGATGCGGATGGTCCTGAGGATTACAAGCGCGCCAAGGTCGTCGTTTCGTTTTCAACGAGCTACGGTACCTCCTCAGTCGATCTTATTTCTAATTTCATCGGCCCCGGCGGAAGCGAAACAAATAATGGAGGCGGAACACTCTCACTCACCGCGATTAATGCGGAGGCGCAGCCTATATCAGGTGCTGAAGTCAATGTTGTAAATACTTCCCTCAATCCGACTATCAATGTTACGACTTATGCCAATACTTCAGGCCTCGTACTTTTTCCAGGCGCTCCACCCGGTAGCGGCTATCAAATAACAGTGACCTATCCTGGATATTCAACCGCACAAACCTACGCTGCTACTTCCCAGAATCCCAATCCTAACCCCGGCAATCTCACTGTCTCCGCAAATCAGACCACCTCTGCAACATTTGCGATCGATGCCCTCGCCTCACTTCTTGTGCGTACCTGGCAGCCTATAGAATCTGCAACGACTACCGACACTCTCACGAGCTCAAGCTATCTCTCCGCAACTTCAAATACGGGTATCTCTGGCGGCGCACTCACTCTCACCTCGGGGCAGAGTGGTTACCCACCGAGCGGCAGCGCACAGTCGACTACCTTTACTCCCTCGTATCTCTCGCAATGGCAAAATCTTTCATGGAGCGCAACTGCCCCTGCAGGGACCTCCGTAACCGTGCAACTTTTTGAGCAAAATGGAACTCTCATTCCCAATTCGGCACTCCCTGGCAATTCCACTGGTTTTACTACAAGTCCTATAAACATTTCGGCGCTCTCAACGTCGACTTACCCCTCGCTCATTATTGGAGCCACCCTTGCAACCAACAACGCATCAACCACGCCCTCAATTTCAAGCTGGTCGCTCTCGTATCTACAGGGGCCGATACCATTACCGTCGATCACTTTTTCTATTCACGGTGCCAAAACCATTGGAACCAGTGGACTCGGGGCAGCTATCTACAAAGTATCGCAGACGCTCTCAACAAATACTTCCGGAGAGTATTCCACCTCTACCTTGGAATGGGATTCCTACACTACAGCAGTGGCTTCAACCACCAACTGGGATGTTTCCTCGGCATGTCCCTCGGAGCCCTTCTCAGTCGCCCCTGGCTCCTCGGGTACCAACAATCTCTATCTCGTTGCCCATACCCAAAATTCACTTGCTGTCGCCGTGCACAGTCAGGCGACTGGCAACCCCATAGCAAACGCCACAACCACTCTCTCTCGCAGCGGCTTTTCTTCGACAGTACTCACTGACTCCTGCGGCAATGCGTTCTTCCCGGGTCTTACGGCGGCGAGCAATTACGGACTCTCTGTCTCGGCTCTCGGGTATACCGGAACTACTACGGCAGCTACGATCTCAGTTTCCGGCCAGTCGACCTACAGCATTTCGCTATGAACCATCTCAGAGGATACACACTGGTCGAACTTATTGTCGTTATCGCAATCACGACGCTCACCATTATCGCGACCACCGCTGCCATCATCATTTTTTATCGCTCCAACAGCACAACCCTCAATGAAGCATATGCAGTCGAGAGTGCGCGGCAAGGCATCGAAAAGACAGTTGCAGATATACGAGGCATACAATACGGCGCTGACGGGTCCTATCCTGTTTCCGCAATTGCAACTTCTTCCTTCACCTTCTATTCCAACGTCGATGACAGCAACACCCCTGAGTGGGTACAGTATTACCTCTCAGGCACCACCTTCGTGCGGGGCACTATTGTAGCCACGGGCTCGCCTCCAACCTATCCGGTAGCAAATGAATCGACCACAACCATATCAAAATACGTGCGCAACGGGCTTGAGAATATTCCTATATTTCAATACTTCAATGCATCCTCGACACAAATAACCACCTACTCAACGACGACCGCTGTCGCCTACGTTACTGTGGAGCTTGTTGTCAATGAAAATACATCGACTTCAACCGGCGATTACATCCTGCGCTCGACCGCTGCGCTGCGAAATGCCTCACAATTTTGATATGACCCGCTCCAGAACTCCAGGATTTGTTCTTGCTACCGTAGTGGTCTTTGGAGCGGTGTTTCTTACGATCGGTCTTGGCATCGTGGGGTATCTGCTTACCATGCAGCGGGCGGAAGAGGATCGCATTAATGGCGAGCAGGCATTCGATATCGCGGAAGCGGGTCTCAATTATTATGCCTGGCATCTCTACCATTTTCCGACCGATCTTAAAGATGGTACTGGAGGGTCAGGGCCCTATGTTCACGAGTATCAGGATCCTGAAGGGGGTACTGCGGGAACTTTTTCACTCTCAATCAATGGAAATCTTCAATGTAATTCACCCACTGTCATCGATATAACTTCGACTGGTGCCACAGCGGGAGACCCGACGCTTACCTCGAGCGTCTTCGGTCGCTATGCGCAAGAGTCGGTTGCCAATTATGCCTACATCACCAACGTCCCTATCTGGTTCGGCTCTTCCTCGACGGTATACGGACGAGTGCTTTCCAATTCCGGCGTGCGCATGGATGGCAGCAATCTCTCTGAAGTCGAAAGTGCGGTTTCCAGTTGGACATGCACTTCCTCCTACGGTTGTAGTTCGAATACAAATGAACCGGGAGTTTTCGGCACAGGGGGTAATCCCGCGCTCTGGGTGTATCCGGTTCCGCAGGTGAGCTTCGGCAATATTTCAGTCAATCTCTCCTCGATAAAAACAGCAGCAAAGAGCGACGGCGGACTCTATTTCCCGCAGGCTTCAGGATCGGCGAATCAGCGTGGATACCATCTCATTTTCAATGCCAATGGTACGGTCGATGTTTATCAAGTGACTGCAACTACCCCGGTGTGGAGCTACTCCAACGCAAACGGTTGGGCACAGGAATACAACATCATTGCCTCACAGACGTACCTCGGCAACTACACCATTCCCTCCTCCTGTAGTGCCATCTTCGTTGAAGACCGTGCATGGATTGAAGGCACCCTGAAGGGTAAGGTCACTGTGGCTGCAGCTGATTTAACGGGAGATGGAGGAGCAAACCCCGATATTATCCTTCCAAACAATATTACGTATGCGGCGTATGACGGATCCGACGGTCTTACCGCAATCGCTGAGGGAAACGTGCTCATACCCCTTAACTCCCCAGATCAAATGACGGTCCACGGAATTTTTGTAGCTCAAAACGGAGAATTCGGACGTAATTTTTATTACTATCAAAACGGAGGCCAAGACTCCGTTCCTTCCCAGTATGCTTCAGATGTTTTGCGTACTTCTCTTACTGCAATTGGATCCTTTGTCTATGACGAGCAGGGAGGAGTCGCATGGGGCAGTCCAGTAACCTCCGGGTATCAAACGCGCAGTTACTCCTATGATGGGACACTTGCCAATGATCCGCCCCCCTTTACCCCCTACGCTTCAAGTCAGTACAACATCATCCTGTGGCGACAAGAGTGACGCGGTGTATTTTCTGTGCTGGCAAAAAGGCGTAGAATGCACTTATGGCCAGCGGATCGCGCAAACGCCTCATCATCGGCAATTGGAAAACATACATAGAGGCGCCCGAAGACGCGAAGCGATTCGCACAGACATTGCGCCGCAAGGCGGCAACCTTCTCAGGAGTCCAGGTGGTACTCGCACCCTCTTTTCCACTTCTTCCTCTTCTCACTCTAGCGCTTAAAGGTTCTTCACTACAGGTAGGAGCGCAGGATCTCTCTGCACACCCAGGAGGAGCGCATACCGGCGAGGTGCCAGGGGCACTTTTGAAGGCCCTCGGGGTTTCCTTTGTCATTGTTGGGCATTCGGAGCGCCGTGCTGCAGGGGAGCGCGATCAGGAAGTACATGAAAAATTTACTCGGGCGCTTGATGAAGGCATTCGGCCTGTCCTTTGTATCGGCGAAAAGGAGCGAGATGCATCCGGAGACCACTTCGAATACCTCGGCACTCAGCTCTCCTCCGCTCTTGCAGGTATCGCCAAGGCTGATGCAGGGAAATTTGTCATCGCGTATGAGCCGGTGTGGGCGATTGGAAAGACAGCGTCCGGTGCCATGAAGCCCACAGAGCTGCGTGAGACAGCAATTTTCATACGCAAAAGTGTGGCCAATCGAATTGGTCGCGATGCGGCACTACGCGTTCCTATTCTCTACGGAGGATCTGTTGAACCGTCCAACGCTGCGACACTCATACAAGAGGGAAATGTTTCAGGCTTTCTTGTAGGACACGCAAGTGCCGACGCCAATTCATTTCTTCAGATACTCCAGTCAGTTCGGTAGCACTATTTATGGGAGAGATGAAACTCCGAAGTGTACGGGAAGCAGATGTTGTAGGAAATACTGTAGTCCTGCGTACAAGCCTCAACGTACCCGTGGGGGAGGATGGTGCACCACTTGATCCATTCCGCCTTAAAAAGGCGCTTCCCACTATCGAATATCTTTCAGAGCGAAACGCTAAAACTATTATTCTTGGCCATCTTGGGCGCGATGGAGTAAGTCTCCAAGGTGTGGCGCACTCGCTCCAAGGACTCACCTCTGTACCTATTAGATTTTTCACAGGCGCACTCTCTGAAGCGGCGACTGAGGCATCAAAAATGGCTCCGGGGGAGTGTATGATTCTTGAAAATATAAGGCGCGAAGCGGGGGAAGAGGAAAACAGCCCCGTCCTCTCGCAGCAACTTGCCGCTCTCGGAAAACTTTACGTCAATGATGCGTTCGCTGATTCCCACCGGACGCACGCATCGATCGTGGGGATCGCAGGACTCCTCCCCTCCTATGCAGGGCTTCTTATGGAAGAGGAAGTGAGTCATCTCAGCAAAGCGCTTCAGCCTCCTCCGAGCGCCCGAGCATATGTGGGAGGAGCAAAATTTAAGACCAAGGAACCGCTCATCATGAAACTACTCGATCTCTACGAACGGGTTCATGTAGTCGGAGCGATTGCTGATGATTTTCTTGTGGCGCGCGGTCACGGTGTTGGCCGCTCGCTCGTATCGGAAATACCAATTCCCAGAGCGCTTGCGTCCGATTCTCGTATCGTAGTTGAAGAGGACGTCACCGTTGTGAAAGATGGCGTGGCGAGAGTTTGTGGCATCGACGACATTGCGGCGGACGAGATAATCATGGATGCAGGCCCCGCAACCGCAAAACGCTGGAGTGAGGAAATCGCTGAAAGTCCTTTTGTTCTCTGGAACGGCACACTCGGTGTATATGAGAAAGGATTTATTGGCCCTACCGAAGCGCTTGGCAGAGCAATCGTATCGGCAAAAGTGCCCGCAGTCATCGGCGGGGGCGACACGCTCGCGGCTCTCTCGGGGATATCCTTCGAAGGCTCAAGAGCATTTTTATCAACCGGCGGCGGCGCCATGCTCCAATTTCTCGCCAATGGGACCCTCCCCGGAATTGAACCCTTGCGCGCATAACTTCCCGGAAGCACTCCTTTCTGCTACTACTAGAGAAGACTTTTTGAGGGAGAAGAGGATAATGGATCCTCATGAAAAAGTACTACGCTACATCTGTGCGGCAGTAGTAGGGTGTTCGCTCATTCTGGGCACAGTTTTGTTCCTACTTTTTCATCATCACGCATAACGAACGCCCCTTTCGGGGCGTTCTCTATAATGCGGCACGTATACGCTCGGCGTTTTCCGAGAAGGCATCTTTGGCTCCCCGAGCTTTGTTCGGCGCGGGGTAGACCCATACATGTGCATGGGGTACTTCTTCTCCGATGACGCGGCAGTGTACCTCTTCCGTTCCAAAGGAACTCTGCAGTGCGAGCGCTATGGAGCGCACCCGCTCGAAATATTCGCCGACATTGGGCACGTCCCATACCCATCGGTAGTGTTGTTTGGGAATAATAAGAGTATGCCCGGGTGCTTGTGGACGTATATCAAGAAAAGCGAGATACGCATCATCCTCGTACACCTTCGTCGAAGGAATCTCTCCTGCGACTATTTTGCAAAAGACGCAGTTTTCCACTTGGTCCGCCATGCGTTCAGTATACAATCCTTAGTATGACCAAACGCTATCGCGTGCGGGAGGAGGCTTCCCCCGAAGCGCACACGATGCTCTTGCGCTATCCCGAATTCATGCGACGTCTCCTTCTTTCGCGCGGTATTACTAGTGCGGAAGAAGCGGAGCGCTTCATTTCACCTTCTTTTGAAGGAGATTCGCACGACCCATTTTTGCTCCCTGATATGGAGCAAGCTGCTCGTCGCCTTATTGAGGCGGCACACGGGCACGAATATATCTGCGTCTGGAGTGATTACGATTGCGACGGTATTCCGGGCGGAGTGGCTCTTGCTGAGTTTCTGCGCTCCATTGGCTGCAGCGTGCGTCACTATATTCCTCATCGACACGAGGAAGGCTACGGCCTTAATAAAGAAGGTTTAGAGATACTCGCCGCGGAAGGAGTTGGGCTTGTTATTACAGTCGATCTTGGTACCACCGATCATGAGCAGGTTATATACGCGCAGGGGCTCGGGATGGAAGTTATTGTCACCGATCATCATCTTCCCCAGGCGACACTTCCTCCCGCTTTGGCGATTATCAATCCACATCGCACTGATAGCACCTACCCTTTCAAGGAGTTGTGCGGAGGTGGTGTTGCATGGAAGCTTGTGCAGGCGATCCTTCTACGAGAGCGTTCACTATTGCCCGAGGGGAAGGAGCGTTGGCTCCTCGATCTTGTAGGGCTCTCCACACTCTCTGACATGGTGCCACTGCAAGGCGAGAATCGCATGCTCGCTTCCTACGGGCTTCTTGTCATGCGCAAAAGCCGTCGAGCGGGGTTGCGGGCGCTCTTGCGCACGATACGCGTCAAACAAGAGACGCTTACTGAAGATGATGTGGCATTCATGGTGACGCCCCGCATCAATGCCGCCTCACGCATGGGTTCCCCCGAGATTGCCGCGGAGCTTCTCAGTACGACAAGTGAGGAGGAAGGACTCCGTTTAGCGCTTCGTTTGGAAAAACTCAACGACGAGCGTAAGGGAGCGGTTGCCTCAACGGTGAAGGAAGCGCGCTCTCGCCTGCGCAAGCGCGGCGGGGTATCCTCTCCTCTTATCGTCATGGGTAATCCTCTCTGGCGGCCGGGGATTTTGGGACTTGTCGCGAATGCTCTTGTTGAATCAGAAGGCGTCCCCGTGTTTTTATGGGGCCGGGAGGGAGGGGAGACCCTTAAAGGATCGTGTCGTTCTGATGGGAGCATCAACGTCGTTGAAGTCATGGGTGCTGCGCGAGAGTTTTTCGAGGATTTCGGTGGCCATGAATTCTCGGGCGGTTTTTCTCTTAAGGAAGAACGTGCGCATGAACTTCCGGAGCGTCTCAATGAAGCATTCATTGCGGTACGTGCTCAGGAAGGTAAGGAAAGAGAAACGCTTATCGATGCGGAGCTCACTCTTGAAGATGCACCTCAAGCGCTGCGGCATCTACGCCTTCTCTCGCCTTTTGGCACGGGCAACAAAAAACCCATTTTTCTTTTTCCTAGCGTATCTGTTTCACGGGTACGCACCTTCGGAAAGAAGAATGATCACTTGGAAGTGGGTCTCGCCCGCGGGGGAGCGGAGCTTTCTGGCGTTTCATTTTTTTCAACTCCTGATTCTTTCCAGAAAAAGATTTCGCTCGGCCTACGGGTAGATGTTATAGGTCATGTCGAGCAAGACTTCCGCGGTCGTCCGCGCCTCAGGGTCGTTGATATACTCTAGAAGTGGCGACTCTTACTATGTACACCGATGGCGGAGCCCGCGGTAATCCGGGACCTGCCGGCGCCGGCGCCGCTCTTTTTAATGAAGCAGGTAAAGAAGTAGCGACTGTTTCTGATTACTTGGGGGAGGCTACCAATAATGTCGCGGAATATGAGGCACTTTTGCGTGCTCTTATGCGGGCCGAAAGTCTCTATGGCAAGCGCCTGCAAACAATGACAATACATGTGCGCATGGACAGCGAGCTTATCGTGCGACAGATGCAGGGAGTATATAAAGTAAAAGAGCCGAAGCTCAAAGAATTTTTTTCTCGTATTGCAGAGTTTCGACTCGAACGTGCGCCGAACATTACCTTTGAGCATATTCCACGGGAGCAGAACAAGCGGGCGGACGCGCTTGTAAACGAAGCAATCGACCGAGCTCTTTGAATCCTATTTAGAGGCTCGAAAAACGCTCCTCCATTACACTCCAGTTATAGTTTTTGAAGCACGCTTCGATGTATTTACCCCGCCCCGCTACCCCGTAATCCTTTACGAAGGCATGCTCCCAGACATCAAGTGCCACAATGACGGGAAGTGTAGCGAAATGTCCCTGATGATGCTGCTCGATCCATGCATTGTGGAAGAAGTTACCACGGGGATCAAAATACAGGATCGCCCATCCGGGCCCGCGCATGGAGGCCACACTGCGAAATTGCTTTTCCCAGTCTGAAATACTACCGAATTGTTTGGCAAGAGCTGCGGCGAAGTCGCTTTTTTGTGAGAGTGTTTTTACTCCCTTCTCCCACTGCGAGAAGTAGTACTCATGCAAGCGCATGCCGTCGAATTCGAAAGAAATGCGACGCGTTATTTCTGCAATAGCGTGGGCATTCTTCTCAGGATCTCTCATGAGTTCGCCACGCACCTCTGCGAGTTGGTTGAAATTTTTTACATATCCACTATAGAGCCCGAGATGGGCATCAACAGATTCTTTTGAGAGACCCTCAAGCGAGGGAAGATCGAACTTTGTCTCTGAATACTGCATATGAAATCTATATAAGAGGAATAGCGAGTAATCTGTAATCGAAATAATACAACCGAAATAGTATTTATTATATGAATGGTAGGTGGATATACCCTCCCTTATTCAAGGGGTTCTTGACTTTTTTGTATTTTTTGGCATTATTTTCTCCCAGTCGACCTTTCATGTAGAACGGGGGAACCCATGTCAGCGTTGAGTACTGAAACACTTCCGCAACCCAACTCCAAAATAGGGTTGCTTCCTCAAATCATCCAAGACCTCGTGATTCTCAATGCCTGGGGTCCTTACTACGAAACGTATTGCGTTACCGACGGGCGCAGCAGAGCGCATGTTGAGGCAAGCGGGGATGACAATCCCGTGCATCTCAGTGACGAAGCAGCTCGAGAATTTCTGCCGACTCTTTCTGGCAGGATTGCACATGGCGACCATCTTATCTCCATGCTTCCGGATCTTCTCCGGCCGCTATTTCGGTCTTTTTTTGAGGCCAACATACGGCTCATCTACCTCGGCGGCGGACCCTTCAGATTCGTGCGGACGATTCCCATTGGCGGGAGCATTAAGGCGCAAGTCAAAATTCTCCAGCCATCCGAAAATGCTCGCGGCGTTCTCCTCAAATACGACTATCGGATTTTGGATGCCGCGCTCGAGGAGATCGCGGTGACCGGCTCTAAGCATCTCCTGTGCATGTTCTGACCCATCTCAGGGTGGGTTTAACACAAAACGGCGCATCCATTGGTGCGCCGTTTTTTATTATTTTTCCTCAATTTATATTACTCCTGCCTCCTTGAGCGTCTTGTATGCGCCATTCTTATTGATTGTGCGGATTGCTTTTGTTGAGAGTGTAAGGGTGAGGGTGCGATTAAGTTCAGGCACAAAGAGGCGCTTTTTCTGCATGTTAGGCTGCCGGCGGACAGAACCGGTCGGATTGAATTTCGTTGCGCGCACGCGGTTGCTGTACCCACCGCCGACGCGGGATCCTTTCTTGGTGACGGGACAAATCTTCGCCATAGCCGAGATATGGTATCATGATTTTCAAAATAGGCAATGTATTTCATATTTTATTTTCTTGTTCTCATCTTCTCCGTCATCCTCCATGAGATTGCACATGGTTACGTGGCGAAAGCTCTCGGGGATCCGACCGCAAAGCTTGCTGGACGTCTCACCCTTAACCCACTTCCGCACATAGATCCGGTAGGCAGCGTTATGCTCCCTTTTCTTATGTGGATGGCGCAGGGATTTTCTCCAACCCCTATTCTCATTGGCTATGCTAAGCCAGTACCTATCAACCTCTATAACCTGCAAGGAAAATATGCCGAAGCACTCACTGCTTTTGCGGGACCGGGCGCTAATATTCTCATTGCTCTCATTTTCGGGCTTGCTGTCCGGGCACTTATTCCCGCAGGTGCTGTGCAGATTCCACCGCTTGCAGGGGCGTTTGCAACCATAGCGCTCCTTAATATGCTTTTGGCACTTTTCAATCTTATTCCTATACCCCCGATGGATGGCTCACGGGTGCTTGCGGGTATTCTTCCGGGAGCTCTTGGGCGTGGATATGAGCGTTTCCGTCATGCTTTCGAACGCCTCGGCGTACTTACCTGCACGCTCATAATTCTTCTTGTCTTCTATCTCTTTGCTCCCTACTTCTACTCAGTGCTTGGATATGTAATAAATATTCTCACAGGATTGTAGGACTTGCATATTTTAAAATTCGTGGTATCCTCCTTTTAGGAGGACAAAAAGAATACAAGGAAAAGATTGAAGGCAACTCCCGCAACTTTCACAAGGTAGTTTCCCATGTATGCCACTGCACCCCTTCCCGTAGGTCTTCAACGACCGAGGGAAGTCGAATTCCGTCTCGTCGGCGAGTGTATCCACCTCATGGAGGGTGGAAAATTCGCTCAAGGCGTGGGCAGCGTATTTCTAAAGCTCAAAGAACCGCTGCGTTATCGCTGGTGGGATGGGTCGGGACGCACTGCTCCGCATGGTTTGGTTGAATTCTGCCGCATAGGCAATCATCCACTCCTGCGTCTTCCCGACAAGACATTCATCGGCATTGACTTTGTTATCTCAGGGCAGAAAGCCGAAATCGTTTCCTGAAGACCCGAACCGACCATCTAGAACGGATGGTCGGTTTTGTTTTATGTACCAGAATGGTTGCGGGGAGGGTGAGCCTGTAGTAGAGTGAGGCCGACGCGTTCGCGCGTTTTTCATTTGTACCCATGGCACGTATCTCGCAACTCGTTCGCAAGGGTCGCAAACAGCGGACCTATAAATCAAAAGCGCCAGCACTGGAGCGCGGTTTTAACTATTTGGAGAACCGACCCGTCCTCTATCCTTCGCCTTTCAAACGAGGCGTATGCATCAAAGTAACTACCACCACTCCTCGCAAACCGAACTCAGCTATCCGCAAAATTGCCCGCGTGCGCCTTACGAACGGGCAGGAAGTTATCGCCTACATTCCCGGGGAAGGGCATAATCTCCAGGAGCACTCTGTGGTACTCGTGCGTGCGGGTCGCGTGAAAGACATCAATGTTCGCTATCAGATCGTGCGCGGCAAACTCGATGCTACGGGCGTTGAAAAACGCAAAGTATCGCGTTCCCGCTATGGTGTGAAGCAGTCTAAATAATTTCGTATGCGCCGACCCATCAAACGCAAACATATTGTCGAACCGGATCTCAAGTACAACTCGGTCAAGCTCGAGAAGTTTATCAATTACATCATGCAGTGGGGGCAAAAAGATACCGCACGCAAAGTAGTCTACGCGGCCCTCGAGGAGGTGAAAGAAAAAACAAAGCAGGAACCGCTCGAAGTGTTCGAGGCGGCGCTTCGCAATGTTTCTCCCAATATGGAAATTCGCTCACGTCGAGTGGGTGGCGCTAACTACCAAGTGCCCCGTGAGGTGCGTCCGGAACGGCGTCAGTCTCTCGCGTATCGTTGGATGATTGATGCTGCTCGTGCACGCAAAGGCATGCCCATGCATAAGCGTCTTGCTGAGGAGCTCATTGCCGCATCCAACAATCAAGGCTCAGCGGTGAAAAAGCGTGAGGACACGCACAAGATGGCGGAAGCAAACAAGGCGTTTGCCCACTTCGCTTGGTAATGTGTGTTTTGATTCGGTTTATCTACTTTGTTATTTATGCCAGGAAGAGACTATCCACTTGAACGGGTCCGAAACTTCGGAATAATTGCGCATATCGATGCGGGAAAGACGACAACGTCGGAGCGCATCCTTTTCTATACCGGATCCCAGCACAAGATAGGGGAGGTCCATGAAGGCGAGACGACGACCGACTGGATGGAGCAGGAGAGAGAGCGTGGCATCACCATCACCGCGGCAGCCATCACCTGTTTCTGGAACAAGACTGATACGGAGAATAAGAAGGAGAATAAATACCGCTTCAATATCATCGACACGCCGGGCCATATTGATTTCACGGTAGAGGTGAAGCGCTCTATGCGAGTCCTCGACGGCGCGATCGTCGTATTCGACGGTGTAGCGGGCGTGGAGCCGCAGTCGGAGACTAACTGGCGCTACGCCGACGAGGCGAGTGTTCCCCGCATCTGCTTCATTAACAAGCTCGACCGCATGGGTGCCTCGTTCGATAAATCATTCCAGAGTATTCTCGACCGTCTCAACAAGAACGCCGTGCGCATGCAGCTCCCGATTGGTTCGGAGGAGAATTTTTCGGGTGTCATTGATCTTCTCAAGATGAAGGCCTACAAATTCGAGGGCGAGATGGGTAAGGATGTCGTCGAAATGGAGATCCCAGAAAGCCACAAGAGCGATGCCGCCATGTACCGCGCGCAGCTCATTGAGAAGATTGTCGAGCACGACGACGTGCTCATGACAAGCTATCTTGATGGAAAGGAGCCTTCGCTTGCGGAACTCAAAGCTACTCTGCGCAAAGCGATCATCGCCAACAAGATATTTCCGGTCTACACGGGCTCTTCGCTCAAGAACAAAGGCGTGCAGCTCGTGCTCGACGCTGTCGTCGACTATCTCCCTTCGCCACTTGAACTTCCGCCTGTGAAAGGCATTAATCCCAAGACAGGAGAGGAGGTCATACGCCATGCCTCCGACGCGGAGCCCTTCTGCGCGCTCGCTTTTAAACTTCAAGCCGACCCATTCGTAGGACAGCTGACCTTCTTCCGCGTCTATTCCGGAACCATCGAGTCAGGTTCTTATCTCTACAATGCAACCACCGGCACCAAAGAGCGTCTCGGCCGCATTGTTCGTCTCCAAGCCGACCAGCGCGAAGAGGTGAAAAAAGTTTATGCGGGTGAAATTGCCGCAGCGGTCGGTCTTAAGGACACGAAGACCTCCCATACGCTCTGCGATGATGCAAATCCCATTGTGCTTGAGCAAATAAAATTCCCGGAGCCGGTCATCTCCCTGCGTATCGAACCCAAAACCAAGGCCGACCAGGAGAAAATGGGCATGGCGCTCAAGAAACTCTCTGATGAAGATCCAACCTTTAAAGTAACGACCGATGCCGAGACTGCGGAAACGCTCATTTCAGGCATGGGTGAACTCCACCTCGAAATCATCGTCGACCGCATGAAGCGCGAATTTACTGTCGAAGCAAATGTCGGCAAGCCGCAGGTCGCCTATCGCGAGACCATACAGAAAGAAGCGGAAGCTGAAGGCAAATATATCAAGCAGACCGGCGGTCGTGGTCAGTATGGACACGTACGCCTGCGCCTGAAGCCGCTCCAACCTCTCGTCGAGGGAAAAAAGATCGCCAAGAATGTTACTCGCGAGGACCATTTTGAATTTATCGATAGCATCAAGGGCGGCGTAGTGCCCCAGGAATTCATCGCCCCAGTCGAGAAAGGGGTGCGCGAAGCAATGGAGCGCGGCATTGTCGCGGGCTACAAGATGGTCGACATCTCTTGTGAGCTCTACGACGGTTCTTACCACGACGTCGACTCCTCTGAGATTGCCTTCAAGATAGCGGCTTCGATGGCGTTCCAGGATGCTGCAAAAGCTGCTAAGCCAGTGCTTCTTGAGCCCATCATGAAAGTTGAGGTTGTCACACCGGAGAAATTCATGGGTGACATCACGGGATCCCTTAACTCCAAGCGCGGGCAGATCGAAGGAATGGAGGAGAGAGGCCTCGCGCGCGCTATTCGCGCAAAGGTGCCACTCTCCGAGATGTTCGGCTATACGACTCAGCTGCGATCAATGACCGAAGGACGCGCATCCTTTACCATGGAGTTTGATCATTACGAGGTCGTTCCTCCAAACGTCGCACAGACGATTATCGCTGCACGAAAATAAAAACTCCCTGCCTCAGGCGCTGAGTTTGCTGCCGTATACTGGGCTCATGCGTAAATTCGCCAAAAACTCCTTCTGGCTTCCTGCGGCCGGAGGGGTTCTTCATTATTTGGCGTTTCCTCCGATTTCATTCTGGCCTCTCGCATTTATATCGATTGTTCCTCTTTTCATATTTCTCTGGGAAGAGAAGAAATGGTGGCGGCTGCTCCTTGGTGCCTATATCTATTGCATTATCTACGCCACGCTCGCCATCATCTTTATCTTTGATCCGATTCTGCTTTCAACCGGCGCGCTCCTCTGGCTTATTATCTTCGGTCTCTGCCTTCTTTTCTGTAAACGGTTTGTAAGAAGCCGCCCCTGGTTCTTCGCGCTTCTTGCACTCGCGCTTACGGCGGGAGAGTACTTCGCAGGAAACTTCTCCTTTCTACCTGCGTACCTCATCATGTCAGGCATTCCTCTCGCGGGCACTCCCTTCCAGTTCACCGCTCTTTTCGGAGGCCTCTTCTCCACGACACTCTTTGTGGCGCTCCTCAATGGTGCTCTTGCCGATGTGGTTTTGAGCGATCTTGAAGGAAAGCGTCTTGCCACCCTTCAGGCATTGAGCGCACTCTGTATCCTTCTTGTTCTCGGTCTCTCTGTGCAAGTTCTTGCTCCAAAAACCACTTCCTTGCCGCTTCGAGTTATGACAATCGCGACCGGCGACAGTTTTGCCATTTCTGCTACGAAACTCGATATCCCGACAACCGTAGAGACTCCTGAGGGTCGGGCGCAACTTGAAACGGTCATCCAAGCGCTTCTTGCTCCGATAGGGGAGGCAGTCGATCGGGAGCATCCGGATGTTGTCGTGTTTCCTGAAGAAATGATAGACGTGCGTCTGCCTGGCGTACCCTTCGCGAAAGCGCAGGAGCAGATCGGAGTCACAAATTCAGGACCGCTTCTTGAGGAATACTCTGCATTTGCGCTTGTCCATCATGTTTCTATTCTCGCTACCCTCGTTACTTTCCAAACTAATGGAAAAAAATACATCTCAACTATTGAGATAGATAAAAACGGGAACTTCACGGGTATCTATAACAAGCGGCTTCTTACTATTGTGAGCGAATACTGGCCGTTCGGTCACTGGCTTCCATTTTATTGGCATTGGGAGCTCGGGCTTCTGCCAAAGGCGACACAACAAGAAGCGTTCATCGCAGATAATCCAACGGGCCCCTTTAGCAATGGTGCTATGGTGCAACCTCCGCTTTCGATAAACGGAGTATCTGCTGGCGTACTAATATGTCTCGAAGGGCATTTCCCCTATTTATATTCCCAATGGCGATCACAGGGAGTTCACCTTATCATTTACGACGGCAGTAATGTGTGGTTGCCACAAGGTCGCTCCATATATCTGACGTTCGAGATGCACATACGAGAGCTTGAATCTATATATACCAGTTTGCCCATTGTAGTTTCTGGCGCAGGCGAAAACCCAGGACTCGTATGGCCAAACGGCAAGGTCTTTTATTCCCCTCAGGGGATTCCTCGCAGTTCTTCTTGGTCGGAATACACCTATAAATAACTGTTGATAACAAAGTTTCCTTTAAAATAGAGCAGGTTACCATTGAAAATAGCTCTTTATTCCTTTCTAAATTTTATGCCCCCATCCCAGACTTCTTCTCGTTTTGGAAGCGCGAAAGTTTCTTCAAAGAAAATTTTCATTGCTGGCATTGTCTTCTCGTTTTTTGCGTCGCCCCTTGCCACAGTCGTCTACTCTCTTTTCTTTATATTTAATCGAGAGACTCGACGCGAAGGCACTTTTCTTTTAGCGTGGGCCATTGTGCTCGGGGCAATTTCTGCATATGTTTTACACCTCGCAGCTTTGCGAGGTGCGCACATACCCTATTTTTTCTGACTCAGAGAATTTGAAAACAGGCCGCGAGTGACATGAAAAAAATAAAAAGATCCTTCTGGTTTTTTCTCCTCTGGCTAACTGAAGCACTTGTACCCTTACAAATTGCCGAAGCTAAGGGAGGGATTTTTGGAAGTCCCATTTTTTCTATTATTACCACGATAGCGGCAGTGGCTATTTCCTTGGGGGCCTTAGCTCCGGTTGCAGCTGCGGTAGGAATGGCAGACACGTATGCATCAGTAGCAGGGACAATTGCCAGCATCACAAGTAGCATAGATGGCGCAGTAGGATTTTCTCTAGTTGAAGATTTTGGCGTTGCTGATACGCTTTTATCACTAGGAACAGCGTCCACATGTCTTTCAGGATCGGACGTTTATCCCTATTCGGGTTGTGGTGGGGGTAGCAACAACAATAGTGCTCCTCCAGCTAACACTCAAGCGGCCATACAAGCAAATACATTAACGCGACAGGGTCAAGCGGGCTCCACCTATACCTGTCCTACTGGTTATAATCTTGATCCAGATACTAAGGAGTGTATACCGCAAGGTTATATAAGTTGCGCATCTGCCGGCCATGCTGAACTTTTGTGTCCCAGCAATACCTCATGTACAAGCAATGGCCAATGCCAGGGGTCAACAGTTTCAGGAGGTAGTTGCAACTCTGTAAGTGGAAGCGCTTGTTCATCTACTCCAAACTCATGTGGTATGACGAACCAGGCAACTTATGAATGCAATGGCTCATGTCCCGCTGTTTCTCCTTCTGATTCAAGTTGCATAGCACCAACCATTTCTATTTCTGAAGAACCTACGCTAGTAAATCCTGGAAGTGCATGCACTGTAAGTTGGACTGTCCAAAACGCAACTTCCTGTACGCTTTCAAGTAATGGAAACGATTCGAGCCTTCCTGAGAGCGCATCAATTCCAAGTGGAAATTACAATTCTCCATCCCTCCAAGCAGCTACCACCTATACGCTTTCGTGCATGAATGGCAAGGTCGTTTCCTCACGGCTATCAGTCACCTGCCATATAAATCCGCAATTTAATGAAATTTAGTGTTTATGGTGGTCACTTCTAAAATATAGTTAGGCTCAATATAGCTTGATAAATTGGGCTATATTGGGTCTTGACTTTTGTGTATTTAGTGTGATATAATTTTATCAGTCGGTCATTGCCATTCGATACTCTAGCCACTTAGAGAAGGAGAGTTGGTCATGCGCTTTGCGCGTTTCTGTTTCATCGCATTCGCGATGGCTACGCTGTCTGGCTGCGGCACCTGGAATCTGGAGAAGAGTTCGAATATCACTCTCCAATCCAGCGAACAGGTTTCCTATCTGGGAACTGCCACTCCCTCGGCGTCGCTGAAGAATATGGGTGAGGTCTGTATCTATACGACCAAGAACTACACCAAGAACACGGACCTCAAGCTGGGCCTGCAGGGGGATCTCAAGGACACACTTGCCGCTCAAGGGCGGAAGGCGAAAGTGCTCGGAGGTTGGTTCGGTGAAAATCCGATGACAGCTTCATGCCCCGCTCTGCTGGAAGTGGATCTAAGTAATATCGGATTCGCTACACCAACGGAGATTAAGGCCTTCCGTGCAGCTGGCTACGGCAGTGACGTCAACATCCCGACCTCGCTTCAGGATTGGTCGACGATGCGGACGGCATCATGGCTTCAGCCCGGCAGCAAAGTCGCCGCTGGCGTTCTCACACTCCAACAAGAGGGTGACACTCCGGCAAGCGCGGAGCATGTCTTGGTCGTCGACGTTTTGATCCGCACCGGCGACCAGAACGCCTGGACAGATCGATGGGTGTTCACTGCGCCACAGGGCACTGAGAATTGGCGCGGAAAGATCTTTTGGCAGTTGGAGGAGAAGATCTCAAAACTTTTCCAATAGCCAGGAACTAGCAATCAAGAGAGAAGTTATGGCGCGGACTGATGTCCGCGCCTTCTTTTATTCCTTCAATTAGATACATATCAAGTGTATCTTTATGTTGTACCACGTCCAAAGAGTTGCTTCTTTTTATAGCCTCATATATAGTTTCCCTAACGCATTCATTGCGGGTTTTTTCTTTCACGCGGTTCTCTGCGGGTAGGAAACGGGCGGCAATTATAAATTAGTAGGCATTAGTTTTAAATTAATATGGCAACATTTGAACGGGCAAAGCCGCACATCAACGTCGGCACCATTGGTCACGTCGACCACGGCAAGACCACGCTCACTGCGAGCATTCTCCACACGCTCGACATGGCGAAGGACCAAGGCTATGGAGCGCGCGTTGAGGGAGTCGACGGCATCGACAATGCTCCTGAAGAGAAGGCACGTGGCATCACGATTGCACTTCACCACTCTGAGTATTGGACTCCGAGTCGCCACTACGCGCACATCGACGCTCCTGGCCACGCGGACTACATCAAGAACATGATCACCGGTGCGGCGCAGATGGACGGCGCAGTACTTGTCGTCGCTGCAACTGACGGTGTTAT
>JAGWOD010000024.1 GCA_028871115.1 Patescibacteria group bacterium | reverse complement strand
TCAGTGCTCAAAGCCCTGCGTGAGCAAGCACCCCAGGCGGACATTGCCTATTTCGGAGACATCAAAAATGCTCCCTACGGACTCCGGAACCCGGAGGAGCTTCGACGCCTTGCGCTCGGAGGTATCGCGACCCTTAAGACCATGCGCGCCGGAGAGCTTATCGCCGCATGCAACAGCGTCTCACCCTCTGTGCTTGAGAATGCAGCTGAACGATCGCCTCTTCTCGAGATGTCGCTTCCATTCGCCCGGTCACTCTCTTCCTACGCGGGAGAGCACATGCTCCTTCTTGCCACGCCTGCAACCATTGCTTCCAAACTCTATGAGCGTGCGGTAAACGGAACGGTTACTCTCGACCCTCTTCCTGTTCCCGATCTTGCGGGGGCCATAGAGTTTGGGGCGTCCGAGAGTGTGCTCACAGGAATCATTAGGGAAGCGCTCAGCCAAAAACTAGGGGAGCATTACGAGGGGCTTATTCTCGGATGCACCCATTATCCTCTTGTCCGTACAGAGATCGAAACTGTGGCTGGAACATATTTCCCCGAGATAAAAATCATCGATCCCGCAGAAGCAGTTGCGCGTGAAGCTGCGGAGCGCTTTAACACGAAAGGAGTGGGGAAGCTCCATTTCCGGATCTCTGCCGATTCAGAAATGTTTCGAATGCGTGTGGCGAAGCTTTTCCCCAGTACCCAAAAAACCATTGAAGTAGGCTAAAAATAGCCTGTAAGTCCATGGATTCGAGAGCGTCTTCTTTAGGGTGCCTTCCGCGCTATAATAGAGTCCTGGTTTAGATAGTCATTTTTATACATCATTTTTAATACAAATATGAAAGGACAAAGTAGTACAACGGCCTGGGTCATTGGCCTCATCATTTTGGTGCTTATCGCTATTGGTATCTGGTGGTGGGCTGGTTCTTCCTCCACGTCAGTTCCTCCAATCGAGACCGCTACCACAACAGCGGCCACATCAACGAACCCTTCTTCGCCATCAGTGGGAGTCACTAATGAAACGGCCTCGACCGTCGATGCCATTGTCGCAAGCGTTGCTGATGCAAGCGATTTCAACGCCTACTTCAGAAGCACGGGGGTATCCTCAATAACGACGGGCGCAGGACCATATACGATTTTCGTGCCAATCAACGAAGCATTCAATGCGCTTCCTGCGGGCACCGTCTCGAATCTCTCTGCAGCGGGTCTTAAACGCCTCGTCGAATACCATGTTGTTTCGGGCCGTGCGCTCAATATCGATGCAGTCTCAAGCGGAGATATAACCACGCTCTCCAAGGACATGCTCAACTTCAATGTGAATTTGAGCACGCAGACCGCCCAAGTAGGAAGCTATTACGCGGTACAGGAATACAAAGCAAGTAACGGCGTCGTCTATCTCATCACGGGCGTGCTTCTGCCACCCGCCCAGGCGCAGCAATAAGCGCTCGGTAAGCTCCTTGCACCCCTCTTCTGCTTATTGCGCACAGAAGAGGGGTGCTTCATGATTGGGGAATGCAGTCATGGCAAGAGTTTTTTTCGGGCAAGCGCATTACGGTCATAGGCATGGGGCTTCTCGGCGGCAATGAAGATATTTCTTTCCTTGCAAGAGCTGGTGCTCACCTTACTGTTACAGACCTTAAATCCGAAGCTGAGCTTGCCCCCTCCCTTGAGAAGCTCGGTCAATTTTCCGATATCCGATATACGCTCGGCCGTCATGATTTCTCCGATTTCGAGGAGGCGGACCTCGTCATACAAGCCCCTGCAACGCCAAAGGATTCTCCCTATATCCTGCGGGCGAGAGAGCGTGGCATTCCTATCACTATGTGGGCGGGGCTCTTCGCGCGCTTTGCCCGTGCGCAGCAAGTACCGATTATTGGCGTTACTGGCACGCGGGGAAAGACGACCGTGACCGCGATGCTCCGGGACATATGCTCTGGGGCGGGCAGGCGGGTTATCGAAGGAGGAAATATCCCAGGTTCCTCGATACTCTCCAAGCTTCCGGAGCTCTCGAAGGGTAGTACGGTACTTCTTGAACTCGATTCGTGGAAGCTTCAGGGGTTTCGGGAGGAGCATCTGAGTCCCTCTATCGCTGTTTTCACGAGCTTCTATCCGGATCACCTCAACTATTACGGGGGAGATATGGATGCCTATCTCGCCGATAAGGCGGAGATTTTTCTTCACCAGGGGCCCAAAGACACGCTCGTCATTGGCGAACAGGCATCCGACCTCATACTTAAAAACTACAGCGACCGTATCCGGGCCCGCCGCGCTATCGCCTCAAGCGCGGATCTGCCCCAGGACCTCAGGCTGCGTGTTTTGGGCGAGCATAACCGGGATAACGCCGCCTGCGCTCTCGCTGCAGGCAGGGCAATGGAGATTCCGGATAGCGAGATACTACGAGCACTTCGGGAATTTGCCGGGGTGCCCGGACGCTTGGAATTTCTGCGGGAGTGGAAGGGAGTGAAGATATACAACGATACGACGGCTACGACCCCCACCGCGACCATGGCGGGCCTTGAGGCCCTCGATCCGGAAGGGAAGCGCTCCATACTCCTTATCATGGGCGGGGCCGACAAGGAGCTTCCACTTGAGGGTCTTGCCGAGGCTGCAAAGGTTCATTGCAAGAAAATCTTTCTCCTTGCGGGTAGCGGCACCGAGAGAATCAAATCGCAGTTTGCGCAAAGCCCAGTCTATCTTTCCCTCGCCGAGGCGTTTAGAGCGGCCACGGAAGCCGCCACTTCTGGGGAAAGTGTTGTCCTCTCTCCCGCGTTTGCATCCTTCGGCATGTTCAAGAACGAGTATGACCGCGGAGCACAGTTTAAGACTCTCGCCGAGAATCTAAAATGAATCCTATCGATTGGAATACGCTGCGGCGCGTGCACGTTATCGGAGTGGGCGGCATCGGCACCTCCGCCCTCGCGCG
>JAGWOD010000010.1 GCA_028871115.1 Patescibacteria group bacterium | reverse complement strand
AATGAGATTAGCCATCAAGAACCCTTCTACCCCGACGATGAGCACCGTGAGGATAAAAAGTCCCCATCTCGCGAATACATGCGGATGATAATCGTTGTGTCGCGAGGGAATGAACCAGCGGTGCAATCGTCCGAAGAATCCTCCTTTGGGTGGTTGTCCGGGCATACCTTGCTTCAAAGTATATATGGGAATCAAAAAGAGCCCAGAGGGCTCTTTTTGTGTTGGAAGACTATGTTGCTATTGTCCGCCGTGGAGCACCGCACTGACATTGCTGATCGTCGCGGGATCAACTCCAAAAGATTGGAGGAGGCTGATGATCGCCTGTATTTGCACGCTGGTGAGAGATGAACCCACTGAAGAAGTCGTAACCTCAGGTGTGGTAGGTGTCGTGCCTTCATTGAGTACAGCGCGCGTCAGAGGGCCTACATATCCACTCTGTGGCGTTATGCTATGGGCAGTTTGGTATTTGATGACTGCGGCCTTGGTAAGCGGGCCGAAGTAGCCTGTCGGTGTTGAGATCGTGAGGTCGCCCTCGGCGATGAGCACCTTTTGAAGCTCGACCACATCAGTACCTTGCGAGCCCACGGTCAGATTGTTAGCGAAGTTATACGCTGCTGCGCCGAGAACTTCCCCGCCGATCGTGCCCGAGGTGACTCCTAACGTGCCACCATTTATGACGCCAAGTGTGCCGACAATAGGGCCACCGCCACCTCCTCCACCGGAAGAAGCCGCCGTTATGGTGAAGGTTGCGGAAGACATCGGGGATGACACAGGGCCGCTGGCGCAGCGGATCGCATTGAGCGTCGTCGTGGTGGTGAACGTTAGCGTCTGCCCGTTGGTATAGGTGCTACCAGTGCCGCCGCAGATGGGACTGGAGCCGTCGGTTGTATAGCGAAGGGTCGCGCTAGGATCGGTATTGTCCATCGTTACGTTAACCGATCCAGTGAACGAGCCGCCGTTGGGGGAAATGATCGGGGCTGCCGGTGTAGTGCTATAGGTCACGAAGGTCGAGAAGTGCGTCGTCCATACGACGAGATCGCTACCGCTATTAGCCTTGCAGGACTCGCCTGGACTTGTCGTTGAGAGTTGATTGCTGCCTACTTCAGGGGTGTTTGCGTCCGTACATGTTTCAGTAATTTCTGTAAATGTTCCTGCCTGGTTGTACCAGCCGATGCTTTTTCCTGCCTGGCCCGAGAAGACGAGCTTCACCGGGTTGCTGAAGAGAAGATCGCTTGCGCTTGACCCGATAGATATCGCGGAGGTGACCGTCGTATCGTAGCCTTGAAATGAAAGGCTGGTAGTCGAAGCGACCGGAGCCTCGAGCAGGCCGTTCCAGGTCGAATTACCTGTTATGGTGGTGCTTGCCGAGATGTCGGCCGTCACGGAAACTGTTCCACTCTGCGTGCTGTTGCCGCTGAGTGTCGTCGCATTGCTTCCGGTGGTCGTGGTCTCATCGCCATTAGTGTTGGGGGTGGTCGAATATTCGAGCGTAGTCATGGCGGCATCCGTGTACCACGGAGCGTAGCTCACCGTTCCGTTTCCTTTGATGTCGTTGACGGCCGGTCCAGTCGAGTGGCCCCAGTAGTTCTCAGTCGCATTGGCCGCGACGTCGGAGGAGATTGCGGTGGTGTTCCCGCTCAGGTTGTTCTTGGAGGACACCACGACATCAGGAACCGCCGTACCGGCGCTGTTGTAGTGACGCAACAGTACGCCGTATTCGTTACCGGAGATTGTATTGTTGCTGATCGTGCCCGTCGTCGAAGTATCGGCCGCGCCAAATTGGTCGGTATCCCAGACTGAGACGCCGAGCCCGTCATTTGAACCGGAAATGGTGTTCCCGTCCACCGATATAGCGCTTGCGCCGACCGTCCAGACACCGATCTGGTTCTCCGTCAGGGTGTTATTGCCCACCGTTACCGAAGCACTGCCGGGCGCGTAGATAATGATGCCCGCCGAACCGTCGGCGTACTGACCGGAAACAAAGTCACCGGTACAGGTATCGCCGCTCGGGTTGCTGAGCGTGCAGTCGTTTCCGGAAACGGTGTTGCCCGTTACCGAGCCGCCTGCGCCGTAGGCAATTTCAATGCCGTTCTGCGCGGTGGTAGTCGCCGCGCCTTGGCCCGTTACGGTGTTCCCGGAGATATCAGCGGTAAGCCCCGTGCCGCGTGCGGCGATGCCGTTCTTTTCATAATCGCTCACAGTATTGCCTGAGATGGTGAGCGTGCTCGTCGTTGCATCGTTGATCGCGTAGATGGCGGTCCCGTTCTGATCGCCGTCAAACGGCTGGTTGCGCACCCCGGTCACCGTGGTACCTGAAACGGTACCGCCGGCGTTGTAATAGCCAATACCCGCGAACGAGGAATTAGCGTTGCCCTTGCCGAGCCCGTTTACTTCCAGATTCTTGACGGTGACGTTGGCGCCATGCGCATATACAACCGGTCTAGCTGATCCAACCGATGTCGAAAAGAACGTAGAAAGCGTGTCTGGAGCATCAATCACTGTAGTATTGCCCGCACCCTGAAGCGTAAGATCTTTGCCTATGTTCACCTGTTCGGTATACGTTCCCGGGGCGACATAAACCGTGCCACCCGCAGGCGCCGCATTAACCGCTGCCTCTATGCCCGTATTGGTATTTGCGATCGTGGAATTAGGGAGAACGAAGATATTTTGGTAGGAGGGATTGCTTACCTGATCGAGCAGTTCGTCCTGCAACGTGCCGAGCTGTGCAAGTGTGGCCGTGCTTGGCGAGACGCCGTCGAAGGTGTTGCCGGAGGTCGCATCCGTGGATGCTGCACCCGGAACAAGAGCAATATGATAGTTGTTATTGCTGAAGGTGGAGTTTGAGACACTCGTCAGAGTTGCTCCTCCGTAGACAAGAATGCCGGTGGCATAGGCGCTCGAGGTGGCGTATTCGAAGTCGGAGAAGGAAGTTCCATTGACCGAGCCGGTGACCGTGCCGCCCCCCTCGTTCCAGAGCACGATGCCGTTCTGGGCGATAGTCGTCGTCGCGCCGGCGCCGGTGATGCTGCCCCCTATGACGCTGAGCGTTATAGAGTCGCCCGAGGAACTGCCACTGTTGCCGTCCTCGACATCGATGCCGTTCTTCTGGAACCCACTTATGGCGGTATTGTCGACGCTGAGGTTGGTGGTCTGGCTGCTTCCTGCGTCGACCGCAATGCCCTGTCCCGTCTGAACCCCGTTGATAGGATAGGTGTCCTCGACCACGCTGTCGGTCGTGGTGCCGGTTGAATCATTCCAGAATAGGAGGGCGTCCGGATTGCTGCCGACGGTGGAACCGCTGCCGATGGTCAGATCCTTCAGGGTGATACCGGTCGAATTATTGACGAACACGGATGCCTGCATATCCGCGGTGTATTTATGCCCGACATGGGTATTAATAAATGCGGTGGGAGCAATGATGGTCGAGCTCGCAGCAGCGCCTTCAATTGTCACGCCCGTCTTGCCGACGACAGAGAATGCGTCATAGCTGCCGGCCGCGACGTGCACCGTGCCGTCATCTGCAACAAGGCTGAGGGCCTGATTAATACTCTTAACTGGGCTTCCGGACGTGCCGTCGTTGCTATCACTGCCATTGGTTGCGTCGACGTATACATCGGCCATTGCTGTCGTGATGTCGCCCGTATTATTGCCGCCCGAGACCGGATCGGAATCTATCCATGATCCGTTATTGGCGGTCGTATAGCTCAGCCAGTAGGTATTGGTATAGCTCGAGCCGGTCGAAGAAGCGATACCCGGAAATACCTGATTAACCCACCAGGAAAATCCGGCCGTCGAACTCGAGGGAAGCGTGAATGTCGTAGGCGAGCTTGTGCTATAGGCTCCATTGAGGGCTGGGAGCGAGGTGGAGGCGAACGTGTAGGTTTCCCCGCCGACGAACGTGCCGGTAATGCCGCCCCTCAGGGGGGCGCCTGCATTGGGAGAAGTTGGTCCCGTCGTCACGAACGTCCCGTCAGTCGTGTTTGCTTGCGCGCAGTAGGATGTGCCGTCCGCACCCATCCAGACCGTTATGTTTTCGGTGAACGCATCAGTTGCCCAGTTGCCACCGGAATTTGCCGAATCCGGATCGTTGGTGATGCTTGCCGTTCCCGTGAGAAAAGGGGTCGTGCTCGCGTTGTTGCAAGGATATGGAGCTGACGCGAGCTGCGAGGTCGAACCGAGCGCGATACCGGGAGCGTATAGAAAAATAAAAAGTCCGACCGATGCAACAGCGGGCAGTGCACGACGCACGAACAAGCTAGCGTCCATATAATTGTATTTAATTTTAAAATGCTCCTTACTACTAAAATTAGACTGGACAAACGTAAAAACTGCCCTGACGAACTGGATTTCAACAGTACTCCCCTGCCCGAACTCGTCAAGAACGAATCGACCTGCGCTAAAAACCCTTAGTACACAAGCGCAATTGGCATACGCATTTGTGCTCTATAATTACGGCATGCGACGCACACTCCTCGTATGCCTTGTCCTCATCTGTTTTCCCCTGGCAGCGGCGGCAGACGCTGGCGTGGGATTCGCCACGCAGTCGGTGTTTCTATCGCGCTCGGCAGTAACGGACGGCGACCAGGTGCTTATCTATGCGAGCGTCACTAACCCAACGAGCGAGGCATTCCAAGGAAAGGTTGTCTTTGACGATGGGTCGAACGAATTGGGTAACGTCTCCACCATGCTCACGGCGGGCGAAGCTCGTGTCGTCTCTATTTCATGGAGTGCCGCCCCAGGCACGCAGACTATCGCTGCAAAACTGGAGGATGAAAGCGGAGCGACGATAGCGACGGAGGAGGCAACATTTATTATTGCGCCAAAGCCGACCGCTTCTTCGAATACTGCTGCGGCGGTAGAATCCTCCACTCCTATTCAACAGGCGCTGGCGAATATCTCTCCGCAAGCTGCATCGGCCGCAGCTCCGGCATTTTCAGCCATAGACAACGCAAGGCAAAGCCTAGCCAATACGATCGACCAGCAAATTGCGGCAACTAAGCCTAAACTGCTGGGACAAGTATTGGGCGCGCAGACACAAAACACATCGCCAGCAAACGCTTCTGCAGCAGCAAATCCTAACAACCTTTCCGAATGGATACTTTCGGTCTTCTGGACGATCTATTACTACCTTCTCATGACTGCCCAATTCGTCGTTGATAACGCGTGGATCTTTTATCCCTTCGTCGCAATACTCTTTCTGTATTTCCTCTACCGCCTCTACCGGAAAATGTCCTAAACGTTTTCCCAAGAAGAAGGCCCCCTCTTGGGGGCCTTTGAGTTATTACCTTGATTTCTCGATGCGACGTTCGACCTCAGAGAGAACGTCCTCGATTTCGTGGATGAGAAGCTGATGATCCTCGGCCAGGGGCAAAATGAAGTCCCTGGTCTCGGATATCTTCTTCAAGATCTTTTCGCGTGGCTGCGACCATATCGTGATGAGGTTATGGAGGCGGTCGCAGAGTTTGATGAGTACCGCTTCGCGCGGCGCGCCCCGCAGCCGGCGATGGTAGCGACGATCCACATCGTCCTTAGTGGGCAACAGGTCGCCGAGCGCAGGTTTGGTGACCCACGACACAAGCCCCGCGACCTCGGTATTGAACTTTTGGACAAGATCGTCGTAGGTCCACTGTTTGGGCAGATCTTCGAGGATATCGTGGAGCAGGAGGGCGGCGATGATGTTAGCACTCCGAATCCGCAAATACACGATGGCGATGAGCGCCGTAGCACGCAGGTGTTCGAAATACCGCTCACCATCGCTGCGCTTCTGATGATCGAAGGCCGCCTTCGCCACCTCGTAGGCCCTGCTCACCAGAATGTATCGGGGGTCGTGCGGCGGCCAAATCTGGACGATTCGTGCGAGAAACGTCTCGCTATTCTCCGCCCTCGAGAGCAGGAACTTGAGTTTCGGCCGAAGCCAGGGGGGCATAACATAGTGGTGCCGCCGGTAGTATGCGGTCCCTTTACGGAGCTTACCCTTGCGGGGTTTACGCTTAGGCATTGCTGCCTCCTCTTGTGGTAGTCCAATCTGCCGCCACTAAACAGCAGAATCCTTTTTCATGCAAGGACAGAATTGCTTTTCTTCCAATACCACAGGGCAACAACAAAAAGAAGAAGTGTCGTGAGCGCTGAGAGTGCACAGTACTCGCACAGAGCATGGATGACGGTCGCTTGGAGCGTTTCAAACCCTATGGAAAGAAGGAGCCCGATACCGGTATAGATAAGGGCTGCAATTCTAAGAACTTTTGATTTCGGCTCAATGGCAATGAGTAATCCAAGCGCGAGCATATATAGGTAGTAGACAAGCCCGAGGTAACCGAGTGGCATGCCGAAGAATTTCGAGTAGGCGCTATGGAGTACGATGTCGCAGCCGTGGAGCAGATTGCACGCAGCCGAGGCGCCGGTGTAGGCAAGCATTGAAAGATAGAGGGTATCGGCGATGCCGATGAAAGAAAGGGCAATGAGAATGTAGGGGCTAAGAGATGGTTTCTCTTGCATGAAAAAGAGTGTATCACGAATGATCACCCCGCCCTTGCTCCCGGCGACGCACCTGTGCTTCGCTGAAACCAAAATGATGTGCGACCTCGTGCCAAATGGTTTCCCTGACAACCTTTCGCACGCTTTGAACGAATAGCTCCGCTTTGCCGTGGGCAAGGTGCCATGCTTCTTCTTCTATCGGAGCCTGATAGAGAATGATGGTGTCAGGAAGCGTCGCCCCCACGCCATAGACATCGCCTCGGGCAGTTGCGGGGATCCCATGGTAGAGCCCGAGGAGCGTCTCATGCTCGCCTAAGCCTTCTTCTTTGCGTACCTCCTGGGAGAGTTCCCTCTCAACAAGCACGCCCACGTTGCGAATGAGCGACTGGAACTTCTCCGGTATGGCAAGAGGAAATTCCTCGGCGACGATTTGTTCGAATTGGTCAATGGGCATTCAAGTATCTTCTCTGACGAGTCCCGAGAACTTTTCTTCCACTTTCTCGAGCTTTGGCGCAATAACAAGCTCACAGTAGGGGGCATCTTTATGCGCCTCATAGTAATTCCTGTGGTAGTTCTCCGCCGGGAAAAATTCCTTAAACGGAGTAATTTTCGTCACGATACGGTTACCGTAGCGTTTATTGAGGGCCGCGATGTAGTTCTCGGCCTTTTTCTGCTGGCTCTCGGTTGTATAGAAAATTACCGAGGCATATTGAGGACCAACGTCGTTGCCTTGTCTATTGAGCGTCGTCGGATCATGAGCTGCAAAGAAAACTCCGAGGAGTTCCTCAAAGGCAAGGCGGTTCGGGTCATATTCAATTTTAGCGACCTCAACGTGACCCGTATCGCCTCGACTTACCTGCTCATAGGTTGCTGTGCGTGCCTCTCCACCCGCGTAGCCGGGTTCGACCGAGATGACACCTTTGAGCATCTTGAAGACTGCCTCCGTGCACCAAAAGCAGCCTCCGCCCAAGACCACCGTCTCTTTTACTTCTAATGGAGACTCGGGACGACTTTTTGAAGCGAGCGGTTCCATATCAAAAAGTATACGCCTAGATAAGTTTAGCAATCATCTGAGGCTCCTTATATACATCGTTATCATATTGAACATTATGTACAAGTAAAAGACACGAGTGCGGCACTAGAGTAAAATACGCCAGTGCCGACAGATGAAGCATTGATCGCCGCCTATCTCGCGGGGGAAGAGGAAGCGTTCACCACACTGGTCGATCGTCATCTTTCCTCTGTGTATGATTTCGCCTTCCGACTCTGTGGTAACACGCATGAGGCAGAAGATATCGCTCAAGAGACCTTTCTCAAGGCCTGGCATAATCTTAAAAAATACCGCTCCCAAAGCGCGCGAGTGCGTACCTGGCTTTTTACGATAGCGCGCAACACAACCGTGGATCATCTGCGCAGAAGACGCAGTACCGCCCTCTCCGAATTCGAGCGCGATGACGGCAGTAATTATCTCACCGACACACTTCCCGACACCGCTCCACTTCCTGATGAAGCATTCGCGGAAGCTGAAAACATCGAGATGCTTGAAGAGGCGCTCGAAAAACTTCCTGTGCGGGCGCGAGAAGTTCTCATACTCCATTTCCGCGAAGAGCTTACGTTCGAGGAAATTGGAGCTATTCTCAACGAACCTCTCAATACCGTAAAAAGCCGCCATCGCCGAGCGCTCATTGCCTTGCGTAAACTCGTGGAAAGGCACCAAAATAGCTAAAAAGAACGTATAGAGTAATGAAACGACTATGAATGAACAGCATGTACCTGGTCGTATTTCGCAGCTACCCACTCACCCGGCGCCAAGAGGGCTTCGGGAGCGCATTCTCTATGCAGTCGCGGGGCTTAAGCGGCGCCTTGCCCTGCGGCGTGCCATCGCTCTTACTATGATTGCTTTGATCTCACTTCTCGGCTTCGCGGAGGCTGCCCTCTACGCTTCCCAGGAACTCTATCTCTCGGGCTTCGGGGATTTCATGCAACTTATGTTTACCGACACGGATGTTGTCGCTTCCTCTTGGCGCGAGATCGGGCTCTCACTCGCGGAATCGCTTCCGGCACTGCCGCTCGCTCTGGTGTGTGTGTCACTTCTGGTGTTCCTGTGGTCCACTGCGCGTGCGTTGGCAAATATGCGTATCATCCGTAACTACTCTTCGCTTGCTTAGCAGCTTTTATTTTTTAGTATGGAAGAACAAAAACATAACTATATTCACTCGCACTTGATACGAACACTTCTCTGGATACTCGGCGGGCTCATTCTTCTTTTCCTGTCATTCCAAATCGGAGTCATCGCGGGCATGCACCGAGCCTCACAGCGGTTCGGAGGACCTTTCGGATATACAGGCTTCAGCAGCAGCGCCATGATGATTGGAGGACATGGAACGGTAGGCACGATATCGAGCGTGAGCTTGCCAAGATTTGTGCTTGCAACCCGGAGCAATGAGTCCCAAGGCATCCTCATCTCCTCTTCAACCGTCATTCGAGACAGTGAAGGGAATGCGAGTTCAAGTGCCCTTTCAACGGGAGAACAGGTTGTAGTTATCGGCACCCCTGATCAAAGCGGCACCATCGATGCTGAACTCGTGCGCATCATGCCTCCTCCTGCGACATCAACTCCTGGCTATTTCTTTATCATGACCTCAGGGTCCCGCCCGTAATATTTAACTATATATGGCACAACCACCGCTCACGCAGAAAGGACTCTCCGGCATATACGCCCGGGTGCGTCGATTTATATTTGCCCACAAATTCTGGAGCACCGTTATTGGTCTTATCATCCTCTTTGTGGCCTGGCGGGTGTATGCGAGTGTCACCTCGACCGCCGGGATTCCCACGTATACGCTGGGGAACGCCCAGACGGGCACCCTCATCGTTTCAGTGAGCGGTACGGGACAAGTATCTGCCTCGAACGAACTCTCGCTCTCACCCCAGGCAGGCGGACAAATTATCTACATCGGGGTGACGGATGGAGAAGAGGTGGCTCAAGGGCAGCTCATCGCTGAAGTCGATCCTACAAATGCCCAGCAATCGGTGCAGAACGCAAAAATTTCCCTCCAGAATGCACAACTTGCTCTCGAAAAACTCCAGGAACCACCGACTGCCCTCTCCCTGACCCAGGATGAGGACGCTGTAACTTCGGCACAAAGCAGCCTCGTCACCGCTTATTCAAACGGCACCACTGACCTCGCCAACGCCTTCCTTGATCTCCCGAGCATTATGTCGGGACTGGAGGACGTAGATTTTGGGACAGAAACCAACAAGTCCGATCAGTGGAATATCGACTATTACGATAACGCTATCGCCAAGTACGACGCGACGGACGCGCAGACCTACCGCGACGATGCGTACAATTCCTATCAGACCGCAAACACTTCCTGGACAACTACGTTTAATGACTACAAGAGTGTCGATCTCGCAACTGCGAGCACGTCGACTATTCAGAGTCTCCTTACAGAGACCTACAACACCATCGGCCTTATCACGAACGCCGTGAAGGATTCCAACGCGCTTATCCAGTTCTATTCCGACGAACTCACTTCCAATAACCTTACGACCCCCTCGATTGCGACAACTCAAATCAGTAACCTCGCAACCTATACAAGCAAACTCGCCACTCACTCCTCGGCGCTTCTTGGCGACACCACGACCATTCAGAACGACGAGGGAAATCTCAACGTCAACACTGAAGCGCTTTCACAACTGCAGACCGGAGCAGATCCTCTGGACATCCAGACAGATCAGATAGCGGTTGAGAACGCACAGAACGCCCTGACCGACGCAGAGCAAACACTCAATAATTACTACGTCACCGCTCCATTCTCTGGCACCGTAGGACTCGATGTCACTCCCTATGAACAGGTAGGGTCTGGTACGACGGTAGCAACGCTCGTCACCAATGAAGAACTCGCCGAAATCACCCTCAACGAGGTGGACGCAGCGACGGTGAAGATCGGCGATCAGGCGACGCTCACCTTCTCCGCGCTTCCTAATCTCACCATAGCGGGCACTGTCGCCGACATCAGCCCTGTGGGTACCGTAAGCCAGGGAGTCGTCACCTATACCGTGAAGATTGGTTTCGCTAACCAGAACGCACAGATCAAACCGGGCATGAGCGTCTCTGCAAACATCGATACCAACGTCATTGCAAATGCCCTCATGGTGCCTTCTGGAGCAGTGCATACTGCCTCGGATGGTTCAAGTTACGTGCTCACCTTTAATCCCCCTCTCTCCTCCGCAACGTCGAGCACTCAAGTAGCTGCCTCCGTGCAGACGTCCCAGACGCCGGTTGCTATTCCAGTTACCATAGGAGCGACCAACGACACCTCGACACAGATCATCTCGGGGCTCACCCAAGGAGAGCAGGTTGTAGTGCGCTCATCTTCCTCTGTAACACCGATACTAACGACTTCCTCAGGCGCAGGAGCGACGCGCGCCGGAGGAGGGGGCGGCGGAGGTGGCAGATTCATCATTGGAGGCTAATGATCGAAATACGGGACATCACCAAGACCTACGGCAAGGGAGATGCCGCGTTTCAGGCGCTCCAAGGCGTTTCTTTCAGCGTAAAAGACGGCGAATTTGTTGCCATTATGGGACCTTCGGGTTCTGGAAAATCGACGCTTATGCATATTCTCGGATGCCTTGATACGCCAACCTCCGGCACTTACATTCTTGATGGCCATGACGTCTCAACCCTAAGCGACGATGAACTCGCAGAAATTCGCAAGGAAGAAATAGGATTCGTATTTCAATCCTTCAATCTTCTTCCCCGCACCACCGTGCTGCGAAATGTGATGCTTCCTCTTGTCTATAAAGGGGTGCCTGAGGCTGAGCGAGAGATACGTGCGACGGAAGCACTTCATTCTGCGGGGCTGAGCGACACGCACTTTAAACACCGCTCCAACGAGCTCTCCGGAGGACAGATACAGCGTGTAGCAATCGCGCGCGCTTTGGTTAACGATCCGACGCTCATTCTCGCCGATGAGCCGACCGGCAACCTCGACAGCAAGACCGGCGAGATCGTACTTGGCACCTTCCAGAATCTCAATGAACATGGTGGCCGTACTATCATTCTCATCACCCACGAACAAGATGTGGCTGAGCATGCTGCACGCATTATTCATATTCGGGACGGCAAAATACTCGAGGATAGCCCCGTGAAGCATCGCCGTCGCGGAGACCTCAGCCACCATGAACAATAAATAGTTATGACCGCCCAAGACATATTTCACGAAACCTACACTGCCCTCTCCGCTAACCGAGTCCGCTCAGGACTCACTATTTTAGGCATTGTCATCGGCATTTGCTCGGTCATCGCGCTCGTCTCCATAGGACAGGGTGCTTCAAGTTCTATCTCCTCGAGTATCGAATCTCTGGGATCCAACTTGCTTCTGGTCATGCCGGGGGCAGCACGCACCATAGGAGCGGCGGGAGTTTCGGCAGGACGCGGCAGTGCACAGTCGCTCACCTATAGCGACGCGAGCGCGATTGGGGCCCAAGTTGCTAACGTCGCCGCAGTGAGCCCTGAAGTTGACGGACGCTACCAAGCCATCGCTGGAGGTAACAACACAAATGTCGCGGTCGATGGCGTCACCGCTGAATATGCACAAATTCGGAATGTAACGGTCTCGGAGGGCTCCTTTATTACTGATGCACAGAACCAATCGCTCGCCAAAGTCGCGGTATTGGGGCCAACTGCTGAGACAGATCTCTACCCAGACGGTTCAGATGCTGTGGGACAAACCATTACCATCAAGGGAGTTCCGTTTTTGGTGGTGGGCATTACGGTATCAAAAGGCGGCTCCGGATTTAACAATGCTGATGATCTCATCTACATCCCCGCGGAGACCGCGAGCCACTACCTGCAAGGCGATGAGTATCTCTCCTCTATAGATGTAAGTGCCACGGACCCCACCGTCATGACGCAAGTGCAAAACGACATGACGACGCTCCTCTTGCAGCTCCATCACATCAGCGACCCCACCCAGGCTGATTTTAATATCATCAACCAAGCGGACATTCTTGCCAGTGCCTCGAGTATCACCTCGACGCTCACCTATCTCCTCGGCGCCATCGCAGGGATATCACTTCTCGTCGGTGGTATCGGCATCATGAATATGATGCTCACCTCGGTCACCGAGCGCACGCGCGAAATCGGCTTGCGCAAAGCCATAGGCGCTACCCGAGCGGACATTAACATGCAGTTCATCGCCGAGGCGGTAGCACTCACCGTCATCGGAGGCATGATCGGTATCATTTTGGGAATACTCATTTCTATGGGCGTTTCAGCGACCGGATTAGTTACGACGAGTATCTCCTGGCAGGCTATAGCACTCGCTTTCGGAGTATCGGCTGCAATCGGAGTGGCGTTCGGGTACTATCCGGCACGCAGGGCGGCAATGCTCAATCCCATTGAAGCGCTACGCTACGAGTAGGAATTGCTATACTGAGTAACTACCACCTATGGCAGAGAAAAACATCATAGAAGTCTCACATCTCAGTAAAACCTTCGGCGATTTTACGGCGGTGAAGGACATTTCTTTCTCGGTACGTGCCGGGGAGCGCTTCGCATTCCTCGGCCCTAATGGTGCGGGTAAATCGACGACCATAAAAATGCTGACTACGCTCCTTACCCCCTCCCAAGGTTCCATTCTCATCGACGGACACAACCCGGTGGGAGATGCGGATGCCGCGCGTCACTCTTTCGGCATTGTATTTCAGGATCCATCTTTGGATGACGACCTCACTGCCTGGGAAAACATGGAGTTCCATGGGGTGCTCTACAATGTTGCCCGCCCCCTGCGTCGAGAGCGCATCGAAGAGCTTCTGCGGTTCGTCGATCTCTACGAGCGCAAGGACAATTACGTGCGGGAATTCTCCGGTGGCATGAAACGACGACTTGAAATAGCCCGGGGACTCCTTCATCATCCCCGTATTATTTTCCTCGACGAGCCCACCCTGGGCCTCGACCCGCAGACACGCAACCATATGTGGCAGTACCTTGAACGCCTCAACCGGGACGAAGGCATTACGGTCTTCTTCACGACCCACTACATGGAAGAAGCGGATAAAGTGGCAGAGCGTATCGCCATCATCGATCATGGCACCATTATCGCGATGGGCTCGGGCGAAGAACTCAAGAAGAAAACAAAAACTTCCTCGCTCGAAGAAGCATTCCTGAAACTCACGGGAAGCGCTATACGCGAAGAGGAAGCAGGCTCTGTTGATCACCTGCGCAACATGGGACGCGCGTGGGGTCGCCGATAATTTTTTCTATATATATGTGGAGAACAATGTACATCATGTGGCTGCGGGAAATGAAGCGCTTTTTGCGCTCAAAATCTCGTATCGTAGGCGCGCTTGGTCAGCCGCTCCTGTATTTTCTCTCTTTGGGCTACGGGCTCGGAGCGGTATTTCAAGCCGCAGGACGCGGCAACTACATAGAGTTTTTGGCACCCGGCATTATCGGCATGTCGATTATCTTCACCTCGATTTTCAATGGCATGCAGGTTATTTGGGATCGACAGTTCGGTTTTCTCAAAGAGACTCTGGTCGCTCCCGTCTCTCGCCTCGCCATAATGCTCGGGCGTACCTTCGGCGGAGCAACAGTAGCAGCGCTCCAAGGATGTCTTGTCTTCATTATTATGATTCCTGCGGGTTTCCGGCCTTATGACTGGGCGCTTGTTGTGCCTGCCATCCTCGTAATGTTTCTCGTAGCAACGCTTTTCTCGGGTCTCGGCATGATGGTCGCTTCCCTTCTGAGGGACATGCAGGGCTTCCAGCTCATTATGAACTTTCTTGTGATGCCGCTCTTCTTCCTTTCGGGAGCGCTCTTTCCGCTCCAGGGCGCACCCACGGCACTCCAGGACGTCGCCTATATAGACCCTCTCTCCTACGGCATCGACGGCATGCGCTCCCTTCTTATAAACACGAGCAATTACTCCCTCGGTATCGATGTTGCGGTACTTGTGGGTATCGCCGCCCTCTTTATCATCCTCGGGAGCTACTTCTTCTCCAAAATCCAGGTTTGAGGCACCAGAGAGACACTCTCTCTCGTATATATATTCGATTATTCATCAATTCTTAATATGCAACGCAACCACCTTATTATTGGCATCATTATTCTCATTGTCGTCGCAGGACTCTCCTTCTGGACCGGTACGCATTATGCGAGCTCCCAAACTCCCGGAAACGGGACCTTCGGGCGCGGTGGCGGACAGTATTTCACTGCAGGCGGCCGAGGTGGCGCAGGGGGCAGTATCGCGGCAGGACAGATTCTCTCAATATCTCCGACTAGCTTGACGCTAGAGCTTGCAAGCGGTAGCTCAGAAGTCGTCTACTTCGCGACCTCAACTCAGGTACTTCAGACAACTACGGGGTCGCTCAATGATCTTTCGGTGGGAGTGAATGTTGCTATAACGGGAACGTCGAATTCAGACGGTTCGCTTACAGCAGAGAATATACAAATCCGTCCAGCAAGAACAGGGAGCCAGGCGCCGATGATTCCCGCAGGAGGAACAGCGGGGCAATAAAAAACTTCAAACCTTTCTCACAAGACAGGTAACAAAAGGGGTATAATCTAAATACCTACCCCAATGAAAGAAGCGACTGATTACCATCTTCGGTCTAACTCTTTCATAACAAGAGATTTTCTCGCTGAAAATCCTTATAAAAGCGACTCCCCCACAGCTTCTTTACGTGAGATCCCTTCACCCTATTACACCCTTGCCTCTGAAGGGATCTTCCTCATACGAGACGGAGAGGATGCTCTGGTTCGACTTCCCTTTGTAGCTAGAAAACAAACTGATAAAAAACACTACACATGCGGAGGATATGGGTTCGAAGGACGCTTTGTGAGCTACTATTATCAACTTCGTGAGGTACTTCGCAGGACACCAGACTCAGTGCTTGAAATTGGTGTAGGTGATGGTGTCTTCGGCTCATTTATTAAGAACAACACTTCTATAGTTTACAGGTCGGTTGATATTGCCGAGGACCTGCATCCAGACATCATTGCCTCTATAACTACATTGCCAATTGCTAACCGATCGTTCGATATTGTCTGCGCGTTCGAAGTACTTGAACACTTGCCATTTAATGAATTCGACCGCGCGCTTGATGAATTATGCAGAGTGGCGCGTCGTTATGTTGTTATCAGCCTCCCCCATTTTGGTCCGATGCTTTCGATGTCACTAAAAATTCCTTTTTTGCCGCAAACGCGACTTGCTTATAAGTTACCGTATTTAAAGACACATACCTTTAATGGGGAACATTATTGGGAGATTGGCAAAAAAAGATATTCAATTTCACGTATCCGAGAACGACTCCGCGCTCACGGCCCCATAGTGAGAGACTTTATTCCTTTCAACAGTGAGTATCATCACTTTTTTGTGCTTGAAGTTAATTGAACAATCGGATTCTGCCTTAAAACTCCTGCGAATCTTACTTCCTCACTTTGAGGAAGCGAGGTCGAGGTGCTCTGCTGCATACTCAAACGTTCCGCCCACTTTCTTACGCGGGTTGAAAATATCCAACGGATCAAAAATATTTTTTACTTCTCGAAAAAGTGCCGTCATATCCTTGCCAAACATCTTCTCAACATACGGAGTCCTGATAAGGCCGTCGTTATGCTCCCCCGTGATAGAACCATGGTAGCTAATGATAAGATCGTAGACCTTGTGGGAGAGCTCATCGATGATCTTCGCGGCATCAGGGCGCGTTGGGTCGATGAGCGGAATGATATGGAAGTTTCCATCGCCCATGTGCCCTGCCAGTGTCTCGAAGAGATTGTACTCAGAAAGAATGGACTGTAATTTGGGCAAAAATTCTGGAAGTGAGGGCACGGGTACTACAAAATCGTCGATGAAAGGCGCAGTGCGCATCCCGCGGATTTTC
>JAGWOD010000002.1 GCA_028871115.1 Patescibacteria group bacterium | reverse complement strand
TGACGTTAATGGTCGATGGGCGATTCGCAAGCTTCACGCGGTCAAAGGCGAGCGAGATGATAGGTAAGTCATTGAGAAGTGCGATGAGAATAAGCTGCAGGGGAGAGAGCGGATAGCTCCCAATAAGAATTCCAAGAAACGCTATGGTGACAATAAGCCTGAAACTTTCCGAAATACGGTAGAGAGAATAGGAGTAGAGGCGAGCGAATATTTTTCTGCCTTCGAGAAACGCATCGCGCATGACAGCTATTCCTGGGGAAAGGAGCACGATATCTGCAGCGCCCTTGAGGGCATCAACGGCATTTGCGACTGCAAATCCTACCGAAGCTGCTTTGACCGCTGGCAAATCATTTACTCCATCGCCGTTGGCAGCGACAGTGAAGTAGCGCCCAGCGGCTTTCACAAGTTCGAGTTTGTCTTCAGGAAGTATCTGTGCGAACGCCTGGGTATTCTCGAAGTCCTTAGCTTGGAGTGCTTTGAATCCACGAGCAAGTAGATCCTCTCGCGAGAGAATATTCGATCCTGGAATATTGAGTTTCCTTGCGATCTCTTTTGCAATGGCGCGGTCATCTCCGGTCACCATGGCAACGCCGATACCATTCTGTTGCAGGAATGAGATCACTCCCGCTGCATCTTCTCGGAGCGTATCTGATAAGGACAAGAGCCCGAGGAGCTCCATATTTTTTTCAGCATCTCCCCGTGCGCGTGCGAGGGCGATGCTTCGATAGCCGCGCTCCGCGAGTCGATCGATATCTCTCCCAAACGCTTCCCGAGTGTTTTCACCCAAGAGACACAGATCCGCAATGACCCGCGGCGCTCCCAGAGAAAGGGTTTCAAATTCTGCGTCGCGTGTATATACCAAGGTGCTGCGCTTGCGCTCCGAATCGCCGGGAATATAGGAGACGCGTGTCTGGCCGGAGGGGGAGCCCGTCTTCTCGAGAATAGCTGCGTTCATGACGGTGTCTGGCTCTTCCTGGGCGATTGCGGAGGCGAGTCGCAGTACCTCGCTTTGGGGGACTGCGCCATAGGAGATAACTTCATCCACCTGAATCTTGTTCTGCGTAAGCGTGCCGGTTTTATCGGTCAGGAGAAAATCAGTATTGGCGAGGTCCTCAAGCGAGGAGAGGCGGCGTACCACGACTTGTTTCTTTGAGAGCGCGATAACGCCAAAGGCAATGATGAGCGTCATGACCGCAGGTAAACTGATGGGGATTCCTGCGATGAGGAGCGAGAGGTCAAGTCGTAAGATTTCAACGATCGACCCATGACCTTCCCACAGTATTACGGTGAGGATTGCTGCGGCAGCGAGACTGAGAATTGATAGAAAGCGGGAAATACGCAAGATATTTTCTTCAAGCGAACTTTTCTTCTCGTTCCCTTCGGCTTTCTTGAGCGTCGCGCCGAAACGAGTGTTGCCGCCGGTTGCCACTATTTCGCCGCGCACCAATCCTGATGATACGAAGGATCCAGAGTAGAGAAGCTCTCCCACCGCTTTTTCCTTTGGAAGCGATTCGCCGGTAACTGCTGCCTCGTTGGTGCTGAGATTGTTGGCCTCGGCTACTCGTAGATCGGCAGGAACGACATTGCCCGCCCTCAGTTCGATGAGATCCTTAGGCACCAGAAGTCGCGACGTGATCTGCACCCAGGCACCGTCCCGCAGCACCCGAACGGAGGAAGTGATATGCTCGTTGAGTTTTTCGATTGCGGTATCAGCTTTATGTTCCTGAAGCGCAGTGATGAGAACGTTAGCGATAAGAAGTATGAGGATAAATCCGCCGTCGAATGTCTTGCCTCCGATAAAGGACAGGAGCGCTGCAGCAAAGAGCATCGCGCTGATAGGGGAGGCGCTCTGTCGGGCTACCTTGTGGAAGAGGGATTCGCGTTTTTGTGGGATCTCATTGTATCCAAACGTCGTAAGATACTGCGAAGCAGCGCGGCTCGTGAGGCCAGAGGAACTCATAGTCGCATTATTACCCCATTTTCTCCTCTTAAGGAGGATTATCCACTTCGCAGCGCCTATATCGTCACTCACCTAAAAGCGGTCTTCGCTTCTTTGGAGAGTTCAAGGATTCGCATAGTTACGGGGAAGGAGCATACCTCTCAAGGCCGCATAGTATACTGGAAGGTGCTCTGCGGTTTCTCTATGTCCTTTTCTCTTTCCCATATATTTTCAAAGGAAGTACGCAGCGTTATTGGCGTCGACATTGGCTCTTCCTCGATAAAAGTAGTGCAGCTTCGGCGTGAGAGGGGCCGCGCCATCCTTGAAACCTATGGGGCCATAGCGCTCGGTCCGTACACGGGAGTGGAAGTTGGGCGCGCGACCCAGTTGCCTGCCGATAAGATATCCGAGGCGCTTAAAGAAGTCATCAAGGAAGCGAATGTCACGACCGTCGATGCAGGGATTGCGATTCCCTACGCTTCAAGTCTCGTCTCTGTTGTACGACTTCCTGCCTCGCTTGAAGATAGGCTTGCGCAAACGATGCCGCTCGAGGCACGCAAGTATATTCCGGTGCCCATCAACGAAGTTCAACTTGATTGGATATTGGTCGGTGGTGGCAAGGAGTCGGGAAACGTTCAAGACAAGCTTGAAGTAATGCTTGTCGCGATCCATAACGATACAATTGCCAAATATCGACAGATTGCTCTGGACTCGGCGCTTTCTGCGTCTTTCTTTGAGATAGAAGTTTTTAGCGCGGTGCGAGCCTCGCTCGATCATGGCATCGCTCCGGTTGCTGTAGTTGATTTCGGTGCCGCAACGACAAAGTTCTACGTTGTTGAACGAGGCATCGTGCGAGAGAGTCATATCATTAACCAGGGAAGCCAGGAGCTCACTCTAAACGCCTCTCGCGCCCTCAATATCACCGTTGCGCAGGCCGAGGAGCGCAAACGTAAAATGGGTCTCGACCGAGCATCGGCCCCTGCGGGGGTCATTCCCGGGAGCGCTACCATGACTGCCTCTGACGCCGAGCACTCTTTCGAACTTTCGCTCGCGCCAATTCTCTCGGAAATCTCAAGGACGCAGGCCTCCTTCGAGGCGCGGATGGGGGAGAGTATTAGTACGATCGTCTTTACCGGTGGAGGTTCTACGCTCAAGGGATTTCGTGAGTTTTCCCAATCAAAGCTTCAGGCCGAAGTGCGCCTCGCCGACCCCTTTGGCAAGACTGAAGCCCCTGCCTTCCTCGAAGGCATCCTCAAGGAAGCAGGGCCTGAGTTCTCTGTGGCAGTAGGTCTTGCGCTCAGGCGCTTGCAGGAGCTCGGCTAAGATTTTGTGTTGATAATAAAAGAGCCCTCGCACAAACGAGCGCGGTATACTAATAGAAATGGATCCTCAAGCGCAGGCTTCGTTCATACCTAAAAAGCCGCTTGTCGCGAGCGCCATGCGGCCCGCGCCTCACGCAGGGTTACTCTGGTTTATCTCAATTCTCATTTTCTTCGCCTCTCTCATTGCCGCGGGAGGAGCGTTTGCCTATGAGCAGTATCTTGCAGGCGCCATCCAGTCGGAGAGTACGTCTCTTCAGGAAGCGCAGGCTGCCTATGACCCGACGGTCATTGGAGATATCATTAGGCTCGATTCGCGCATCAATGCAGCTGAGACGCTCCTCGCAAATCATCTGGCCCCCTCTTCCATTTTCACGTTTCTTGAAAACAACACGCTCCAGAACGTGAGTTTCACTGGGTTCGAATATGATATCAATCCCGACGGAAGCGCCACCCTTACTCTCTCAGGTGAGGCGCTTGATTTCTCGAGTGTCGCACTTCAGTCGGATACATTCGGGCAGAGCCAGGCGCTCAAGGATGTGCTCTTCTCTGATATTAATGTGGATCCTGGCACTGGCCACATTGTCTTCAAGGTATCCGCGACCGTCGACCCTTCACTTATTCTCTATCGTAATGCCCTAAGCACGCTTTCGGTCGCTTCCTCTTCGACATCCAATGCTTCAACGACGACGTCGGCTTCTACGCTCATCATTTCTCCAACCTCCTCAGCATCGTCGAGCCAGTCTTCCTATCAAAGCGGACAACCATTTGGGACAACTCCCTAGATTTCTATGCGACTACTTCTACCCATAATTCTTATTATCGCTGCGGTGGGCCTCTTTGCGCTCTATACCAACCCCACCTATCAGAATATACAAACCCTTCAAGGGCAGTACGCTCAGTACAACTCGGCACTGACGCAATCATCACAGGTGCGCGCAATGCGTGATCAACTTCTCGCTCGGCGTAATACGTTCTCCAGCGATGACGTCAACAAGCTCCAGCTACTTCTTCCTGACAGTGTGGACGATATACGACTCATCATTGACATCAATGACATTGCTGCGCGCTATCATCTCCAGGTCCAAAATGTTGCGCTTAACACTGGTCAGCAAGGCAATTCTCAAAACGTTGGCAGCGGTTCAGGACCGGTTGGGTCGGTTGAGCTTACCTTTAGTGTCTCCGCCGATTACAACGACTTTGTTGCTTTTCTCGAGGATCTTGAGCGTAGCCTCCGCCTTATCGACGTCGAAGACATAAAATTCGATTCTACGGCAGCCTCGGTTTCTACCACGGGAGCCCCGGTTACTACCTACACCCTTACTATACAAACGTACTGGCTACGCTGATCTATATGGAATATCTGCGGACACATAAAAATTTCTGGATTGGACTCATTGTCTGTCTTCTTATTGTCGGGGCCCTTTGGTGGTGGTGGCAGGGCTCAAGTGCCCCGTCAACGCCCCTCTCTAGCACTGCGACAGTCTCGGGCACAAGTGGAAGTAATCTTCTTACCGCGCTTTCCAACCTTCAAGCGGTAAAGCTTGACGATGCTATCTTCTCCAACCCCGAGTTCCAGAGTCTCACTGATTTCGGCATCACTATCCCTATTGAACCTGTGGGCAGGATAGATCCTTTCGCGCCTCTTCCTTCAACCCCGGCCTCTGGCGGCGCAGTACTTCCTTCCAATATCCAGTCGGGCACGGCAAGTGGAAAAGGGAAGTGAGGCCATGAAGCATATCATCCTATGGACCTTCTCGGACTCCTCGCGGACAAGAAACTTATAGAGCGTTCAAAAATTCCTACACTCCAGCACGAAGCGGGAGGTACTTCAGCGACCTCCGCGACGATTGAAACAGTGCTGCTACATAATGGCGTGACTCCCAGTGCCTTGCTTCAGGCGAAAAGCGAGTACTATCAGATTCCTTCGCGCGATCTTGGCGAGTCCATCATTCCATTTGATGTTCTGCGCTACGTACCTGAGGAATCGGCGCGATACTATCGTTTTGCGCCGATCGGTGTCGTCGAAGGGGCGCTTGAGATTGGCATCACTAATCCCGACAATCTTGAGGCACGCGATGCACTGAATTTTATTTCAAGCAAGGCTGGGCTCCCCTACAAACTCTTTCTTATATCTGAAAGCGATTTCAACAAGCTTCTTGAGCAGTACAAAGGGCTCTCTGGGGAAGTAGGCCAGGCCCTCTCTGAGCTTGAAACGGAGATTGTCACTGAATCAAAGGAGGTAAAAAAGGGAGAGGCATTTGCGAGCTCTGTGCTTGAGGGCGACATCATCGCGGAGACGAGCGCTAGCGAAATAACAGAGGATGCCCCAGTCACAAAGATAGTGGCGACCATCGTGCGTCATGCGGTCGAGGAGCAAGCTTCTGACATCCACGTAGAACCCCTTCCTGACCGCACCCGAGTGCGCTTCCGCATCGACGGAGAACTTTCTACAAACCTCACGCTGCCTCCTAAGGTGCATGTGGCGGTTGTTACGCGCATCAAAGTTCTCTCCAATATGCGCCTTGACGAAAAACGCAAACCCCAAGACGGACGTTTCTCCGCCCGAGTCAAAGGTAAAAAAGTAGATTTTCGTGTTTCGACTTTTCCTACGTACTGGGGAGAAAAAATGGAGATGCGCATTCTTGGTATTCAAGCCGCGGATTGGCGGCTTAATAAGCTAGGACTTTCCGAGCGAAATCTACGTCTCCTGCGAAACGCTATTCAAAAGCCCTATGGCCTCATCCTTATCTCGGGACCCACAGGGTCGGGCAAATCAACGACGCTCTACTCGATTCTCTCAGAGATGGATACGGAAAAGAAAAATGTTCTTTCACTTGAAGACCCAGTTGAATACACCATCCCCGGCGTTTCGCAGTCCCAAGTTCGTCCCGAAATCGGCTATACCTTCGCCAACGGGCTTCGTACGACCTTGCGCCAAGATCCCAACGTCATCATGGTGGGAGAAATTCGCGATAAAGAAACTGCAGGGCTTGCAGTGCAGGCTGCGCTTACCGGACACCTTGTGTTCTCGACGATACACACGAATGATTCCGTGGGCATTGTGCCGCGTCTTCTTGATATGGGTGTTGATCCGTACCTCATTCCGCCAACTTTGATTTTGGGCGTGGCACAGCGCTTGGTGCGCACGCTCTGTCCGAACGCTGGAGAGAAAGAGAAGGTGGACGCTAATCTTAAAGAACTCCTGGAGAAGCAATTCGCCGATCTTCCGAAAGAATATCGGAGTGAAGTACCTTCCCTTGATCACCTCTATCGTCTTAAATCTACGCCCGAGTGTCCTTCGGGGACGCGTGGCCGCACAGCGGTCTTTGAAATGTTCAGCATGAGCGCGGAACTTGAGCGAGCTATTCTATCGGGTAAGCCCCAAGACGAACTGTATGCGGTAGTCCGAAAAGAAGGCATGTTGACGATAAAAGAGGATGCCATCATTAAATCTGCACAAGGGCAGGTGCCGTTTGAAGAAGTGAATACTCTGGGTGGTGAATTCGATCTTGCCGAGGAAGTGGTGGATACTGTCGCGCCACCGAGTGAGGAAGAGGGGAGCGGAGCGCCCGCCGAACTTGAAGTGTGATTTCTATGGCCCAAAATCTTTCATCCCGAAGTGTGCTCCTGGTTGATGACGACGCGTTTCTCCTTGATCTCTATGCGCGTAAATTTCAGCAGAGTGGTTTTTCAGTCGTGAAAGCAGATACTGCCGATGAAGCGCTTGGAAAACTACGCGACGGTCTCTCCCCGGAGGCGGTTGTGTTCGATATTGTGATGCCCCATATCGACGGCTATGAATTTCTCGAAATCATGAATAAGGAAAGATTGGCCCCAAGTGCAGTTAAAATCGCGCTTTCCAATCAGACTAGTGAAGAAGATGTCAAACGCGCGAAATCGCTCGGTGCTCAAGCCTGTATCGGGAAAGCTTCCGCCATTCCCTCCGAGACTGTTGAGCAAGTACTTGCTATTATGAATAACCGCTCTTCCTCACTCTAGATTGTATATGGAATATCGAAAAAAACTCACTGATCTTACTGAAAATGTTCTCTCGCAAGGAGCATCCGATCTGCACCTTATCGCGGGAAGCCGCCCCATTACTCGAGTTGCGGGCTCTCTCACGACACTTCTTTCGGAGCCAGAGCTTACTGACGCCGATCTTTCGGGGCTTCTTGGAGAACTTCTAAATGCCGAACAAAAGAAAGTATTTCTTGCAACCAAAGAAGCTGATTTTGCTTGGACCTACGGCGCCAAAGCGCGCTTTCGCGGAAACGCTTACTTCGAACGAGGACGCATCGGCATTGCGCTCCGCCTCATTCCCCAGCAGATCAAGACACTCGCTGAACTCAACCTACCTTCGGTCCTTGAGACGTTCGCTGCCCGCAGGCAGGGATTCTTTATTGTCGTTGGGCCGGTAGGGCAAGGCAAGACCACTACGCTTGCCTCAATGATTGAGCTTATTAATACGACCCGGACAGAACATATCATCACGATCGAGGATCCGATCGAATATCTTTTCACCAATAAAAAATCGGTCATTGATCAGCGCGAGGTTCGCATCGACACCGCTGATTTTCAGACGGCTCTTCAGGGTGTATTTCGCCAGGATGTAGACGTGGTCATGATTGGGGAGATGCGCACGCCTGAGACCATCGCGACCGCAGTCACGGCGGCCGAAACCGGACATCTTGTCCTTTCAACCCTCCATACCAATAATGCCGCTCAGACCATCGACCGCATCATCGATTCCTTCCCTTCGATACAGCAAGAACAGATACGCCTTCAACTCGCAAGTTCTCTCGCGGGCATTTTTTCACAGCGCCTGGTACCTCGGATCGCTGGAGGACTTATTCCAGTCTATGAATTGCTCGTCAACAACGATGCGGTAGGGAATCTCATACGCGAAAAACGCACTCATGAGATTCAGACGGTCATTGAGACCGGTAGTTCAGAGGGTATGCTCGATATGAATCGTTCGCTTGCTGAGCTCGTCCGCACAGGGGAAATAAGCGTTGAAACTGCCTATGCTCGTTCTTGGGATCCTAAGACGCTCGAGCGTCTCTTATAAAATATGCTTTTTCAGTACGAAGCACTTGATCCAGCGGGAAAGAGTATCAGCGGCTCCATCAATGCGGCATCGCAGGATATCGCTATCACCTCTCTTCAGCGCCGCGGACTCACCGTAACGTCGCTCCAGGGCGGACAAAGTAGTGGCGGCCTTCTCCACAAGCAGATAAAGATTTTTGGCTGGGTTTCCAATCGCGACATCGTTCTTCTCTCGCGCGAGATTGCCACACTCTTTGAAGCACAGGTCTCGGCACTTCGCGTTTTCCAGCTGCTTGCCGAGCAGGCAGATAAAGCAATACTGCGAGAGGCACTCACGACGATAGCCGACGATCTGCAGAGTGGTGATAGCCTCTCAAAAGCGCTCGCCAAACATCCGAAGATTTTCTCGGAGTTCTACGTCAACATGGTGCGCGCGGGAGAAGAGTCCGGGAAGCTCGACCAAACCTTTCTCTTCCTCGCCGATTATATGGATCGCTCTTTTGAGCTTGAGTCCAAGGCGCGTAATGCGCTCATCTATCCGGCCTTCGTACTCTTTACGTTCCTCGTCGTTATGGTCCTCATGCTCACGTTCGTTATTCCCAAGATTTCCTCGGTCATCGGTGAATCAGGAGCTGACATTCCCATTTACACGCAAATCGTCATTAGTGCCTCCAACTTCTTGGTGAGCTACGGCATCTTTATTCTTATCTTTCTTATTATCGGAGGATTCTTCTTCTATCGTTGGTCAAGGACACAAACTGGCCGTCTCGCAGTCGACCGCTTCAGGATCTCGACTCCCTTTATCGGAGATCTTTATCGTAAACTCTACGTCTCTCGCATTGCCGATAACATGCACGCAATGCTTTCCTCCGGTATCACTGCGGTGCGCGCACTTGAAATCACCTCCTCTGTCGTTAATAACCGCTTATATGAAGGAATACTAGAAGAAGCGGTAGCGGCTGTGAAAGGCGGCAGCCCTATGTCTACGGCACTCTCACACCACCCAAAAGAGATTCCCACAATTCTTGTCCAGATGATTCAGATAGGCGAAGAGACCGGGGAGCTCGGTACTATACTTGAGCGTCTCGCCCGCTTCTATCAACGGGAAGTTAATACCGCGGTTGATACCCTGGTCAATTTGATAGAACCGGCACTCATCGTCGTACTCGCCGTAGGTGTTGGGTTTCTTCTCGCCTCTATTCTTATCCCTATCTACAACGTCGCCAACACCATTTAAGGTTATCCACATCGGACGGGGAGGGAAGAAAGGGTCTAGTATAATTCTCAGTAGCCGGATGTGAAATTCCGATTATCATCAAACAAACGTCTCCAGCCGTCTTTCTATGCGTAACTTCAAGGCCCGGGGTTTCACCCTCATCGAATTGCTCGTCGTCATCGCTATTATCGCGATTCTCGCGTCCATCATTCTCGCCTCCCTCAACACCGCTCGCAGCAAAAGCCGCGATGCACGCCGTGTTTCAGATCTCCAACAAGTAGCCCTCGCGCTTGAGCTCTACAATAACGATAACAACGGCTATCCTTCCGTGAGTGCAGCAAGCAACATCAGCGCGCTCTCGAGCGCCCTGGTGCCCAACTATATATCCGCAATGCCCTCGGACCCAACCAATAGCGGCACTTACGTGTATCTGTACGCTTCGCTCTCCAGTTCCTCAGTGACTCCCAGCCTATGTACTAGCGGGGTGTGTCCCAGTTACGTACTCCAGACAGATCTTGAAAACAATAATGCGAATGTTCTTGCGGGTAGCGCTAGCACAACGGTAACGGGGATCACCTGCACTGGAAATTATTATTACTGTGTGCGTCCATAAGTTTCTTTATTCACTAAAATAGTATGCGCATAGCCATGAAGAAGGCCCGGGGTTTCACCCTCATCGAATTGCTCGTCGTCATCGCTATTATCGCGATTCTCGCGTCCATCATTCTCGCCTCCCTCAACACCGCTCGCAGCAAAAGCCGCGATGCACGCCGTGTTTCAGATATTCAGGAAGTGCGTACGGCCCTTGAACTCTACAACAACGATTTTGCTACCTATCCGGCAGTCGCTTCCTACTCCGCGCTCACTTCCTATTTGGTTCCTAACTACATTGCCGCAATGCCTGCGGATCCGGAGGGCGGCAGCTATGCCTATGCATATCAAGCGCTCGCAAGCGTTGCATCGACTAGTTCTACATGTAGCAGTACTCCGTGCCCAAGCTATGTACTTCGTGTCCAACTTGAAAACGATAACGTTTCTATTCTTAACGGTTCAGTAACGACGGGAACAATAGGAGGCGTTGATTGCTCACAGAGTCCTAATTACTACTACTGCATCAGACCATAGTTTTTCTTTCCGACTACTAACTAAAAACGCGCCTACGTAAGGCGCGTTTTTAGTAGTGCCGGTGTATACTTCTTGCGATGGATTCGGTCGCTCTCTTTATGCTGATATGGACTGTCCTTCTGGGATTAGTACTCGGAAGTTTCCTTAACGTCCTTATTTTTCGCTACGGCACCAAGGAGGGGATAGGAGGCCGTTCCCATTGCCGAACGTGCAGGCACCCTCTTTCTTCCTGGGATCTTGTCCCGGTCTTTTCCTATCTTCTATTGCGCGGGAGATGCCGTTATTGTGCTGCTGCGATCTCGCCCCAATATCCCTTGGTTGAGTGCTCTATGGGTATTCTCTCGGCAGGAGTGTTCCTTGCGCATCCCCAAGGAGTAGCATATGTGCTCGGTCTTTTTATGTGGATGGGGCTTCTCTTTCTTTTTGTCTACGATCTTAAATCTCTTATCTTGCCCTTTCCTGCACTCATTGTTACAGGAGCACTTGGACTACTATCCCTATTTCTTTCGTGTGCTGGCGCATATTGCGAGGGGACGCTACCAGGCATTCTCTCAATAGCTGCCGGACCTATACTTGCACTGCCACTTCTTGCTCTTTCGGCAGTCTCGCGTGGCAGATGGATGGGCTGGGGGGACGGGCTTCTTGAGCTTGGGTTAGGATGGCTTCTTGGCATGACGGAAGGTCTCAGTGCACTTGTCATCGGATTTTGGTCGGGTGCTATCGTCGGACTTCTTCTTATTGCTCTCTCGCATAAAAGAATGAGTACACTTGTCCCCGCCTCGACGGCACAAGGTGGAGCTTCGGGGTTTACAATGAAAAGCGAGCTCCCGTTTGCACCGTTCCTTATACTCGGTGCAGCAGTGGCGTATTTCTTCCATGTCGATCTTTTCTCAGCACTTTTCTCCCTCTGACCGTCTGCCGAAGGGTACCCGAGGGTTCACTCTTATCGAACTGCTCGTCGTTATCGGTATTGTGGTGATCATCTCATCACTTATTCTTTTCAATACACAGGGATTTAACAGCGCAATACTGCTGCGCAGTCTTGCCTATGAAGTTGGTCTTTCTTTCAGAGAAGCGCAACTCTACGGCGTGGCGGTGCGCGAGACTGCACCAGGGACCAACAACTTTGGAGCGGCCTACGGAGTATATTTCCCGGCAAGCATCATCGGAGTGGATAATGCAAATTACCCCCTGTTTGAGGATCTCAATGACAACGGTATCTTTGACGATGGTGCAAGTTCAGTACTGGAAAATTTTACGATCCAGAACGGCTTCACATTAAAGAATCTCTGTGCCGCGCAGGGAAGTTCACTCACGTGTGCACAAGCCTGTCCCTCTCCGCTTCCTACGGGGATTACCGCTTGTACGGGAACACCGCTTCAATGGCTTGCGGTGACGTTCAAACGACCTGATCCGGACGCTATCATTCGTACTGACGTTTCCTCTAACCCCTATTCGGAAGCCTATGTCATCGTCCAATCGCAAAACGGCACTACTCGAGAAGTAACAGTTTCAGAGACCGGTCAAATCGTAATCGGTGACTAATCGTATATGACACGCTTCACTTCAAGACGAGCACGCGAGTCCTTCGAGAAGGGATTCACTCTTATTGAACTCATTGTCGCTGTAGCGCTTTTTACCGTTGTTATGCTCATTGCGATGACTGCGCTACTCGCTATTGCGAATGCCGACCGAAAAGCGCAATCGATACAATCGGTCGTCGACAACCTTGATTTTGCGCTCGATGATATGTCGCGTATCGTCCGGACCGGAACGGTGTATCACTGCACCGATATGTCAGGTGATACCCTTGGGGCCATGGGCAATCCCACCGTTCAGCAGGGTTGCCCCGAATACGGATCCTCCTACATCGCACTCTTGCCGAGCGGTGCTGATCCATCAAGTCAGACAGACCGAATAGTCTATTGGTACAGTTCTTCCTGCGAAGGGTTCTCTGGAGGATGTATCGAAAAATCGACCGATAGCGGTCAGACATTTCTGCCGCTCACTTCTCCGGATGTTTCCGTTGATTCCATGCGTTTTTATGTACCTACGATAGGGACGTGGCCCCAATATACAACGCAGCCAAAGGTTCTCATTGAACTCACTGCGCATATCAATGTTGCCGGTGGCTCTCCAACGACGCTACGTCTTGAGACCACTCTCACCCAGCGTGTCTACAATGAATAACCTACGCAAAAATCTTCATCAGTGCATAGCGCGAATCGTCGCAAGGGCGCGAGGATTCACACTCATCGAAACATTCGTTGCCATTACGATTCTCATTACCGCTATCGTGGCGCCGCTTGCTATCGCTGCAGAAGGTCTCTACTCGGCGCTCATCGCAAGCGATCAGACGACTGCACTCTTCCTTGCGCAAGACGGCATAGAGTATGTCCGTTGGGTGCGCGATACCAACGATCTCTCCGGCAACAATTGGCTTGCAGGACTTGCTAACTGTGGAAGCACCGATGGTTCAAAAACGTGCTATTTCGATTCCACAATCTCTCCGTATCAGAGCGGTAACGTGACACAGTGTAGTGGCACTTGCCCCTATATTTCCTACGATACCTCGACTGGCTTTTATAACTACAATCCTCCGACGTCCTCCAATGCGCCGACAAAGTTTATTCGCACAGTCTCTATAACACTTCCGGTGTGCGTTTCTGGGGGCTCTGCATGTAATCAAAGCGAGGCGTCCGTATTGTCGACCGTAAGCTGGCAGGACGGCAAACTACCTCATACTTTCACAGTGCGCGAAGATCTTTTCCAATGGCAATAAAAATATGAAAGAGATGCACTATCAATCAAAATGTTCGCGCGGCTTCGTTACTCTTTTTGCGGTACTTATCGCGAGCCTTCTCCTTGCAGTTGGATTTGTTATTTTCGATATCACCTTCAAGGAGATTTCCTTTTCCACCGTTGTGCTCGATTCGAATTTTGCCCTCTATGCGGCGGATACGGGAATAGAATGTGCGCTCTATTGGGACCTCAAGTATCCTGGCACAGCCAATTACAACAGCGGTAGCGTCTTTGCCACATCCTCCGGATCAACACCTCCTTCTTCCGGAGTGTCATGCAACGGGGAGGATATTGCTGCCGCACCTTGGACAATAGATGAATCTCCTTTGAGTGCGACTACCACCTTTACCATTACATTTAATCCTGAGTCCTATTGTTCTATCGTGACTGTTGCCAAATCGGGAAGTCCGGTACAAACAACAGTGGTTTCTGCAGGCTATAACACGTGTGCTTCCAGTGCTTCCAATCGAATTGAACGTGCACTCCAAGCGAACTACTGAGGCAGTACCACGCTACCGCTGAGGATTTTTTTGTTCGCTCTAAAAAATCATGAAGGAAACTTCATGATTTTTTCTTTAAGTAAAAATTTTTGTAAGCGCAAGCGATGTGCGTCCGTCATCGTACATGCATTGTCGCACATAACCGAACCACATTCGGCGAATGTTTTTATGTGTTTCTTTGCACAAAAACAGAATGAATATAGATTCCAATCAAACACAAGAAATAGTTCTGCTACCTACCTACAAAGGTGGAATGGATCGCAAGGAGCGCAGTATCTACGTGCTTTCGATGATGCTGGGGCTTGGTCTTATTACTGTCTTTGGCGTGTGGTGGTTTCAGCCGCAGCACATGGCACAAAATTTTACAGGACCCTTCCACGTTTTGGACTACATTCTCTTTGCCGTTTTGAGTTATATCGTCTGGCATGAAATCGTAATGGAAGCATTCTCCTGGTATATCGCTGAGACTATACGCCGCCCGGTTCATTGTCCCTCGGTACTGCCAGGATTGCGGGTCGCATATCTCACTGCCTTTGTCCCTGGCGCAGAACCCTACAGCGTTCTTGAAGAGACCCTACAGGCAATGGTTGGGGTCGATTACCCCCATGATACGTGGCTTCTTGATGAGGGTGATGATCCGCTCGCCAAATCAATCTGTGCACGCTTGGGGGTTCGGCACTATTCGCGAAAAGGGAAGGGGGCCTTCAACACGTCGCACGGAAAGTTTATGGCAAAGACCAAGGGCGGAAACTACAATTCCTGGTTCCATTACTGGGGTACTTCCTATGACATCATCGCTCAACATGACATGGACTTTTTACCCCGTAAGGATTTTCTTCTGCGGACACTCGGATATTTTAGCGACCCACGGGTTGCCTTTGTGGGTACTCCTCAGATATATGGAAATTTGAGTGAGTCATGGATTGCTCGCGGTGCTGCGGAGCAAACGTGGGGATTTTACGGTCCATTCCAGCAGGGACTCTACGGCCGCGATATGACCCTCCTCATTGGGGCAAATCATCTTTTTCGCACTGAGGCCATGCGGGATATCGGTGGATATACCGCTCACATTGCCGAAGATATGCTCACCGGCATGAAGGTGTATACGCGCCCATGGACGAGCGTATATGTCCCTGAGTCACTTCTTGTCGGGGAAGGTCCGACTACGTGGAGCGCCTATTTCGGCCAACAGATGCGGTGGGCTTATGGGTGCATGGATATTTTATTTCGTCATGCCCCACAGCTTTTCTCCAAAATGTCTTGGCGTCGGATCTGTAATTATCTACTTTTGCAGCAATTTTATTTTGGGGGAGTTGCACAAGCCGCAGGCATTGTACTGCTCACCCTGTATTTCTTTTTCGGCATTACACCAGCAAATCTGGTCCTTCTTCCTGTGCTCGTTTTGTATGTGCCGCTCATCACCTTTCAAATACTCTTCCAACTATGGCTTCAGAGGTTCAATGTGCATCCGAAAAATGAACGCGGGCTTCTCCTGCGCGGAAGACTCCTCTTTATCGCTGCATGGCCCATCTTTTTTCTCGCATTTATCGGCGTCCTGCGTAATAAACGACTTACCTACGTGGTCACGCCAAAGGGAGATAAGCAGCTATCCACTCGTACCCCAGATCTCTTTGTTCCGCATCTTATCTTAGGTTCAATAACGCTGTGTGATCTTATCATCGGTGTTAAGTTAGGGCACACTTCCGGGCCCATGATTTTTTGGGCAGCACTCAACACATTCTTTATGTGTGGCTTTTTCTTGTGGGAGGCGGTACCCGAATACCTCGCTTCATTGGGACGAGGTATCTATGCCATACAGGCGCGTCTGCGACGGCCGATATACACAGCGCTCCTATTACTGCCGCCCCCGACCCCTTCCCAGGAAGACTATTTTCTTGGGTCAGGGCGCTTACAAAATCGAAATCGGCAAAGTATTCCCTAAAGAATTCACACAAATATATATATGATTAATGCTCGCCACATACCACGATATTTGTACGCAGAGAAAACTTCGACGCCATTACTGCGGGGAATCTATGTATTTGCGATAGTGTCCTGGCTTCTCGTGGTATGGGGGTATGCTCGTTTTTTCTCACCCCATAGCATCTATTGGTGGAGCCTGGTTCCTCTCATAGCGTTTCTCACACTTCACTTTATTTTGAGTTATCTCATTAACTTTTTTTATGAACCAATGGACACCGAAGCGCACCGGCGTCTCGTGGCATCATTTTGGAATAAAACTCCTCAACCCCCTTCAGTCGACGTATTTCTTCCCATATGCGGCGAGGATACGGAGATACTTACGCGTACGTTCAAGGCAGTGTCACAGCTAGAGTACGGCCCCATCCATGTCTATGTACTCGACGACCGAGGTATTTCTTCTCACGAGGCTCTTGCAAGCCAATTTTCATTCACCTACCTCAGCAGAAGGAACAAGGGCTATATGAAGAAGGCGGGGAACCTTAAGTACGGTTTCGATCGCTCACGAGGTAAATTCATCGCGATCTTTGATGCGGATTTTTGTCCTCACCCGGGCTTTATACGCGAACTTCTGCCGTATATGGATGATCCTGCCGTGGCTATCATCCAATCACCCCAGTATTTCGAAGCAAACGACACTGTACATAATCGTTCAGCACTTGAGTATGGTGCCGCAAGCGTGCAAGAAGATTTTTACCGTTTTATTCAAGTTGCCCGCAGCCGTCTTGGAGCCCCAGTGTGTTGCGGCTCGAACGCGCTCTACCGGCGCAGCGCGCTTGAAGATATTGGAGGAGTAGCACAGATAGAACACAGCGAGGATATTCATACCGGATTTGCCCTCCTGCATCGTGGATGGAAAGTGCTGTATCTCCCAATTATATTGGCGATTGGCATATGTCCGGACAACCTGTACGCTTTTTTCCATCAACAACATCGCTGGTGCAGTGGCAACGTGAGTCTCATTATGAGAAAGGAATTCTGGGTCTCTCGGCTTTCCTTCAAGCAGAAGATCTGTTTTCTTTCAGGATTTATGTACTACGTGAGCTTCCCTGTTCTCATCCTTTTCTCTTTTGGAACATTCTTTCTATTTCTTGAGACTTCCATGAGTGCGGATCTTTCGAGCGTTTTATTTTTTCTTCCTTGTGTTTTGCTCGCGTTTGTCATTATGCCCCTCTTCCGCATTGTTCCTCCGCGGTCGGGCAATTTCTTTGCTCGCGCGGCATACGCCTACAGCTATTGCCACGCGGTAGTTACTGGCCTTGCTAAGCAGAGTGCTGGATGGGAGCCCACGAATACACGTCGAGCGAGTATATCCCGCGCTTATCAAGAAACGCTAGCATTTGTTGCGCTTTATTTTATTCTCTACGGAGCGCTGGTTATTTTTGCTTTTAAAGAAACTCCAATTACTTTGTGGAATCCAGCGTATTGGCTCATTCTCTTCTGGGTTTTCTATAACCTTTTTTCAGCCGGATTTATTGGAGTCCAATTTTGGCTTGCAGTACATGAGGAGTACAAGTCCGCCCTCTGGAGCCTTGGCAGGAAGCTCCTGTGGGGATCCGATGAGGATACTCTATATATCAGCTCTTTTGGTACGCACGTACGTAGTCAATATAGAGGTACGCCGGCCAGGAGTTTGAACCATTCGGGCTCCCCGGCCAGCTTCCACTACTTCCGACCGCCAAATTGATAAGCATGTACATGGGTTTACCCACCGATGCATTAGGAGGACAGGTTGCGTAAGGCACTCCGTCGAAGTAATAGGTTATCCCCGAGGGTTCCACATCTACGCCATACGTATGAAATCCCTGCGTGATATTCACTCCGACGTTATACCAATTACCGCATGATTGTGAGGGGTTTGTTGCGTGCGAAGCGTAATGGATGAGCGTTTGACCTCCTTGGTCCAAAGGGTTTGGATCACCGAATGCTTCGAGAGCATCTATTTCCGGCGGCCATGATTTATCCTCGGGCAGAAGCCAAAATGCCGGCCATAGTCCCGCTCCTGTGGGAAGCTTGGCTCGAACCTCAAAATATCCGTACGTTTGTGAGAAGGAAAATTGAGTTGTAATAATGCCTGAGGTGTATTGCGCCCATTGGCCCACTGCGCTGCGTACTTGCGTACTTGCGGGTTGGGCACGTATGGCAAGCACTCCGTTTGAAACGGAGAATGGATTATCCGGATCAGTTTCCGCCGCAGATGCCGATTCACCTTTTAGGTACGAAAGAAATGCTGGATCGATGTAGACCTCTGCTTCGCTGTTTGCAAAGTTAGTGCGTGAACAAAAATCATACACGGTCTGCCATGTTCCGCTGCCGCCAGGGTTGCAGGTGACGTTTCCATTTGCATCGACGTAGCGACTAAAGGTATTGAATTCGTCGTCAAAGGTCATATGCATTCCTTGGAGGAGTGTTGCCTCGGGAGTCTCAGTTGTCGAGGTTGTTGAAGGTAATGACGATGTTGACGTCTGTGGAAGGGGAAATGGCAACACTGAAAGGGGACTGCCCGGAGTAGATAGCCCTTGCCCAATGCGCACTAAGACATATCCGAGGATAATTACCCCGATTACGCCTCCCGCCCCATACGCAATCAGATTATTTTTCTTTATTTTTATTTTCATGTACCACGATATCAGTAGCAACGCCGCACGTGACCGTACCCACGGCCTTGTCCTGTAAATCGCACTTGTAGTATACACTTTTGTCCTGTGGTTAAGGCGCTGTCAGGCTCAATTGGCTACTAAAGAAATGTCTGTCCGCTATACTAGATCCATGCTTTCTAAGGAGGCCCGTGAACGCTACGAGAAGCTTAAATCGACCATAAACCACTACCGGACGCAGCGGCACGTTTACGACCGCGAGGAAATATCCATTGAGGCAGAAGATGCACTTAAGCATGAACTCTCCGAGATTGAGCGCACCCATCCAGAGCTTATCGCTCCTGACTCGCCCTCTCAGCGGGTAGGAGGCAAACCGCTTCCTCAGTTTTTGAAAGTACGTCACAAAATTCCGCAATGGTCCTTCAACGATGCCTTCACGCCCGAAGAGATTCGTGAATTTGATCTTCGCACTAAGCGGTTTCTGAAAGAGCGCTTCGGGCCAGTTGTCCCTTCATATGTGTGCGAACTTAAAATAGATGGTCTAAAAATAGTCTTTGAGTATGAGCGGGGTATCCTCAAAACCGCAGCGACCCGCGGAGACGGTCTCACAGGTGAAGACGTTACCCAGAACATTCGTACCATAGAATCGGTTCCGCTCTCGCTCGAACGTCCTGTCGATATTATCGTTGAGGGAGAGGTTTGGATGTCGACCCTCAGCCTTGAAGCACTCAACAAACGACGCGCGAAGGAAGGAGAGCCGCCCTTCGCTAATCCACGTAATGCCGCCGCTGGGTCTATACGCCAACTTGATCCTGCCGTCGCGGCTTCTCGTAAGCTTGATGTGTTTGTCTACGATGTAGCGCAGACCTCTGAATCATTTCCTTCGACACAATGGGAAGAACTCCAATATCTCCAGGAGCTCGGTTTCAAAGTGAACCCGCATCGCGCCCTTGCTAAAAATGTTGAGGAAGCGATCACGTTTTGGGAGATCTGGAAAAAGAAGGGTCGTCATCAGGAATATTGGATAGACGGTGTGGTGCTTAAAGTCAATGAAAAACGCTATGAGGACGCGCTTGGCTACACCGGTAAGGCCCCGCGCTTCACGGTGGCTTTTAAATTCCCTGCCGAACAAGTGACCACGGTCGTCGAAGGTATAGAGCTTCAGGTGGGTCGCACTGGTGTGCTCACACCGGTGGCGCACCTGCGTCCTGTTGGTGTTGCGGGGACCGTCGTTTCTCGAGCGACACTGCATAATGAAGACGAAATAGACCGTCTGGACGTCCGGATCGGGGATACGGTCATTCTCCAAAAGGCAGGCGATGTTATTCCTGACATTGTACGTGTGCTTCCCGAGATGCGTACAGGAAAAGAAAAAAAATTTGTATGGCCTGCCCGTGTAGCAGAATGTGGAGGAGATGGTCGTATTGAGCGTATCCCCGGAGAGGCAGCGTGGCGTTGCGTCAATCGAAACTCTTTCGCAATATTGCGCCGAAAATTTTATCAATTCTGTGGTAAACATGCCCTCGATATCGAGGGTTTAGGGAAAAAGAGTGTTGATCTGTTGCTTGAGCGGGGGCTTGTAACTCACTTCAACGACATCTGGAGCCTCACGCAAGGAGATTTACTGGCTCTGCCTGGTTTTGGCGAGGTTTCTGCACAAAAACTTCTCGCTTCCATACAAAAAAGTTCTCATACAGAACTTGCGCGCCTTCTTGCGGGTCTCTCTGTAACTCACGTCGGGGAAGAAACCGCACTGCTTCTTTCACAGCAATTTCGCTCTCTTGAGGATGTCGCCGATGCTTCAGAGGAGAAACTGACCAACATTTTAGGGATTGGGGAGGTAGTAGCGAAGGGTATTACAGAATGGTTCGCAGAAAAACAAAATCGTGCACTCATAAGTAATCTGAAAGAGATTCTTGAAATTCATAATCCTGCCTATCGTCAGGCTCACTCCTCGCGAGCGCTGCCTCTTTCAGGGCAGACTTTTGTTCTTACCGGCACGCTCTCTTCTATGACTCGCGAAGAGGCCAAGGAGAAATTGCGAGCTCTCGGTGGTGAAATATCTTCCTCAGTCTCAAAAAAGACAACAGCAGTCATTGTGGGGGCGGAGCCGGGCGGCGCCAAATACGACCGCGCACAAGCCTTGGGAGTACGCTTACTTTCCGAAGAGGAATTCCTGCGAATATTGAAATGATAGTATAACGATGAACATGATTTCCCGGAGCGACATAGAAAATCTTGCGGCCCTTTCTCGCCTCTCTCTCACTGAGGCAGAACTGAAGAGCCTTGAAAAGGACCTTGGCGCGATTCTTGCCTATGTAGGAGAGATACAACAGGGCAGGGTGGATGCCCCCGAAGAGATTCTTTCAGTGCATACCGTTATGCGTGAAGATGTTCCGGGTGTAACAGTAGGCGGCTCTCCCGAGGCACTCCTTGCACAAGCGCCTCGACACGAAGAGGAATATATCGTTGTGCGGAAGATTATCCAACGCGATGAATAAAAAGGCTACTGCAGAGGCATTGACGGGACTTTCAATTGTCGAAGCCTCAAAGAAATTACAGTCAAAAGAGATTTCCGCTCTTGAGCTTGCGCGCTCTTACAAGAGCGCAATAGAAGAAAGAAACTCGGCAATTAACGCGTATCTCGAAGTCTTCGAGGATATAGAAGCCCAATCGAAAGAAGCTGATCTGCGCCGGGCGAGGGGGGAGAATCACGCACTCTTGGGAATTCCTCTTGCCATAAAAGACAATATTTTAATAGAAGGTCGTAGGGCCTCGGCCGCCTCGAAAATGCTTGAGGATTATACCGCCGTATACGATGCGACCGTCACCAAAAAACTTAAGGCCGCAGGGGCGGTATTTCTCGGACGAACCAATATGGATGAGTTTGCACTCGGCGGATCGACTACCAACTCTGCCTTTGGTCCAACTCGAAATCCTCATGATGAAACCCGTGTGGCCGGCGGGACCTCCGGCGGCTCAGCGGCGGCGGTTGCAGCCGGTATGGCTCTCGCTGCCTTGGGGACCGACACCGGTGGCTCCGTGCGCAATCCAGCGAGTTTTTGTGGAGTGGTCGGTCTCAAACCGACCTATGGCGCAGTATCACGCTCCGGCCTTATCGCTGCAGTTTCTTCTTTTGATCAGGCGGGTCCTATTACTAAAACTGTCACCGATACAGAATTGCTTTTCAACGCCATACGCGGCACAGATATATTTGATAGCACTACAACTGTAGAAACGACCTACTCTTCCTCAAAAGAGATGCGGCGGATAGGAGTGCCTCGACATCTTATAGGGGAGCTCGGCGATGTCGGCTCGCGCTTCAGTGAAAGCCTAAAGAGACTCGCTGGGGAGGGCTACGATATCGTCGATATCGAACTGAAACAGCTTACTTCTGCACTTGCGGCTTATTACATCATAAACTTTGCAGAAGTATCGACGAACCTCGCTCGATTCGATGGCGTGCGCTATGGCCTCTCTCGCTCTGGATCCTCTCTTGTCGACGATTACCGACGCTCACGCACAGAAGGATTTGGCCCTGAGACGAGACGACGTATTATGCTCGGTACCTATGTACTTTCTGCTGGCTACTACGATGCGTTCTATGGTAGGGCAGTAGCGAGTCGTCAAGAACTCCGACATGAATTTCAGAATGCGTTTGAGTACATTGATGCCATCGCTACTCCTACCATGCCAGCACCGGCTTTCTCTCTTGGGGAGAAATCGGACCCACTCTCTCTGTATCTTGAAGATATTTTTACTGTCCCCGCAAACTTAACGGGTGTACCTGCCATCTCTCTTCCTATGGGTACGGTAGAACGCGAGGGCACTGAGCTCCCCGTCGGCATACAATTTATGGCCTCCCACGGAGGGGAGCATGTTCTCTTCAAAATCGGCAAGCATTTGCTCAACGAGGTAGAATAACAAGCAATAATGTCTCTGTCCTCATTTAATATCATCTACATTCTTGCCAATTTTTTTGGTTTTTTTTCCAACGTTGGAAATGGCGCCACTATCCAATCGGGAACACTGACCGCTATCCAAAATATCGAACTCGCAGCTCTTGCAGTCTCGGTCGTGCTTCTCATTCTTCTTATCTATTTGCGCCTTGCACTTGAAGGTGCCGAACATCGAGTGCATCATCAGCGCTTACATGCCGAACTTGAAATGAAAGAACATGCCGAGACGCGGCCGGGTAATCCTCGTTGGCACGACATTCTTGCACTCTTTGATTCACCTCTTGAGGGAGACTGGCGACGGGCAATCATTGATGCGGACAGTATGCTCGCCTCCATGCTCACCGAGAAGGGATTTGTGGGCGCGGATATTGGCGAACAATTGCGCGGGGCAAGCGTAGCGCACTTTGGGACTCGGGAATTGGCCTGGCAAGCGCATCATGTGCGCAATCGCATCGCCCATGATGGAGAACAGTACCATCTTACGGAACACGAAGCTCGAGCGACAGCCGATCTGTATCGGCGGGTTTTTGAGGAATTCAAATATATCTGATTGACTCCTACCCGCTCCGGTCCTATAGTGTCCCCATAAGGGCCGAAGACAGGGGGTTTCGTAGCAAGCGAGTAATTTCCTCCCGAGGTCGACTCGACGCCCTTTTACCGGGTATTTTTTATGCCCGAAATAGGTTATATGGCTATCACTAGAAAGAAAAAAGAAGAAATTCTGAAGAACGTAGAAGATATCGTCAAAAATTCTTTGACGCTCGTCTTTACGAACTTCAAAGGTCTTACCGTTGCCCAAGCGACGGAAATGCGCCGTGCACTCAAAACGCAAGGTCTGAAGTATACTGTCACCAAGAAAACTCTCCTTAAACGAGCTCTCCAGGGATCCAAGATTCAGGGAGCAATGCCTGATATGGCGGGGGAGATAGCGTTGGTATCAGGTACGGATGAGCTCGCCCCCGCGCGAGAGCTCGCCGTGTTTGTTAAAAAGTATCCTGAGCAGCTTTTCTTTGCGGGAGGCGTCTTCGGTGGCCGCTATGTTGGCATCGACGAAATGAAGTCGATCGCGTCCATTCCGCCGCTTGAAGTGCTTCGTGCACAGTTCGTCCATATTATCAACAGTCCGCTTCAGAAACTCGCCATTGTGCTCAGTGAGCGAGCAAAGAAGCTTCCTGCATAACGTATTAGTAATCTTATATGGCAGAAGAGACAGCAGTTGTACAAAAAGCTACCGTCGAGGTTCCTGCGAAATTCAAAGGGATTGTCGATTCTATTGAATCGCTCTCGGTGCTTGAGCTCAATGAGCTTGTGAAAGTATTCGAGGAGAAATTCGGTGTCTCCGCCGCGGCAGTGGCAACGGCAGCCCCCGCCGGGGGCGCAGCGCCAGCTGAGGAGAAGAGCGCCTTCAATGTTCATCTCACGGACGCTGGGGCGCAAAAAGTCCAAGTTATCAAGGCCGTGAAGGAAGGCCTTGGTCTTGGGCTCAAAGAAGCGAAAGATCTTGTCGATGCAGCACCCGCCCTTCTTAAGGAGGGAATGAAGAAAGAAGATGCGGAAAAACTCAAGAAAGCGATTGAAGCCGCAGGAGGAAAAGTAGAGCTCAAATAATTTCTCTACATACAAAAACACCCGCCATGGCGGGTGTTTTTGTATTCCGCTCTCCCCTTTGCGCTCTTGAGACAAGTTGCCTACAATACAGCCATATTCAGAAGTGCCGATTATGACCGACCCGCTTGCCAAACTCTTCGGCTCTCCCGCACGAATAAAGCTGCTCCGTCTCTTTCTTTTCAACCCGCGTAGTTCCTTTTCTCCTGAGGAGGCAGCGGCTCGAGCGCGTGTGCCCGATAAGGCCACTCGTCGCGAGATTGCACTGTTCTCCTCGGCGCATCTCATTGAGCGCGGGCGTGGGAAAGGAGTCCGCTGGAGCATTAATCCCCAATTTGAATATCTTTCAGGGCTGCAGAGCCTTCTCCTCAATGCTCCAGAGCGCGGGCGGGATATTGTGGAGCGAATACGCACAAGCGGCACGATGAAATGCATCGTGCTCTCTGGAATATTCATGGGGGAGTGGGACGGTCGTCTCGATATGCTCCTTGTTGGTGACCGGATCAAGGAACGCAAACTCCGAGAGAGAATGCGCAGGATTGAAGCTGATCTCGGTAAAGAGGTGCGCTACAGCCTTCTCTCGACCGCTGATTTTCTCTACCGTCTTAATATGAATGACCGTCTTATACGCGATATTTTCGACTATCCGCACCGTATCGTGCTTGATCGCCTCGATATCGGGCTTAAATAAAAGCCCTGAAAATAAGTCTTTTTGCTTGTATCCGGGCTTTTTTGGCTATCCACACGGAGCACACTAAGAAAAAAGGGCCTTGTTACAATTAAGTACGGGCGAATTATCAAGTCCAATTAGCAGCAGTCGGGGTAAAAGCCCCGTTATTTGTAAAGGAATTTAAATATGGTTGTCCAATCGTGGCTTACGGTACTCCAGGATTCGTTCGTCAACCTCTTCTATGGGGTGGTGAACTTCATACCGGCGTTCCTGTTCGCGGTAATTATTTTCATCATTGGGTGGATTGTCGGGGTGGTCCTCGGCCGAGTCGTCGCTCAGGTGATTCAGGCCCTTAAAGTGGATCATGCACTTAAGGCAGCGGGTGTTGACGATATTGTCTCCCGAGCCGGCTATACGCTCAATTCAGGGGCATTTCTCGGTTTTCTTGTCAGATGGTTCATCATCATCGTCTTCCTTCTCGCCGCTCTTGAGGTTATGGGTCTCACGCAGGTAACGCTCTTCCTCGACCAAGTGGTTCTCTTCTACCTTCCGCAGGTTATCGTTGCGGCACTCATTTTGCTCTTCGGTGCGGTTCTTGCCGAGGCAGTGCAAAATGTCGTGACGGGGTCAGCCCGTGCGGCAGGCATTGTATCCGCTGGTTTTGTGGGTGCTGTTGCCCGTTGGCTTATATGGATCATTGCCATCCTTGCCGCTCTCTCGCAGCTTGGTATTGCCTCCGGCATCCTTCAAACACTCTTTACAGGTATCGTAGTAGCGCTTTCCCTTGGGTTTGGCCTTGCCTTTGGTCTTGGCGGCCAGGATGCCGCCGCTCGATTCCTTGAGCGCATGCGCAGCCAGATGAATCACGGGAAGTAATCTCTCCTTGTAATCAAAGCAAAAAATCCGCCCAAAAGGCGGATTTTTGTGTAGGAATCCTCAAGAAAATTATTTCTTGACACTCTATAGCCTGCCAGCTATACTCTCTGTATAGGTATGTTTACTACTAACAAAGACTGCCGGCGGAGATAGGCATGAGCCCTCGTGTGCTCGCTTGTCCCGCAGAAAGCGGGATTTTTTAGTAGAGAAGACGTATCTCGAACGTTGACAACTCAATTCCATCACGCTCTTCACTTCGTGTGGGTCTTTTTGTGAGGGCGGAGATGGGCAGGTAATGAAACAACAACAACAATCCTTGTGTAATTGCATAATTATACAAGGGAAACAACAGATTATTGCGGTTCTCAAGCATCCTTTTGCTTCCTTGCAAAGGGAAGCGAGAGAAATATAAGGGCGTATGGTGGATGCCTAGGCTTTTGGAAGGCGATGAAGGACGCGGTGTGGCGGCGATACGCTTCGGGGAGGTGCCAAGCAACCTTTGATCCGGAGATGTCCGAATAGGGAAACCTTATGGAGCAACCCTCCATAATCCGGGAGCAATCTCGGATGCATACCACGGGAAGTGAAACATCTCAGTACCGTGAGGAACAGAAACCAATAAGTATTTCGTCAGTAGCGGCGAGCGAACGCGAAGGTAGCCCAAACTGCAGAATTTCTCAGACTGCTTGTATCACTACGAGCGGTCCGAGAAATTCTCAGGGTAGTAAGGCGTTGATATCTGCTTTAAGCAGAAAAAAGTTACAAATCGTATTGATAGCCGAAGCCGCTGGGAAGCGGTGCCCTAGAGGGTGAAAGCCCCGTAGGCGAAATCGGTGCGACTTTTTCAATGTCCTTGAGTAACTCGAGACACGTATGGCTCGAGTGAATTTGCCGGAACTAACCGGTAAGGCTAAATACTTCCGAAGACCGATAGCGCATAGTACCGCGAGGGAAAGGTGAAAAACACCCCGGTGAGGGGAGTGAAATAGTTCTGAAACCATATGTCTACAAGGAGTCGGAGAGGGCGCAAGTCCTCGACGGCGTGCCTATTGAAGAATGAGCCTGCGAGTTTATGTGTGCCGCGCTTGGCTAAGGGGGATGACCCTGGAGCCGTAGGGAAACCGAGTGTGAATAGCGCGTCTGTGGCACGCATAAGACCCGAAGCGTTGTGAGCTACCTATGAGCAGGGTGAACTCTTGAGAAATCAAGAGGGAGGCCCGAACCGTTTGGCCGTGCAAAACCATCGGATGACTTGTGGGTTGGAGTGAAAAGCTTATCGAACAACGTAATAGCTGGTTCTCTCTGAAACAGCTTTTGGGCTGGCGTCGTGGTAATTGAATGATGGGGGTAGAGCACTGGAAGGACAAGACAGGGAGCAATCTCGCTTGTCCTATCAAACTCCGAATACCATTATTGCTACACGGCAGTTAGTACGTGGGGGCTAAGCTCCACCGTACAAAAGGAGAAGAGTCCTAGATCTCAAGTTAAGGTCCCAAAATTCACGCTCAGTGCATCACAAGGAGGTGGAATCTCACAAACAATGAGGATGTTGGCTTAGAAGCAGCCACCATTCAAAGAAAGCGTAACAGCTCACTCATCGAGAGATTCTGCGCCGAAGATAATCGGGGCTTAAGCGTGATACCGAAACTGAGGGCTTGAGTGTGCTTCGGCACATTTGAGCGGTAAGAGAGCATTCCCATGGCGATGAAGCTGAAGGCGTGAGCCACAGTGGAGCATTGGGAAGAGAAAATGCAGGCACAAGTAACCGCAATGCGGGTGAAATCCCCGCACGCCGAAAGATCAAGGTTTCCTCCTCAACGACGATCGGAGGAGGGTTAGTCGAGCCTAAGCCAATGGCGAAAGCCGGAGGTGATGGACACACGGTTAATATTCCGTGACTTCGGCACGTTTCGATGGGATGACGGAGGTTAGTACTGCGAACGATTTATTGGATTATCGTTTGCGATCGAGAGGACGCTGCGTAGGCAAATCCGCGCGGCATCTCCCAACGATTGTGAGGCAGTTTTGGGTTCGCCCAAAACGACTCGCAGGAGCAGCCTTCCAAGAAAAATCTCTAAGATTAAACGTGTCGAAACCGTACCGCAAACCGCCACAGGTGATCAGGTCGAGAAGACCAAGGCGAACGAGTGAGAGGTCCCCAAGGAACTCGGCAAAAAAGCAGCCGTAACTTCGGAATAAGGCTTGCCTCACGCAAGTGAGGCCGCAGCGAAAGTATCTCTGGCAACTGTTTACCAAAAACACAGCTCCCTGCGAACTCGCAAGAGGAAGTATAGGGGGTGACACCTGACCAATGCGAGAAGGTCAAATACGGACGTTCCATGGCCGCAAGGTTATGGGGTGGCTCTGTATAAGCCCTCGTCAATGTCGGCAATAACTATAATTGTCCTAAGGTAGCGAAATTCCTTGTCAGGTAAGTTCTGACGCGCACGAATGGTGTAATGACTGGAGAACTGTCTCGGGGACTTGCTCGGTGAAAATACAGTACCGGTGAAGATGCCGGTTACCTGCAGTTAGACGAAAAGACCCCAGAAGCTTTACTGCAACTTGATATTGCGCCTACGGTTCTTCTGCGTAGCATAGGTGGGAGAGGTTTGATGGCGACGGTTTTGGCTGTCGTCTACTCGTCCGTGAAATACCACTCTGAAGCGTTGTATGTGCTAACCGGTGCGGCAAAAACGCACCGAGACAGTATCTGGCGGGCAGTTTTAGTGGGGCGCTATCCTCCTAAAGAGTAACGGAGGAGTGCATTAAGGTACCCTAGGCGCGAATGGAAACCGTGCCGATAGCGTAATGGCAAAAGGGTGCTTGACTGCGAGTCGTGAATGACAAGCAGGTGCGAAAGCAGGCCATAGTGAACCGACCATCCGCATTAGAGGCGGTGGAAGATTATCTGACAAAAGCTACTCTGGGGATAACAGGCTAGTTCCGCCTAAGCGTCCATAGCGACGGCGGAGTTCGGCACCTCGATGTCGGCTCAACATATCCCGGGGGTGGAGAAGCTCCCAAGGGTTTGGCTGTTCGCCAATTAAAATGTTACGTGAGCTGGGTTCAGACCGTCGTGAGACAGGTTGGTCTCCTATCTACTGCAGGCGTCGATTCTTGAGGAAATTTGCTCCTAGTACGAGAGGACCGGAGTGAACTGACCGCTGGTGTGGCTGCTGTCCTGCCAAGGGCAACGCAGCGTAGCTATGTCGGGTCGGGATAAGCGCTGAAAGCATCTAAGCGCGAAACCCATTCCAAGATGAGGAATCATTGAGATCCGTGAGAGATGATCACGTTGATAGGCTTCAGGTGTACGCACCGTAAGGTGCTGAGCCGAGAAGTACTAATGCATCGAATTTCTCTGGATGCTTGAGCATCGCAATAATCTGTTGTTTTCATTTGGACGTTCTGTTTTGGTGGCTTGGCGGCGGGGTCACACCCGTTCTCATTCCGAACACGGAAGTTAAGCTCGCTAGCGGCGATGGTATTCCACTTTGTGGGAGAGAGTAGCTAGCCGCCAGAACAGAGCATCTAAAAATACAAACGCGCTAAAATAGGGCGCGTTTTTGTGATGCGGACTGCTTCACGGTACAATCTCTTCTATGTCATGGGCGATGAGACGAAAGTTGCTTTATGGAGGCGTTACAGCGCTCGTGGCACTCATTATTATCCTTTGGATTGGCTTTCATTTTTTTGCAACTGCTCCTTCTTGTTTTGATGGAAAGCAGGATCAAGGAGAAACAGGAATCGATTGTGGTGGTCCTTGCGCTCGCATTTGCTCAGATGAAGCACGCGCGCCGGTTGTCCTGTGGTCGCGAGCATTTCAAACTGCTCCCGGGGTCTATACGGCTGCAGCATACGTAGAGAACCCAAACAGTGCACAAAACGCTGGTGCGTATAGCGTTCCATACGCATTTCGTCTCTTTGATAGTAACAACGTGCTCATTGTAGAGCGCGATGGGGTCATGGATATCGAGCCACAACAGGTCGTACCGGTGATCGAAGCTAATATACCGACTGGCACAAGAACTGTAGCGCATACCTTCTTTGAGTTTTCGACTAATGCTATCCAGTGGACAAAGATTCCTCAAAGTTCTTTGCCCTCAATTGAGGTAGAAGGGGAGAATCTTTCTTCGGATGGGAGCTCACTCTCTGTTTCAATCGTTAACGCAGGCGATAGCGCAATAAGTAATCTGACTCTCGCTGCAGTACTTTTTGACGCGAGTTCGACTGCACAAGCTGCTTCAGAGAGTCTTCTTCAACCTATTGCTCCAGGCTCATCCCAGAATGTTGTTTTCACCTGGCCCTCGGGAGTCCCCAATGTTATCCGCGCTGAAATAACCCCACTGCCTGCTCTGCCGGCGCAGTCCTAATCGATGGCCGGAGAGTCCCTTATACCATCCACGTGGCGCACCGACTGGATTGCTTTCGGATGTGCCTTCACCCTCTCTGTCCTAGGGCTTCTCACGATGGATTCCTTCGAGGCGCAAAATCCTTACTTTGTAAGGCAGATTATATGGCTTTGCATCGCGGTTGGAATTTTCTTTCTTGCCCGCCGCTTTGATTGGAGAATTCTACGCCGCACGAATATCGCCGTTGCACTCTATGGGCTCGCTACCGCTCTGCTTATCTTACTGTTTGTGCTCGGACACGTATCCCGCGGTGCTCAGAGCTGGTTCTCGTTTGGTGCATTTTCTTTTGAGCCAGCGGAACTTGCCAATCTCGCTCTCATTGTTGTACTTGCAAAATATTTCTCCCGTCGGCATGTGGAGATAGGAAACCTTAGACATATCATTGTCTCCGGCGCGTATGCACTCATCCTCGCAATCGCGGTTGCCCTGCAGCCGAACTTCGGAGGCGCCATCATCGTGGTTGCGATATGGTTTTCTATGGTGCTGGTCTCCGGTCTCTCGCGCAAGCATCTTCTTGCGGTCATAGCGATAGGAGTTCTTGCCTTCGCCGGTCTGTGGACGTTCGGATTTCATGCCTACCAGCGAGAACGGATTCTGGCTTTTATTCATCCACTTGCATCAAGCCAAGGGGTAGGTTATCAAGCCTATCAAGCAACGATAGCGGTAGGATCCGGGGAGCTTTTGGGGAAGGGTATAGGGTACGGGACGCAATCGACCCTACGGTTCTTGCCGGAGTATCAAACTGATTTTATGTTCGCAGCATTTGCTGAAGAATGGGGATTCTTAGGAGTGGTGCTTCTTTTTATACTCTACGGAGTGCTTTTTTTTAGATTGCTTGCTGCTTCCTCTCGTGGGGCCACCAATTTCGAGACGCTCTTTACTCTTGGGGTTCTTTTCTATCTGGCCGCGCACTTTGTTCTCCATGTTGGAATCAATATGGGACTTCTACCGGTGACTGGTACCACCATACCGTTTATGAGTTATGGTGGCTCACATCTTGTTATTGAATTCTTGGCGCTTGGTATTGTCGACGGCATGCGTGGCTATGCACGCGCGGCGCATCGGGAAGAGCTCGATAAGGAATTTTCTGGAGGCTACGATCGGTAAATCTCTGCAGTAGCTTGCGTCATTCGCTCGACTGAAAACTGTCGCAATACCCAGGTGTAGAGCTTCTCGCTCAGCCTCTCGCGTAGCGATGCGTTCTCAATCAACGTTTTGAGTTTGTCTTCAATGTCCTCGCTGTTTTTGGGCTTTACAAGAAGGCCGGTCACTCCGTCTTCTATAATGTCGGTGACACCGGAAATATGGCTTGCTATAACACTATTTTTTGCTTGTCCTGCCTCAAGGAGTACGTAGGGAAGGCCCTCTTTCACCGAGGAGAGAACAAAAACGTCGAATGCCCGCATCAGCTTCCAAGCATCTGGCACGAATCCGACAAGGTGTATGCAAGAAGATAAACTATGTTCTTTGATCTGTTGCTCAAGTTCCCCGCGCTCTTCTCCATCGCCCAGGATAAAGAGATGAAACCGCTTTCCAGCTCGTGCGAGTGCGCCTGCTGCCGTAATGAGATAGGAGAATCCTTTATTGCGGGTGAGTTCCCCCACGGCCCCGATCCATAGAGGCTCATATTCAGAGGCGAGGTGAGTCTCTTCAACGAGTCTCTTGCGTGCTAGCGCGCGTTCATCGAAAGGAAGCGGAGGCAGCCCGTTATGAATAAGGGAAGTTTTATGCTTGCAGCCAGGAATCTTTTTGACGCGCTCAAAATTATCTCGCGAAACGCAGATCACGCTCGTAGACAGAAGCAGAGTTATCCAGGTGGCAAAAAAGATTGCGGCACGAGCAAAAGGATTCCGATCCTCATCGTAGGGGAGACCATGGATGGTGAAGATAATAGAGCCCACCCCCGAAAGACGAGCGGCGAAAGCTCCTAGGCCACCTGCCTTCGAACTGTTGAGGTGGAGAACATCAGGTCGCTCTTTGTGCAGCATGCGCCGCACTTCAAGGAGTGCGCGCAAATCACCACTGATAGAAACATCTCGTGAGAGTGCATGCACAAAGACCACACGTACCGCACGCTTCTCTAGTTCTTTGGCAAGTGCACCGACAGCTGCCCCCGGAAGACCCGTGCCACCGAGGGCTACAGTGACTTCGAATGTCTCACGCGGAAGGGTGGTTGCAAGGTCAAAGACATACCGCTGTGCGCCACCCCAATTTGATTTTGTGATGAGAAATAGTATCTTTTTTTTCATGCAAACGCTTGATGGAAGAGGGAACTTGAGAAATGTCTCTAGTGTTATAGTATAACAACCATTCAAAAAATATGACCTCAGCGCTCAGACCTTCGGCGCTCGCTCTGTTCATTGGCGACATCATTTTTTTCATCGCAGCTCTCTGGCTGAGCCTATTTTTACGTGCATTTGCCCCTCCTTCGGGTGCGCTCTTCGAAGCCCACCTTCTCGCTTTTACCCCTCTTTTCTTCCTCTGGGTGTTGATCTTCCTTATCGCCGGGCTCTATGAAGGGCGGCGTATTATTCTTGCGCGTCGGGCACTTTCAACCACACTTCTCAATGCACAAATCGCCAATGTCATTATTGCGGCTCTCTTCTTTTTCCTCGTCCCTACGTTCGGCATCTCTCCTAAAACCGTTCTCGCTATCTATCTGATAGTTTCCTTTCTTCTCATTCTTTTCTGGAGAGCTTTTCTATTTCCTCTTCTTGGTCTGCAGAAGAGGGATACGGCACTCATTATCGGAGCGGGGAGGGAGATAGACGAGTTAGTCAGGGCTCTTGAGAATGCACCGCTTGCTCCGGTTTCTATAGAGGCAGTGATTGCCCCGGGAGGAGCGCATAAAGAGGATGTTGAAGAGGCTCTTCAGAAGAACCTTCCCACGTTTGTCATTGCGGATTTCGAATCCTCGGGCGTCGAAGCCACACTTCCCGATCTCTACAACTTGCTTACCCGCGGGGTGCGTTTCATCGACGCTCGTTCTTTGTATGAAGAGGTGTTTGGCCGAGTTCCACTCGCTCGGGTGAATGATCCCTGGATTGCCCGCAATGTCTCGCGGCATGTTCATGTACTCTACGATCCCCTCAAGCGTGCTGTCGATATTATAGGAGCGCTCTTTCTCGGAATCGTATCTCTGATACTCTATCCGTTCATAATGCTCGCTATTTTTTTCGAAAGCGGGCGTCCTTTTTTCATCGTGCAGGAGCGCGTAGGAGAGGGCGACCGGGTAGTTCGTCTGTATAAATTCCGCACGATGAACGGTAATGATGATGGAAAATACGGAGGAGGTAAAACCTCTCTTGAGGTAACGAAGGTGGGCACTCTGCTACGCGCTACACGACTGGATGAATTGCCGCAGCTTTGGAACATTCTTTTTGGCGATCTCTCTCTCATTGGCCCGCGTCCAGAACTCCCTTCGTTGGTCGCTCAGTATGAGAAAGTGATACCCTACTACGGCTTGCGGCATCTCATCCGGCCGGGCCTCTCAGGGTGGGCGCAGCTATATCATGACAATCATCCCCACCACGGTACGGACGTGGAAGCCACTCGGGAAAAACTCTCCTACGATCTCTACTACCTTCAACACCGGTCACTCATCCTTGATATATTAATAGCGCTCAAGACGATCGCGAAGATGCTCACCCGAAGTGGCGTATAGATATGCAACAAAGAAACATAGCTGTTGTTACTGGCGGGGCGGGCTTTATCGGTTCGCATCTCTCCAAGGCGCTTCTCGGGAGGGGATACGAAGTAAGAGTGGTCGATGACTTATCGAGTGGAAAACGCGAGCGAGTTCCTAAGGGGGCATCATTTCACAACCTTGATGTTCGCGATAGAGCGAAGCTCCTCGATATCTCTCGAGGTGCCTCCGCGATGTTTCATCTTGCGGCTAATGCGAGTGTTCAATATTCTCTCGAGCATCCAGAGGAAACGAATGATATCAATGTTCATGGTACCCTCGCTGCCCTTCAGACCGCACGTGAGGCCGGGGTGACCCGGTTTGTCTTTTCTGGATCAAGCGCCATTTATGGCGACCAAGAGGCCGACCGTCTTAACGAAAATCTTCCTCCCCGCCTCAAAAGCCCCTATGGGCTTCAAAAATATGTGGGTGAGTTGTACTGCAGGCTCTACGCCGAGGCCTATGGTCTCGGGAGCGTATCGCTGCGGTATTTTAATGTGTACGGCGAAGGTGCCAGGACTTCGGGTCCGTACGCTCCTCTCATTGCACTTTTTCTCAAACAACAGGCGGAGGGTAGACCCCTTACCGTAACAGGCGATGGAAAACAAACGCGCGATTTTATCCATGTGCGCGACGTGGTTGCCGCGAATCTTCTAGCTGCAGAGAGTTCTATGGTGGGGCACGGCGAAGCGATCAACATTGGCTCTGGCGCTGCAACGTCGGTCAATGAGATAGCCGCTCTTATCGGGGGCAAGGTGGAGCATGTCCCGGCGCGTCTTGAGCCCCGCCGCTCGCTCGCCGATCCCTCCCTCGCACGCAAACTCCTTGCATGGCAGCCCACAATTTCTCTCAGAGACGGTATTGAGGAACTCAAGAGGGGAGTAGACCTCAACTAAGATGCTCATCGATGGACGAAACATAGCGCGCGATATCCGCGCGGCCCTCAGAGGAGAGCATGCGCAGTTTCTACGCACCCCGGTTCTTGGAGTGCTCATGGGAGAGGGTGACCGTGTTGTCGACCAATTTGTGCGCATAAAAGAGAGAACGGCACACGACATCGGCGTCACCCTGGTGCGTCAGTGGCTCTCGAGCAGTTCGACGACCGAAGATGCACTCGACGGACTTGCCCGACTCTGCAAATGCAGTGACGGCGTGATCGTACAGTTGCCTCTCCCTGCCTCCATAGAATCGAGTCTAGTTGTCGAAGCAATTCCTGCGGAAAAAGATATTGATGGCATTGGGAAAACCCCCCGAGTTTTTCCGCCCGTAATCGAGGCGATGAAAGAGATACTCAAGTTGAACCGCATTGGTATTGCAGGAAAAGACGCGTTGATAGTTGGAAGGGGGCGTTTGGTTGGAGGGCCAGCGGCAAAGTGGTTAGCCTCTGAAGGAGCTCATACGACGATACTCGCAAAAGATGAAAAAGGTCTGGTCTCTGCCGCGCGTAGAGCGGACATTATCGTGCTTGGTGCGGGTGCCCCCGGACTTCTTACACCGGATATGGTAAAGAAGGGCTCTGTTATTCTCGATGCGGGGACTTCTGAGGAGGGGGGAGAGGTGCGTGGAGATGCTGACCCGCGCTGTGCGGAAGAAGCTCTCATTTTCACTCCGGTTCCGGGCGGTATTGGCCCCATAGCTGTCTCGATGATATTCAAGAATCTTTTTCTCCTTATGCAAAAAGAAAACCCCAGCGAGAGCCGGGGTTAGGCCAAAGTTTGGAGCCCATAGTTTGAGATTTCTGAGGGTATTGCCAATTCCTCCATGTGTTCCAGGGCCCAAGCGCTCTCCTCCGGGGAAACGCTCGCGTGAAGGAAGGCAACAATCGTATGACGAGGAGTCCGTGCCCCAGGACCATTGAAGCGTGTATCGTTCACACCATGTAAAGCCCCTTCGACTCTCCCTTGAGTTATTTCCCAGGCCTTCCGTCCCCAGAAGATAAGCACGGAATCATGGCGCGTCTCCTCTGTGTCAGCGATGATTGATTGGCGCTTGTCCGCAAGCCACAACCCGGGGGCATCGGAGCGGACCTGGATCGTGAGAAAGTTCTGGTCTCGGTGCCGCTGCGCAATGTTGGGTTTGTTGCCGTCACAGAGATAGTGGAGCAGACGCAACCGCATGAGATGTTCACTCTCCGTCATGCGTTTTTCGAAGCGGAACCCAGGTAATTTTTCGTCGAGGTGGTGGGCGAGTTCATATCCGAGGAGCATACACTCGCCTTGGAGCATGGCGAGGTCTCGGAAAAATTCGCCGTGCCGCGATACCAACTCTTGCTGTGGAGCGTAGTACCCCATCGCACGCTGGTTGTAATGGAACACCGCCTTGCTCTCATCGTAGTAGAGGCGTCCTTCCTTGATTTCGTCAGACCTGGGATTCTTTTTGCGCTCACCCCGAAGGACTTCCCGCAAACCAAGATCAGGCTCGCCGTCAGCATGAAGTTCACGCGGATGATCGATCCGCAATACGTGATGTTCCGGATCCTCCAAAAGGGTAACGTAGTCCCTGATGAGATTCGGAAAATATGCCGGCAAACGATCGTTCATGAGCCGCGTACATCCCTGCTCTAGTAACTGCTCGGCGGCGTCCGCAAGCGTAGTTGCTCTAGGGAGCAACCCGTAGCGCGGCGCAGCCATGACGCCAGACTTTCCCAGCATGGGACCTCCTAATTTCTTGCAGTCCGTCTGTCTCGTACTTTACCAGAGCTGCAGGTCCTTTCAAATCTTATTTTTTATCAATTTTTTCTCTCCTGAGTGAGGAATTGTCTAAAAAGGATCTAGCCGCTATACTGCCCTGCGTGTTCAAAATACGCTATTTTTCAGTCATCATTCTTATTGTCGCGGCGCTCCTCGCTTTTTTTGTATGGCACGAGCAGACGGTGCAGGGTCCTTTCGCATTCAAGCTTGGGCTTGATCTCTCCGGGGGTACTGAACTTGAATATACGGCCGACACGAGCAATGTTCCCGCAAGCCAGGTAGCTGATTCTCTATCAGCCCTTCAGGCGGTTATTGAGCGTCGCGTGAATGCATTTGGTGTGGGTGAGCCTGTGGTGGAAACAGAACGGGGAGGCCTCCTTGGCGAGGGCGATTACCGTCTTGTTGTAGAGTTGCCGGGCGTCACCAACGTAACGCAAGCCGAAACGATGATAGGGCAGACGCCCACGCTTGCCTTTGAGCTCGTCAAACATGGCTATGAAAGTAATCTCACTACTGCCTCGGGGACTCCGAATCCCGCGGCGTTTGCGACGACAGGCCTTACCGGAACCTATCTCACTGGAGCCTCGCTTCAGTTTGGCAACGGACAGGGAGCCCTCGGCTCTGAGCCGGTCGTAGAAGTCAATTTTGATTCTCAGGGCGCACAGCTTTTTTCTCAGATCACCACTCAAAATGTAGGCAGCGAACTCGCTATATTCCTCGACGGACAGCTTCTCTCCGCACCAGTCATTCAGACTCCTATAACCAACGGAACTGCCATTATTTCTGGAAATTTCAGCGCAGAAACTGCCAAAGAACTTGCTACCAACCTTAATCTTGGGGCACTACCAGTTCCCATAACGCTCTCAACGACGGAAACTATCGGAGCCACACTCGGCAGCCAGGCAGTATCGGCGGGCATACTTGCGGCACTCATTGGCTTTATTGCGCTTTCTATATTTATGGTCCTCTGGTATCGTCTTCCCGGCATAGTGGCGGTCGTAGCGCTTCTCATTTATGTAGTTCTTATGCTCACCCTCTTCGCACTTATCCCCGTAGTGCTCACCGCGGCGGGTATTGCAGGCTTCATATTGTCGGTTGGACTTGCGGTCGATGCGAATATTCTTATTGCTGAGCGTGTGAAGGAAGAGCTGCGGGCAGGTAAAGAGGCCGAGCAGGCTATACGAGAAGGATTTACAAGAGCCTGGAGTGCTATCCGCGATTCAAACATTGCCCACATCATTGCCGCAGTCATCCTCTTCTGGATTGGCACCGACGTCATCAAAGGCTTTGCTCTGGTATTCGGTCTTGGGGTTATTGTCTCTATGCTCTCGGCCATAAGCATTTCCCGCACCTTCCTCCTTGCTCTTGGTATTAAAGCAAAAGACGGCATGGGTCGATTTTTCATGGGTTCGGGCTTTAGCAACTAAGACTATGTTTTTCAGCAAATATTACAAAACGTTTCTAGTGCTCCCCGCGGTGGTTTCCCTTATAGCACTGGCAGCCCTTCTTCTCTGGGGACTTACGCCGAGCTTGGACCTTGCGGGTGGATCGCTTCTGCAAATAAATTTTCCGCAGGGTCGTCCGAGCGTACAAGTGGTAGAAGGGGTGCTCACCCCACTTCATCTTGGCGAAACTCGTATCCAAGCGACAGGTGTCTCAGCCTATGTCATAAGCTCAAGCGCGCTTACTAACACTCAGAAAAACACAGTCGAACAAAGTCTAGAGACACTCGGACCCGTTCAGGAACAACAGTTCACATCTATAAGTCCAAGCATCGGAGCGGAAGTTCTCAATAAGGGGTATCTCGCCATGGGGCTCGTTATTATCTGTATCATCCTCTTTATTGCCTTCGCATTCCGGAAGGTATCCGAACCGGTCGCTTCTTGGAAATACGGCATTGTTGCCATCATCACGCTTGCCCACGACATGCTCATTCCGGCCGGTCTCTTCGCGGTGCTCGGGCATTTCGCAGGAGCTCAAGTGGACTCGCTCTTTATTGTCGCGCTTCTCACTATCCTTGGTATATCGATTAACAATACTATCGTTGTCTTTGATCGAATTCGCGAGAATCTTCGCCGCAATGCGGACGCACATCGGCGAGAGGATTTTCCGCCTGTTGTTGGCCGTAGCATCATGCAGACGCTCTCCCGCTCCATCAATACCTCTTCCACTGTGGTCATTGTCCTTCTTGCCCTCTACTTCTTTGGACCGACCACCACGCAGAATTTTGCTCTCACCATGCTCACCGGTATGATTGCTGGAGCCTACTCATCGATCTTCCTTGCTTCTCCGCTTCTCCTTATCTGGGAGAAAGCGAGTGGAACAAAACAAAAGCGCCGCGCATGATATCCTCGGTCGGTATCGTAGGCCACGGCAGCTTTGGAGCGTTCGTGGAGCTTCTGACCAAGCGTTTTGCTCCGGAGCTTATGGTCAAGATTTACTCCTCACGAGTGAATCCCGACGGAAAGCGATTCTTCTCGCTCTCCGAAGCAGCTTCCTGTGACGTCCTCATACTCGCCGTTCCCATTCGGGCGTTCGAGGAAACTCTTCAGAAGGTTCTTCCGCTTGTGAGTGAGAACACCATTCTTGTTGATGTTGCTACGGTCAAACTTCATACCACTGAAGTTCTTCGACGCATCGCGCAAAAGACCCACTACGTAGCGTCCCATCCGATGTTCGGGCCCGAGAGCTATTCCAAGCGCGGCGGGGAAGTGGGGGGCTTCAAAATCGTCATCGCCGATCACACCCTCTCGGAGAGAGAGTACGCTTCACTCAAGAATCTTCTTGCGGGGTGGGGATTTTCGGTTATCGAAATGGACGCACACAAGCACGATAAACATCTTGCAGAGACCCTCTTTCTCACCCACTTTATCGGACAGACCATCGCGCGGGGAGAATTTGACCGGACCGCAATCGATACTGTCTCATTCGGATTTCTCATGGATGCCGTCGAGAGTGTTCGACATGACACCGAGCTCTTTAAAGACGTCTACCACTTCAACCCGTACTGCGAAGATGTACTGGAGCGCTTCGAGCGTTGTGAGAAAGAAGTGCACACACTTCTCGAGCGCATCTGAGACATTTTCTTGTCAAAACGAGTGATTTCTTGTACCATTCAGGAACACTAACCCCTCAACGGGTCAATGCAGCGGGGTGGAGCAGTAGTAGCTCGTCAGGCTCATAACCTGAAGGTCGCAGGTGCAAATCCTGCCCCCGCAACCAGAATTTCAAGTACAATAGATTTCATGATGCCGCCATTTTTTATCGGAGAGTCCCTGCGCTTCGGATGGAGGACCATGCGCTTGCACAATAGCCTCCTCCTTAAGGTGGTACTGACCCTTGTGGGACTCGCCCTTCTTCGGGGACTCTTCCAGGCGCTTGTACAAAACGCTCCTGCAAATATTGCGCTTGCCATTCTTATTACGATCATTGAATTGATCTTCGGCATTGGTGCTACGGTCATTTCCTTGAGACTTGCTCGGGGAGAGCCTGCATCCTACCGCGATATCATCCCTTCGGTATCGACGGGAATTCGGTACATACTCGCCTCCATCGCAGCGGGAGTGATTGTGCTCCTCGGATTCCTCATTCCGATACTTCTTGGTAGTGCTGCATTGTATCTTCCCGCTCCTTTCTCGAGTGTCGTTGGAGGATTCCTGGTGGCCGTCGGTATTATCCTCGGCGTGTATCTTATTCTCCGTTATTCTATGGTGAAATTCGGCGCAGTTGATGGCGTACACCGCATAGGAGAGATATTGCGCCAAAGCACCCACATCACCCGTGGAGTAAAATGGCGCCTCCTTGGATTTCTTATTGTCATCATTTGTCTCAATATTCTTGGAGCGGTAGCGCTCATCGTCGGTCTTCTTGTCACTATTCCTGTCAGCATGCTTGCTGCCGCGCACGTGTATCTCAAACTGCTCGAGCGAGCAGGGTAATTCTCAATTGAAGAGGAGTCGCGCTGATGCTACTGTGTCAGGTGCGTCGGGGTAGCTCAGACGGTTAGAGCATGGGACTCATAAACCCAAGGTCGGCGGTTCGATTCCGCCCCCCGACACTCGATCCAAAAACTCGATTGAAAAAACCTCCACTCTCAGGTACTCTGGTCTCTGTCTGCAGCGGTAGCTCAACTTGGTTAGAGCACGCGCCTGTCACGCGCGAGGTTGCGGGTTCAAGTCCCGTCCGCTGCGCTAGGGTTGTTACATAAGGATGGTTTTCTGCGGCCTGTGGAATGTTAGAATTGGTATACTTTTTCTATGTCCAGTTACAAAAAGTTAGTGCGGGATAAAATTCCCGAACTTCTGGACAGTAAAGGAATTGCATACGAAAAGTATATCGCTTCACCCGATGAATATAAGGTGGAGTTAATTAAAAAACTTCAAGAGGAAATCGTTGAATTTGCTGAAGCGGGTAGTCCCGAAGAATTTGCCGATATATTGGAAGTAATAGAGGCTTTGCAGAAACTATCTGATTACCGAGGTGTAGTTGCCCTGCAGCAAAAGAAAAGGGACGAACGAGGCGGTTTTGAAAAGAGAATTATTCTCAAGGGGGAAAAAGGATAGGGATGTGGAAAGTGGTTCTGTTTTTTCAGGCCTTGTTTCCAACATTGTCCACTAGGTTGAGCTAAGGGATGCTACAATTTCTGTATGTCCTGGTTTGGAAGTGTTGTTGTATCTATAGGTATATTTTTTGCAGGATTATTTGGTTTTCACCAACCCCAAAATATTCCACCCATCACTCAAAGTAGTGTGCAGTCCTCGACAACCACATTACCAAACACGACACCCTCAACCCAAGCGACACCAAGCTCTTCCGTTGCCGAACTCATGCAACAAATTGGTTGCAGTGATATGGCATCATGTGTTTCAGCCTGCAGCAATTCGGGGATGCCTCCTGCATGTGTGGAGCTTCAAACACTCATGTCAGTGCAACAAACAAAACCAAATCAACAGGTACAATCGCAACAAACGACACAAACGCAAACCCAGGCACCTTCCGCCTCATTAAATGAGGACTTTATCGTTGTTACACCGGTCGATTTATCTAAGATTTCTTCGATCAGCACATTCCGTAGCTGTGCGGGTCATGACTATAGTGGCCTTGATGTGCAGGGTGTAATGGAAACAAATCGTTCAATGAAGCACTATTTTATGCCACTGCCTGCCTATGGTGGTACCAAGGATCAGATTGCAGAATATGCACCGTTCGATGGCACGGTAGTAAAAATGTTTACCGAGCAGACTCCTATAGGACAACAAGTGTGGATAGATGATTCTTCTGATCCAGGGTACGGCGGCAACCCACCGCCCAACGTATGGAATATTATTTTCTTCCATTTGAACCCACTTCCATCTATCGCCGTTGGGACTCATGTTCATGCAGGAGATTTAATAGGATATGCCGATATTGAGCCGCCGCTGCAAACATTTGATATCGGACTTGAAAAATATGTTGGATCGAATGGAATCTACAATATGGAACTTGATTCAATATTCAATCATATGTCTGCGAATGTACTCGAAACTTTTGCTCAGTACGGTGCAACTCCTGGAGACATGATCCTTACGAAGGCCTACCGTGACGCAAATCCATGCAATTTCAACAGTGTAACTGCCAATGATTTTGTGACTTTGAGTCACTAATCTCCCTTATAGAACTGTCGCCAATTAGGTCGCCTCATTCCCTTCAGGCGGTATATACTGAGCCCTAGCGGGGTGCCTGGTACGTATGCAAGAATACGTATCGTCACCCGTCAACCCCTATGGAGCATAACGACCTGAAACGAGAGTTCCAGGAAGTATTCGAAAAGCATTCGGATGAGCTCTTTCGACATTGCCTCATGCGCATTTCTGAGCGTGAACGGGCACTCGAACTTACCCAGGAGGCCTTTCTGCGCGCATGGGAGTATGTGTCTCGGGGAGAGGAGATTCGCCAGTATCGTTCATTCCTCTACCGCACTCTCAACAACCTTATTGTGGACGAATATCGTAAACAGAAATCGCAGTCGCTCGATGCACTTCTTGAGAGCGATGAGAGCGGCGTCCAGCTTGAAGGTATACTTCTGCGCGATGACTCTGATGGACTAGAGGAAGCCATGATACGTTTCGATGCCTCACGCGCGGTTGCCGCTTTGCGGCAGCTGCCAGACAATTACCGCACGGTTATTACCCTGCGCTACATCGATGGTCTTTCTCCTCAGGAGATTGCGGGGCACATCAACGAAAGTGAAAATACCGTATCCGTCCGTATCCACCGGGGGCTCAAAAAATTGAGAGAGATGCTCGAGCAATAATCTACACTACTATGAACCGTCTACAACGACATTTGAAAAACGAAGCTTCAAAATTCCGCCTTACTAGAGGGGAGAAGGGAGCTATGCGTAGCGCGCTTGAGGCGGCAATAAGTCCTGTGCCCACATATGCTGCAACCCCCTCACCTTACTCAATTTTTATACGCCGCTTTCCTCGGGCAACGGCACTTTCCTCAGGTGCGCTCGCGGCAATATTGCTCATGGGAGGTACTGCCTACGCGGCGCAAGGATCGCTTCCCGGAGATTTGCTCTACCCGGTAAAGATACATGTGGATGAGCCAGTACGCGGAGCCTTCGCGGTTACTCCTACAGCTAAGGCGCAATGGAACGCGGAAGTAGCACAGGAGCGGCTGCAGGAGGCCCAAGAACTCGCGTCTCAAGGAAGGCTTAGTACTTCAACAGAAGGGGAGCTTGCTGACAATTTTGATACACATATGAATCAAGCGATTGCTATTACCCAGCAATTGCAAGCAAGCGGTGACCCTTCTGCCGCAGGGCTTTCTTCGACTCTCGGAGTCTCATTGCGCGCGGAAGGTGAAGTACTCACTCAGATAGGGGAGGATCAAGGCAATCAATCGACCAAGGAAAATTCGGATGCTCTGGCCGCCCATGCGCGGGATAGCGCTGATCTAGCGCTCCACCTCTCGCTTCAGGATATTGGTACAAATGTTTTTTCTGCAGCGATGCATGCTTCAAGCACCACTAAGGAGAGTACATTGAGCACTAGCACCACAAGTTCCACCTCCTCCACTACGATTGACGCAGAAGCCGCCAGTGATTTGAGGGACCAGGCACAAGAGAATGTCGACGCTGCTCAAAATGAGTATGACAAAGTGCAAACGTATTTCGATGCTTCAACAAGCGCCCAGATCACTACCTACCTCTCTGAAGCAGAGCAAAATCTCTCTGCCGGAAACAATGCTGCCGCTTCAGGCTCCACTACAGAGGCACTCATACACTATCAGCAAGCACTTGCGACCGGGGTAGAGCTCGGTACGTTCTTTAAGGCCGATGAACAATTTCCAAATGCTAAACTTTTGCCATCTCTTCTTGGGGATATTATCACCGGGGAACAAGAAAGTACCTCCACCACTAGTAACTCTGTCAGCGGTACTCGCAGAAGTAAAAATGGTCGAGAATTTAACAGGAGTATACCGGTATCTACCTCTACTCCTACCGCTTCCTCATCTTCTGAGTATGGAGATGAGGGCCCCTTAGGTAGCACTAGTACACCACTCTATCTCACCCCCACCATTGAGAGTTCTTCTTCGCTTCAAATAATAAATGTTTCTTCCGTTGCCTCTAGCTCAAGCACTACCTCTCTGCCAAATAAGAATGAATCGACCTCTTCGGATAGTGCTGTTTCAGGTAGTACTGGCCCCTCTGTCACTACTCCAGTAAGCCCTTCTTCTGTTGGTGACTCTTCCTCAGGGGGAGGGAGCTCTTCTCAAAGTAGCGGCGGAAGCAGTATTCTTCCCTCTATCACTGTTCCAGTTGGCCACTCCTCCATCTCTCTTTAGGGTTTGTAAAAGTACTCCAGTAAAATGCCGTCCTTTATGGGACGGCATTTTACATCTGTGGTATCTCCTGGCTTAGGAAGCTGTGGTAAAGGTATGTACTACCGTCCACTGCACGTTCCCGAAGGCATCAACCGACTCACGTACGTAATAGTAGAGTGTATTCGGCTGAAGACCTGTTATCGTCACGTTCGCTGTTGTGCCGAAGGAAGGGTTGGAGGTACTCGGCGCGGTGGCATAGAGGAAGGGCCACACAGTGCCGTACATGACGCGATCATGGGCCGGCTTATCGGTCGTCCAGGAAATGGTCGCCGACGTGCTGGTCGTCGCAACTGCCTCCGGGCTCATAACGGGAGCGGAGACATTTGCAAGCGAAAGCGAGCCCGTCGATGTCAGATTATCGGTAGAAACGAAACTCGCCATCGCCGTATTGAGAGCGGCGAGAGTGAGCGGACCCACCCGACCGACCGAAGGAAGGCCGTTCGCTTGCTGCCAGTTCGCAACCGCTTGTGCGGTGAGCGAACCATAGTAGCCCGTTACAAGTCCCTGTGGGTAGATGTTGGGATATTGCGCGAGATACTGCTGCAGCGCGATAACGTCACTGCCCTGTGAACCGATGTCGAGCTGATTCGTTAGCGTTGCTGCCGATGCGGTGCCTGCGACTACAAGAGTCATGGCGAGCGCCGTAAGGCCTGAAAGAACAATTCGCGTTTTCATAAATTTTGAGATGCTCTTTGCATGTTGATAATATCGACCTCGCACACAGGAGAAGACGTCTCATTCATTCATGACTTACTTAGCTACCTGAAGAAACCCGTAAGAAAGGAGAAGACCCCACGTCTACATACTTATCTCGATATACGCTCAGGAGCAATACAATATCGAGCAATAGTAAGGGCAATTTTGGTTATGAAGACGCATTCACAGTTTGAATATTTTTGGATCGGCATTGTACTACTCTTGGGACTTCTCCCGGCCATACCGGCCTATGCCCAATCTGAATATGGTCTAGGACTTACCGACGTAACCAGTGGATCTATGACGGTGAGTGTTGTAGGTAGTGGAGATGGCGGGGCAATCGCTCTAAACAGTACCTCAAATGCTGCAGTGAACACCTCGGCGGGTGTCTCTGTCTCTTCAGGGTCAAGCGCCGACAATCCTCTCATTTTAATTACTCGCTCAAGCCTTACTGCGAGCACAAGCACGTCAACCGCTTCGGTTCCTCTCGCGTCAGTGACTTCCGAAGAGGCGCTCAGCGCATATGCGAGTGGACTTATTACCAAGGATGAACACATGGGCGCAGCACAGCTCAGCACAAGCTCTGTTTCGATCGACTATGATCAACCTGCCTATTTTCTCGGATTCATTCCGGTCACCGTGCCTGCCTATGCCACGGTCTCAGAGAGCGGCGCAGTCAATGTGCGTTATCCCTGGTACAGCTTTCTTCTTGCTACAAACCAATCGGCTCTAGGACTTCAGCTTGCAGCAACTGCGCATACCGTTCTCGGCACTGAGTTATCAAGCAGCACAGAGCTCTCAGCCCATGAGCAGGCAATTCTCCTCGCCGCGATGCGCACCGTAATGCAAGAGAATCTCATTGCAGCAGTCACCGCCTCGACGACAGCGCAAACAAGCGCAACCACTTCAAGCTGATCTACTTTTAAATCGATATGTAAAAACCTGCCGGCATAATGATCGGCAGGTTTTATTTTTGAACGTTTTGTTGTACTTTGTGTAAGTTACGAATACGTAGTGCCGATGTAGCTCAGATGGTAGAGCAACGCCATGGTAAGGCGTAGGTCGACGGTTCGATTCCGTCCATCGGCTCAAATTTAACAGGGTCTGTTTCAAATTTGAGGGGTCTGTACGCCGAGGAGGCCGTTCGCTTGTTGTTGTTAAGCGCTACGGCCTCCTCGGCTAAACCATCTTTTCTCGCATAGTGTCCTTGCTTAAGAGCGGATAATGGACCGTGTGCGAGGCACTCTCGTGTGACGTCCAGCGCGAGAGTGACTAGCTCTCCCTGTGCAGAGGCGGCGGCGCATTGCGCTCCTTTTTGCCGCATGCCGCGCATGTGCGCTGACGGTGTCCACTCTACCTGGTCCGTGCTGAAGCTTTTGTGAACGCAAAACTATAACCCTCTTGAGAAATCTATAGATACCTCACTTAAATTCTCTTTGGGACCCCGGGCCTCGAGTTCTCCTGAGGGTGTGGTGCCTGTCGGCAATATGACCGACACCGTGGTTCCTTTGCTAGGGGCGCTTTGAATATGTATTTTTCCACGGTGTACCCGTACAATCTCGTTGACGATAGCAAGCCCCAATCCCGAGCCGCTTTTCTTGATGTTACGTGTCCGGGAGAGGTCCGCCCGGTAGAACGGTTCAAAAATATGAAAGAGGTCATGCTGAGAGATGCCAATGCCATTATCGGCAACCGAGAATACGACCGCTCCCCGGTAATTGGGCGCTAATGAAACGGTCACGAGCCCGCCCCGATCCTTTGGTGTGTAGCTTACAGCATTCTTGAGGATATTGGTGAGCACCTGCTCAAGCGCTCCAGGGTTGCCCCAGACGGTGCCGTAGTCGTTTTTGCGCACGATTACTTCGACACCTCGTTCGTTTGCGAGGGCAGAGAGCCGACCGACGACCCTATCGATGAGGGGACCGAGGTCAACGTTCTGGAACTCCATACGCTCAGGACGCAGGAGGCGGTTAAGAGAGAGAAGGTTGTTTATGATCTCCGAGATGCGATCGAGCTCGCTCACAGTGTCGGTGAGGGCTTTACGTGCGGAGGGGGAGAGTGTGGTATCAAGAAGCCCGACCTCGGCCGAGGTCTTTATCGTTGAGAGCGGTGTGCGCAGCTCATGGGCGACATTGCTGATGAAGAGCTTTTGATAATGAAGGCTCGTGCGCGCCGGGCGTAAGGTTACATAGGCGAGAAGTGCCCCGAAGAGCGCCGCGACGGTCACTACGCCTGCGAAGACGTAGCGCACGGTCTGCTGCTGTATGGCATTTATCGAGTCGGGAAGGCTTTGTGCCTGCGAACCCACGAAGGAGGAGGGTGCGTGGGCGATGACCGCATTGATGATCTGCTGGTTGGTGTAGTGGAGTGCAACCGAGAAGGCGGCCACGGAGACAATAACCAGGGCTACCTGAAGCGCCACGACATAGAGCGCAGTTCTCAGGAATATATTATCCCGGTAGAGACCCGCGTAGCTAGACCGCCAGCCGGTAACCCACGCCACGAACTGTTTCGAAATGGGCGTCATGATGTTCGGTACCTAGTTTTTTACGAAGATTTTTCATGTGGACATCGAGTACATTGCTCCAAGAGAGGGAATTGAAATCCCATACTCGGTTGAAGAGTTCTTCCCGCGTCAGGACTTCGTTCGGTCGGCGGAGAAAACACTCAAGAAGAGAGTATTCCTTGAGGGTAAGAGGTATCGACACTCCTTTTGCTTTTACCGTGCGGGTTGCAGTGTCCATTTCAAGGATCCCTGCGGAGAGCACGAGAGGCTGAGAGAGTGTCGGCCGGCGCAAAACGGAGGCTATGCGCGCGAGCAACTCCTCGAAAGAGAATGGCTTCACTACGTAATCGTCAGCTCCTGCGTTGAGGAGGTCCACCTTATATTCGGTCTCGTTCCGAGCGGTCAGGATGATAATGGGGGTCGTTACGTTCTCTTCCCGAACCGTCTTGGTAATGGTCGCTCCGTCAATCCCGGGGAGCATAAGATCAAGTATTACGAGATCATATTCATTGCGATAGAGAAGAATACGGGTTCGAGCCTTCTCTGGATTGGAGAGCCAGTCGACCGCATACCCTTTGAGCTCTAACCCCCGCTTGAGTGCTTGGGCAAGACCCTCTTCATCTTCGACGATAAGTAGATGCATACTATAAGTTGTTAGCTTATTAATGCGCCCTGAACACTGATACTGACGCTATAAGTATGCAGAACTTACATTAACGATTCATGAATTGACGTCTATCTCTTTCTATTCCATGAAATATGTGCGACATAGCTCAGGCTGTTAGGATTTAGTTTGAAAAAAGGGTCTGACTCCGCTACCATGGGTCGACTCCGCCAGAGTAGCTCAGTTGGTAGAGCAGCGGTATCGTAAACCGCAGGTCGCCGGTTCGAACCCGGCCTCTGGCTCAAGCAAAGAAAAACGCGGCTCTTAGAGAGCCGCGTGTCGAAGTTTCTTCTGCGACCACGGATCCCCAAGAGGAATAATGGTCGCAGTATCTATCAGCGCTTGAAAATGGGTGTAGGGGAATTGCCCTTCGCGTATCAGGTCATAGAAGCGTGCTGAGGAAAAGAACACCGTCACGCTCTCCGGGAGGTCAGCCCTTCCCAAACTGTGTGGATTGTCTGTCCGCATGCCGAGAGTGAAGAGGAAGGGCTTGCTGCCGCCGCACTCGCCAGAACTCGCCAGACAGAAGCTTTCTGCTGGAGCTCCAATGCCGGTCTCCTCAAGCACTTTCCGGACCGCAGTTTCAAGCGGGGTTTTTTCTTCCTTGCACTTACGACCTCCTGGCAACTGCCACTTCGGGTCGGAATGATAGAGATTTTTGACGAGCAGATATCCAAGAGGTCCGCGTGGTCCCGCATACTCCCCGTTGCGTTCCGCGGGAGTTTTATACTCAACCGAGAAGACCTCAACGAAGATTCGCACCTTCCAGAATTTTTTTTCCACGTTCCACGGAAAATCGCTCCAGTCGTTTTTATGGATGCTTTGAAGCACAGCCACCCCCTGTTTCTCTTTATAGCGTCTGCCGTGCACGATACTGATTTTAAATAAAAAGTCAACGATCATGCTATACTCGCCTTCATGGACGCCAAAGAGAAGAGAGAGAGCCGTATCGCTGAAATAGAGATCGCCATGCAGCAGGCGGATTTTTGGAGTAACAAAGGAAATGCTCACTCTCTTATCAAGGAGCTTCAAGAACTCAAAAGCGAAGCCTCTGGCGCAGGGAAATACGACAAGGGGAATGCAATTTTTTCTGTTGTTGCGGGTGCTGGCGGGGATGACGCCGAGGATTTTGCTCGGATGCTTTTTGAGATGTACACCCGCCTTGCACAGAGACGCGGCTGGGGGATGCGCGTGCTCCATAAAAATGAAAATGATCACGGCGGATATCGCAATCTCTCGGCCGAGATCTCTGGCAAGGGGGTATACGGAATCTTAAAGAACGAATCTGGTGTACATCGTCTTGTGAGGCAGTCTCCCTTTAATGCCAAGAGTCTGCGGCAAACCTCTTTTGTGCTCGTTGAAATAGTGCCGGAGCTTCCCGAAGCTAAGGACCTCGAAATTCCTCCTGAAGAAATAGAAATCCAGTTCGCTCGCTCGAGCGGCCCGGGAGGGCAGAATGTTAATAAACGCGAAACAGCGGTGCGAATTGTACACCCACCCACGGGCATCGCGGTCCATGTTGATTCCGAGCGCAGCCAGCACGCCAATCGGGAGAAGGCAATGGAACTTCTGCGCGGCAAATTGTACCGGAAACAGGAAGCGGATCGACAGAAAGAGGAGCAGGGGCTTGCTCCGACGAAGGCGACTTCGATCGAGTGGGGCAATCAGATACGCTCTTATGTGCTTCATCCTTATAAACTCGTTAAAGATCATCGCACCAATGTAGAGGTGCGCGATACTGATCGGGTACTCGGGGGCGATATCGATGAATTCCTTGACGCGGAGTCGAAGCTCTCCCCATAATAAATTTTTGAGTATAGACCTTCCAATTTTGCACTTACTCCTGTGCGCGGTATCATGGAGTGTGTAACGGCGGCGTGTCCGCCATTGTCGTTTTGAAGGCTTCACAGGATGATCTATTACGATAAAGTCACCAAGATCTACAAAGGAGAAGCGGCGCTTGAGGATGTCAGCTTCTCTGTCGAACCCGGTGAATTTCTCTCCATCGTGGGACACAGTGGGGCAGGAAAGACGACACTCATGAAGATGCTCCTTGCGGAAGAGCGCCCTACCTCGGGCTCTGTCTTTTTCCAGTCGGAAAATATCCATGAAATGCCCCCACGGCAGTTATTCGCCGTGCGCCGCAAGATAGGGACGGTATTTCAAGATTTCCGCCTTCTACCTGATAAGACGGCCTATGAAAATATTGCCTTCGCCATGGAAGCAGCAGGTCGCTCAGAAGAGGAGATTGCCTCAGATGTTCCCCACGTACTTGAGCTTGTTGATCTTGGCGATAAGATGCGGCATTTCCCCCATCAGCTCTCGGGAGGCGAGCAGCAGCGTGTCGCTATAGCTCGTGCCATCGTCAATCAGCCGGATGTGATTGTTGCGGATGAGCCCACAGGCAACCTCGACCCTGTGAATACCTTTGAGGTGGTGCAGATTCTGAAGAAAATAAACGACCTTGGCACGACCGTTATGCTTACTACCCACAATAAAGGAGTTATCGACAGTCTCAAGAAGCGAGTCATCACTATGGACCGTGGAAAGGTCATCCGAGACGATAAGGAAGGTAAGTACGTATTGTAAACTAAACACTATGAGGAGCTCATCATTCTGGACCAATACGAAGCGCGTCTTTCGCTCAGGCTTCTTGAGCTTCTGGCGCAACGGGTTCGTTACGCTCTCTTCTATCCTTATGATGACGCTCACGCTCTTTGTCTTGGGCCTCGTTGTTTTCACGGGGATCATTCTCAACGAGACGCTGCAGAGTCTTCAGGACAAAGCCGACATCAGCATCTATTTCACCACCGATGCTCCTGTGGATCAGATTATGTCTCTCCAGCAGCAGATAAATACTCTCCCTGAAGTGGCGACAACTACTTATACCTCTGCAACCGATGAGCTCGCAGCTTTTGAGGAGCGTCATCAGAACGACCAGCTGACTCTCCAGGCACTCTCGGAGCTTGGTTCCAATCCGCTCGGCGCAGTGCTTACCATAAAGGCAAAAGATATCTCCGAGTACGGCGCTATCGCGCAGTATCTTCAACAGCAGGAAGCGCTCGGGGGTACTAATTCTTCATCCTCCTCCATTATCGACAAGGTCAATTACTTTGATACCGCCCATCAAGAGGCGATAACCACGCTCCAGAACGTGACGGACTCCGCCGAAAAGCTTGGTCTTGTCATCATCGTCATCCTCGCCCTCGTGACGATAGCTATCTCGTTTAATACGGTGCGCCTCGCCATCTACACGAGCAGAGATGAGATATCGGTAATGCAGCTCGTGGGAGCCCCGCGCAGCTACATTAGGGCGCCGTTCCTCGTTGAAGCCATGCTCTACGGGCTCGTCTCGGGTATCGTGACGCTCATTCTGTACTATCCTCTTACGTACTGGCTTGGGCAAGCCACGGAGAATTTCTTCGGTGGCATCAATGTCTTCAGTTACTATATTTCTCATTTTGGGCTTTTCTTCCTGCTTATTATCGGCGCGGGAGTGCTTCTCGGGGCGGTGGCAAGCTACCTTGCGACAAGGCGCTACCTTAAGCTGTAATATATTCCAATGGCGCAGCCCAAATACATATTCGTCGTAGGCGGGGTCATGAGTGGCATCGGCAAAGGTATCGCCACCTCGGCCATCGGACGAATCCTCAAATCCAAAGGCCTCAGGGTAACGGCCATAAAGATAGATCCTTATATCAACGTCGACGCGGGAACTATGAACCCGACGGAGCACGGGGAAGTCTTCGTACTCGAGGATGGATACGAGACGGATCAGGATATGGGCAACTACGAGCGCTTCCTCGATGAGTCGCTCCCCGAGATCAATTACATGACCACAGGACGCGTGTATCTCAGCGTCATCGAGCGCGAGCGCAATCTCGAATACAAAGGCAAGAACGTCGAAGTGGTTCCCGATATTCCGCTTGAGGTCCTGCGCCGCATCACTGCTGCTCAGGCCGCTTCAAAGGCCGATGTGACCCTCATCGAGATAGGGGGGACGATTGGTGAATATCAGAACATCATATTTCTTGAAGCCGCTCGCATGCTCAAGCAAGAGTTCCCGCGCGATGTAGCGGTTGTCATGGTCTCCTACGTGCCTATTCCCCACAACATTGGGGAGATGAAGACCAAACCCACGCAGTATGCGGCACGCACACTCAACTCTGTGGGACTCCAGGCAGATATTATTCTTGCACGCGCCACAGTGCCGATTGACACCAAACGAAAGGAAAAGATAGCGGTCTTTTGTAATATCTTGCCCGAGCGGGTTATCTCGGCGCCGGATGTTGAAAGTATTTACGATGTGCCGCTCAATTACGAGAAAGATGGGCTTGGCGATATCCTTGAAAAAGTACTCGACCTCCCAAAGCGCAGCGCGGAACTCTCCGACTGGGAAGCCTTTGCAGAGCGCTCCCACAACGGCGCTTCAGTCATCGATATTGCCATCGTAGGGAAGTACTTTGATTCGGGGAGCTTTGTTCTCTCCGATGTCTATATCTCAGTCCTTGAAGCGCTCAAGGGCGCGGCGTACCACCTCAATGCCAAGCCTCGGCTCACGTACCTTAATTCCAAGGATTTCGAATCGGGGAAGCTTCCGCTCTCGACGCTTGATGCCTACGGGGGCATTCTTATCCCCGGAGGATTTGGCGAGACGGGCATCGAAGGGAAGCTCAAAGTCATCCGCTATGCGCGAGAAAATAAGATTCCCTATTTCGGCCTCTGCTATGGTATGCAACTTATGGTTGTTGAATATGCGCGCAACGTTGCTGGACTCTCGGGCGCTCATACAACCGAGATTGATGAAAAAACTTCCTATCCTGTCATCGCTATCATGGAGAGTCAGAGAAAAAATGTCGCGGAGAGCCGCTACGGTGGAACGATGCGTCTGGGTTCCTATCCGTGTGTTCTCAAAGAGGGGAGTATTGCGGGGAAGGCTTACGGGAAAAAGGAAATTTCGGAACGCCATCGTCATCGCTACGAAGTGAATCCGCGCTTCATGCCGCAGATTCAAAAAGCCGGCCTTGTCTTCTCAGGTACCTCTCCTGATGGAGTGCTTATGGAAATAGCAGAACTTCCCAAAGACGTTCATCCGTTCTTTCTCGGGACTCAGTTCCATCCAGAATTCCTTGCCCGGCCACTCTCGCCGCACCCGCTCTTTGTCGGATTTATGCGTGCGGCAGAGGAAAAAGCCTCTATACACTCCGTATCGTTAACGGAAGCTTCAGCTGCGCAGCGCTAGCTTTACATGATGGTTAAAGAAGGAGAAGAAGCACCCGATTTCTCGCTGCCTGATCAAAACGGCGCGTTGCACTCGCTCTCGAGCGAGCGAGGGCGTTTTGTTCTCCTCTATTTCTATCCCAAGGATGATACTTCGGGCTGCACTAAGGAAGCCTGCGGCATACGCGACGCGTGGGACGAATACAAGAAGCGAGGCATCACGGTCTTTGGCGTGAGTAAGGACTCGGTTGAGAGTCATAAAAAATTTGAGGAGAAATATAACCTTCCATTCACGCTTCTGGCTGATCCGGAAGGGAAGGTAGTCAAAGCCTATGGCGCTGCAGGAGGACTTTTCACTAAACGCATTTCCTTCCTTATTGACTCCAAAGGAGTTATACAAAAAACATATCCAAAGGTTGATCCGGCTGTTCACGCTCCGCAGATACTCAAAGATTTTGATTCTATCACCGGCTAATAGTTGAGATTTTAGGTGATTTCAGCTATCGTTTCCCTGTATTGCCGGGTCGTCTAATGGTAGGACAACGGACTCTGGATCCGTTTATCTTGGTTCGAGTCCAAGCCCGGCAGCCAAGTCGTGATAGGTTATCCCGCTCGAGACGCGTTGTCTACAATGCTATTACCAAGCGATACGATCCAATTATGGCAGACATAAAAAATCAAGGCATCATATATGTCCTCGTAAATGAGGCGATGCCAGGGTATATAAAAATTGGAAAGACAACTACCTCAGTGGAACAAAGAGTCTTGGAGTTATCGCGAACGACTTCGGTGCCGCTGCCATTCGAATGCGTCTATGCCGTGCGCGTCGCTGACATGGATGCCGCAGAGAAAGCGCTTCACGAAGCCTTTGATGACCATAGGAAAAATCCCAAAAGAGAATTTTTTATTCTCGCCCCAGAGCGTGCAATCGCGTTTTTAAAATACATCGGTCTGGAAGAAGTCACCCCGTCACGTGATGCCGGAATTGAATCTAAGGAGGATGCAGCTGCTATAAAAGAAGCACGAGAAAGACGAGCCGCTTTCAATTTTAAGATGGTTGATATTTCACCCGGAGCAATACTTACATTTACGCGTGACGAAAATGTTACTTGCCGCGTAGCACCAGATTTTAAGCATGTTGAATTTCAAGACGAAACCATGTCCCTTTCGAGGGCTGCCCAGATTGCACTCGGGAGTAAGTGGTTAGAGCAAGGTCCTGCCTATTGGAAATACCATGGAGAGATTTTGGACGACCGTCGTATACGTCTTGAGGAGGGTGACGTACTAGATAATCCGAAGGTTAAATAAATTATGTACTCACATTTCCATCATTTTGTACAAGTAGATGGGAGTGCCACGACTAGCTCCTTATTCTGGGGTCCGTTTCTTGGAGCATTCTTTGCTTTTATATTTGGACTTATAACTTTTTATTACACAAAGAAGCGGGAGAAATTTGTCAGGCATCGCAATGCATTAATAAAACTGGAACGTCTTATGCATGAGCATGCCGACGAGCTGCTCATTGCGAAAATACACGCGGACGATACGAAAAAAATCGTGGAAGCAAATGCAGTAACGGATTATAGATTTAAATTACTCAGATTGGATACGGATATTTTGATGGAATTGGCAAGTATAGATATTATCAATAAATATAATTTCTATAGTCGTTCTATTACTCGTCTGAATGAGGATTTCGCCGCCAAAAATCGTGCGCTGACTAGATTTGAGGATGCAAAACTTGCAAATCGAACGCTTGCTCCAGAGAGTATCGACTATTTAGCTCGTTCTTTAGGAGAGATTTCTGCTGCAATTGAAGGACGTATAGATACTTGGATGTTGCGATTGCTTGCAACGACAAGAATCTACTTGAGAAAAATTGATGGACAGAATCGTATCCTCTGCACTCTCTTTTGTACTGATTGGGATTTCACAATCTCTGAAGATGAGATACAGGGAGAAATAATCGAGCTAAATAAAGGAGTTGAAAAAATGAAGCAAGAGACTGGAGTAAATTTCAAAAAATTTGGAACAAGTCAATAAAATCTGCGCTCGAGACGCGTCGTTTGGAAAGTGTAAAATGTAGCTATTCCATCAAGTAGGGTAAAGTTGACGATGGTTCGGTCTCGAGACGGCCAGCCAGTTTGAGATAGGTTCGAACTTCGAGGAGCATGATAAGCTTTTCAAAGAATCAAAAGATTACCATAGTTGGAATAGTTGTAACGGTACTTCTGACTGTAGGGGGTTGGATATTTGTGAGCGGCACCAAATATGCCCCGCAAAACTTAAAAGATTCTCCTGGCGCAGTACAAATCCAAGGGAACGGAAATATCGTAAACGCAAATCAATTTCCAGCCCCTTCTTTTAATTATTCCGTATCCTTTCTCAATTCAACTAGCACAGGCTTACCTTTAACTCCTGAAGGATCTCCATATAAATCTTCTTTTAATTTTGTTATTACGCACGCTCCAGCAACTCAAATTACAGGTTCTATAGAGTGGAAAAACAACATATTTTCTTCATGCACCCTATATTCAGGGTGGGCTCAAGAAGTTGATAATACAGGTATGTTAGAAAGTTTTGGAAATTTTGTTTGCTTTTCAACAAAAGCAATTACTGACCCAGGAAATTTATTTTCTTACAATCCGTGACTATTCCGAGAAGCGTTGAAATGATAGATTAAAAGCATCAGAAAAGCCTTACAGGGTTGCACTGGGAAAAGTACGAGACCGAGGAGGCCAACAATCGTTTTTAGTTTCTATATGGTACAGTCAAAATAGAAATAACCAAGGAGTACGTTTACATGGTCTCCACCTTTGGAGAGTTTTTCGAAAAGCTCCGCCGCCGTATCGAACGGACGGGAAGGACAGATTCGGCCTGCGGTTACATGGATCGTTACAAAGACGCGCATTGTACCTCGCGTGTGATCTACTTCGGCAGGGAAGATCCTGGTTGGAAAGCGCTCGCTGACCAAGAGTTGTCGTACACCAACTTGTTCGACTTCTGTGCGGCAATGACTAAGAAAGGTCTTAGGAATCTGACTGAAAGATACAACAGCGACGCATTCCTTCCCGAGACGTTCGGCTGGGCCCTCGACTCGATGCATGAGTTCCATCATGCGATTTTTGAAGAGGCTCAAGGTTGTGGCCTCCAGGTTGACCACTTGTCTAGCTGGTGTGAGGCTAGAGAAAAGCGGCGGCCTCTCGAGAGTACGATTAGCTGACACGAGGCGGCCCTAACACAGGGCCGCCTCTCGCTGTGTATTGATTCCACTAAGGATCTGATAAGGACAAAGAACTAAGCAGAGGCTTGACGGTTATAAGTGCATTTACTATACTTTAATAGTTATTAAAGTATTTAATGTATTTAAATTGTATGGAAGGAACAAAGAGGGTAGTGTTTTCATGGAACGTACTTCGCTATGCATATGGCGCAGTGCTCCTATTGGCAGGGCTAGATAAGCTCTTGGGTACAGACTTTATTGTGTTCTGGCCAAAATATATTAGCCCCTTGGTCGCGAGTTACTTACCAGTAAGTACTGGTGTCTTTTTGGGTGCTATGGGTGTGGTCGAGATAGTAGTAGCTATTATGTTAGTTACTAAATGGCCACGCATTGGCGGGTATCTTTCTGTCGTATGGTTGGTCCTTATAGCGATTAATCTTCTGATGCTCGGCTATATCGATATTGCTATACGAGATCTATTGCTTGCCGTTGGAGCCCTAGCACTCGCGGAACTCACTGTTGCCGTAGAACAGCTAAAACTTGTTAAAGAGAGCATGTAAGATAAGAGGTAATGCTGAATCCTAAGGAAATACAAAAATTGCAGTCACTTTTAAAGCGCGAAGACCATCGTCTGCCGATTGTCTTCAGTGCTTTGGGTGACCCGCGTCGCTGCAAGATATTCCGCAGCTTCCTTAAGCGCGATCGACTCTGTGTCAGTGACGTCTCGCGCACATTTGGTATCTCCATGTCTCTTGCTTCGCAGCATCTCAAAATACTTGAGGTCACAAAATTGGTTATACGTGAGAAAGAAGGTAGGACTGTATACTTTAGACCCAATGTTCAAGATGAATTAGTGCGGACGGTTATCAAAGCAGTTCAATAAATATATGAAATTACAGCTTACTCGAAAAAGAACTGAGATCCCTGGTGTGGAATCCTTTATCTTCAAGCCCGAAGAACCACTCACGTGGAAAGCCGGACAGTACTTGCATTACGTGCTCCATCACGAGCCAACGGATAATCGTGGTTCTGATCGTTGGTTCACGGTAGCTTCCGCTCCGTTTGAAGAGGAAGTGATGATTACCACCAGAATTGCAGCTGAAAAGGGGAGCAGTTTTAAGGCTGCGCTTATGGCGCTTCAAATTGGCGATTCGATCGAAATATCCGCAGTTGAAGGCGATTTTGTAGTCGACAATTCAGCAGGGGAATATGTTTTCATAGCGGGTGGCATCGGTATTACGCCATTTCACTCGATCCTTAAAGAAGCTGATCATGCCGGAGTGCATCTCCGCGCTACGCTTCTGTACGCAAACCGAGATGCAAACGTGCCCTACAAAAAGGAGTTAGATGCATTCCAGAAAAATAACTCTGACCTTGTCGTGCATTACGTCACTGCGCCGGAGCGCATTGATGAAAATCAAATCAAGAAACTTGTACCAGATCTCACCAAGCCCACGTTCTATATTTCTGGCCCTGAGCCTATGGTTAAAAGTTTAGCTGAAGTCATAAGGGGCATGGGTGTTACTGCCGATCGCATAAAGTTGGACGATTTTCCGGGATACCCGGCAGAGTAGACAAACCTTTTCAGGACGAGAATCGATTTCGGATACAGCAGGTTTATATTTAAAAGCAGAGAATAGAGGCGCTAATATTCCTCGATGGTCCCGACATCCTCACAGGCTGGCAGGTGTTGTTCCGCCGGGGCCATGTTCAAAACCTCCACTTTGATATACTGATGCTTCCATGCCAAATAAGGCCGTACTTACATTGCGCGACGTAGAGAAGCGCTACGATAACGGGACGGAGGCCGTACGCGGCGTCTCGTTCGACGTACGTGAGGGGGAAATATTCGGCATTCTCGGACCCAATGGCGCAGGCAAAACCACGACGCTTGAGATGATAGAGACGCTCAATTCTATAACTGCGGGAAGTATTACACTCTTTGGTGTCGATGTGGCAGAGCAGCCCCAGGAAATAAAAAAACTCATCGGTGTTCAACCACAGGCGCCTGGTTTTCAGGATCGGACAAAACTACGTGAAGTGCTCGAGATGTTTGCTGCAGCCTATGGGACGCTCGCCGACCCAGTGCGCTCGCTTGAGGAGGTTGGGCTCGCCGATAAGGTGAATTCTTATGTTGAAGAACTCTCTGGAGGCCAGCGTCAGCGATTTTCGATCGCGGTTGCTCTTGTACATGATCCGAGGATCCTATTTATGGATGAACCAACTACGGGACTCGACCCACAGGCAAGGCGCAATCTTTGGGAGCTTGTTGAGACAGTACGAAAGCGGGGAGTCACCGTCATTATGACTACGCACTATATGGATGAAGCGCATGTCTTGTGCGACCGGATTGCCATAATGGATGAAGGTAAAATTATCGCGCTCGACACGCCAAAGAATCTTATACAACAGCTGCTCGGTCGTGGATTTAAAAAAGAGCAGCATGTCGAACAGGCAAACCTTGAAGACGTGTTTATTGATCTTACTGGCAAAGAGCTGCGCGAATAATTTATATGAAACAATCTCTATACACTGTTTTTGTATTCGCCTATGTCAATACGAAACGTTTTTTTCGCAATCGCGTGGCGATTTTCTTTGGTCTGCTGTTTCCCCTCATCATTCTGTTTGTGCTCGGGGGTATCTTTGGCAACGCCGGTAACAACATATCCTTCAACATTGCGCTTATAAACGAATCTCAAAGTCCTATAGCTGCACAGATGAGCACAAATCTCGCTAGCGTCAGCGTCTTTAAAATAAATACGAAGATAACGACGCTCAGCGATGCTCAAGTACAGATGGCCAACGGCACTCTCGATGCCGCGGTAGTGTTGCCCGCAAGCTTCGGGCAAACTGCCGCAGGTTCTTCAACCCCCAGCGGAGCAGCGGTCATTTATTATCCCTACACCAATGCACAGGAGGCCCAAGCCCTTGAGTCAGTGATTCAGGCGGCGCTACAGCCCCTTAATGGGCAATTCGTCACGACCGCAATGCCCTTTGGTGTCTCGGTGCAAGAGACAGGCACCCAGGGACTTACCTCTTTTGACTACACGTTTGCTGGGCTACTTGGTTTTGCGCTCTTAGGCATTGGCATATTCGGACCGGTCAATATTTTCCCTGAGCTAAAAAAACAGGGGGTCTTGCGCCGGCTCGAGACCACCCCGCTTAAGGTCTGGCAATATTTTGTGGCTACCGCGCTCTCGCAGTGCGCAGTGGGGCTTCTCACTATCGCAGCAATGTTTTTATGTGCGATATTAATTTTCCATTTACAAGTGGTGGGTAATTATTTTGAGCTGTTTGTCTATCTCATTCTTTCCATCATCACGATGTTGGGGATAGGGCTTGCGGTCGGCGGCTGGGCAAAAGATCAAAGCCAGGCTGCGCCGCTCTCAAACATCATCGTCTTTCCAATGATGTTTCTCTCCGGGACATTCTTCCCGCGCTTTCTCATGCCGGGGTGGCTTCAGGGCATCTCGACCTATTTTCCGCTCACGCCCATCATCGATGGCTTGCGCATGATAGCTACACAAGGGAAACATCTCACCGATATCGGCCCGCAGCTCGGGTTGCTACTCGTATGGACGGTAGTTATCTACGTCATAGCGTTCCGTGTTTTTCGCTGGTCCTAGTCGGGCCAATACGAAAATACTGCTGAGAAGTCTCACTGCGCAGCCCAAACCTCTTCTTAAGAAGAGGATGATAATTTCTTTTTGGGCTGAAAAATGATATGCTTGGCTTCTAAGGCCAGCCGGGCCTTTTTATTATGGAGATACGGAATATCGCTATTATCGCCCACGTCGACCACGGTAAGACGACCCTTACTGATGCGCTCTTGCGCCAGTGTGGCGTCACGAAGGAAGGCGTCTCGATGGATTCAAATGATCTTGAACGTGAGCGTGGTATTACGATTTATGCGAAAAATGCGGCAGTTGAGTATCGCAATACAAAGATAAACATCGTTGATACGCCCGGTCATGCCGACTTCGGCTCTGAAGTCGAGCGGGTACTGCGCTCTATTGACTGCGTGCTCCTTGTTGTCGATGCCCAAGAGGGTCCGATGCCGCAGACGCGTTTCGTCTTAAAGAAGTCCTTGGAGCTTGGGCTTCGTCCTATCGTTATTATCAATAAAATAGACAAGCCTGCGGCCGATCCTAAGCGCTGCGAGGAACAGGTGCTTGAGCTTTTTTTGGAGCTTGGTGCTAACGACGAGCAAAGTAATTTTCCGGTTGTCTACGCGATTGGCCGCGAAGGCATTGCCAAGCGACGGCTCGAAGATGCTTCGAAGGATCTGACACCGCTTCTTGAGACGATTTACGAGCATGTCCCTTCTGCGTCTTCTCCAGAGTTGGAGAAGAAGCTCCTGCGCGCGCAGCCGTTTAATCTTGGGTACGATAATTTTCTTGGCCGTCTCGCGGTGGCGCGTTTGTATGAAGGAAAAATTGCAACGGGTGAGCAGGTGTTTGTTATGAGTACCACCCATGAGCCGCGTCGCGCGAAGGTGACAAAACTATTTTCGTTCTTGGGGCTTGAGCGTGTGGAAGTCTCTGAAGCGGTTGCTGGAGACATTGTGCTCATAGCGGGACTCGGTGACATTGACATTGGTGACACCATAGCAAGGAGCGCCGAGGTTACATTATTGCCTGCCATTGCGGTAGATGAACCGACGATTACCCTTAATTTTTTGGTGAACAGTTCTCCCTTTGCCGGTCGTGAAGGAAAGTTTGTCACTTCACGCCAGCTGCGCGAGCGACTTGAGCGCGAACTTCAGGTCAATGTCGGTCTTAAAATAGATTTCTCCCAAGCCGAAGCCTTCAAGGTAAGCGGCCGTGGAGAGCTTCATATTTCGATTTTGCTTGAGCATATGCGTCGTGAAGGGTATGAGTGCCAGGTTTCGCAACCGCAGGTTATTTTTCATAGCGGAGAGAACGGCGAGCGACTTGAGCCGTTTGAAGAAGTTATTATCGATATCCCGAGCGCCTACCAGGGTGCCATCATCGAGCGCCTCGGATCGCGAAAAATAGTACTGAAAGATATTAAACACCATGATGGGTCCCTGCGGCTCACATTAGAAGGACCTTCTCGCGGACTCTTGGGGTATCGGAGCCAATTTGTTCTTGATACCAAAGGCGAAGGTATTTTTTCTTCGCGCTTTATTGAGTTTCGCCCCTACGCGGGGGATATCACACGACGCGCAGTGGGATCTATGGTTTCCATGATGAATGGTAAGGCTTTAGGGTTTGCCCTGTGGAATTTGCAAGAGCGCGGCGTGCTCTACATCGGCCCCGGTACTGAAATCTATGAAGGAATGGTTATTGGCAATACCTCCAAGGGCGAGGAAATGTATGTCAATCCGACAAAAGGGAAGCAGCTCACGAACATGCGTGCGTCGGGCTCCGACGAGTCTATACAGCTTGTGCCGCCATTTTTACTCACGATAGAGCGCGGGCTCGAGGTGATGAATGAAGATGAATACCTCGAAATCACGCCGAAGTCCGTGCGTCTGCGTAAACAAATACTCACTAAGAATATGCGCGACCGAAATGCGTAGGACTCCCTTTATCGTCTCGATCGCGTGGTAGCGAAGTGGAAGCTTGCGTAGGCAAGATAGGCAGTGACGATTGTTCCGATCCAAGAGAGCCACAGCGGCACGCTCCAGTTGAAGATAACGAGGCTTCCTTGCGTGAAGATCCGGGTGAGGTGTGCCAGGGCGATGATCGTGAAAATCACTCCTGCAACAAGGAGATAGGTGCGCTCGCGTGGGCGGGGTATTTTGCCAAGGTGCCACCCATAATGGACAAGAAAGATAATGACCGCGAGATCGAATATGACACCGGGCAGTACCACACTGCTTGTCCAGGTGACTCCCCATATTTGGAAGGGAAAGAGATTATTGGACCACATCCACAGGACGGTAAGCAGATCAGCCGTTACGATTCCGGCACAAAATTTAGCTGCTTCGCGGAGACCACGATATGACATGCAAAAATGTTAAAGAGTAATACATCCATGATACGCTCTTTTGTCCAAGGTTATTTTTCCGCTGTGGAGAAATAGCAAGAATGCTAAACTATGCTGGTATATGAACATCATCGAACTTATTATCGATTTCTTGTGGTTTGCATTCTTAATCTATTGGTTCGTCTCATCGTTTAGCTCTAAAAGCTACGCGCGCAGAAGTGCCGCAGGATGGGGAGAGCGTGTCCTCATGATTATTGTGATTGTTCTTCTCTTCCAGATAAAATCAGTGAGAGTATTTGCCGTGGGACCACTGTTCCCGAATATAGCGTTTGAAACTCTCGGCCTCTTCATTGCTATGGCAGGTATAGCCTTTGCCATTTGGGCGCGCATATATCTGGGCCGCAACTGGGGCATGCCCATGTCACTCAAAAAAGATCCTGAACTCGTCACGTCAGGTCCCTACACCTTCGTGCGGCATCCCATCTATACCGGTTTTATTCTTGCCGTTCTTGGATCGGCTTTTGCAACTACCGCGTACTGGCTCATCATTGGTGGCTTCTTCGCACTCTATTTCATTTATAGCAGCACGGTAGAGGAGCGGATTATGCTTGCGCAGTTCCCGAATGACTATCCCGCCTATGTTGCTAGGACTAAGCGATTTATTCCGTTCATTCTCTAGCCTAGGGTTTAGCGACGTACCAGAGGTTTCCTATACCTTCACCGTTGGTATTTCCGGGTGATGTATCTCCTGTATAAAAGTAGAGGGGCATTCCGTTATAGGTGACCTGGAGACTTCCGTCGGCTCGCACTATGGTACCGAGCATTCCTCCTATCGGTGACTCTGCGACGAGGCTTGTAGCCGACGTGACAGTATAGGGAGGCCACTTCTGTGCGCACGCTCCCGCGCAATTGGAAACTCCCGTTGAATCATCGGCATACGTGTAGAGTGTCATGCCGTTGCTTGCGATGAGATAGGTTCCGACCGAGGCGCTGGTATTCTCCCCAAGCGCTACATTACCCCCATTACCACTTGAAGTTGAGGTACTCTGCGAGGTGTTTGAGTAAGGGGCAGTGGCAGGATTCTGAGAGCTCAACCACCACCAAACTCCTCCCGCGATAATGAGAATAACGATGACTATCCAAACCCATGTAGATGCTTTCATGTATAAAAAGGCACTAGCTAGTAAGTACTCTCAGTATAGCAAACGGGCTATTTCAAAGAGAGGTTAGTCTGCTCCCTTGGGAATATCTTCTTTTGAGATAAGGTAACTTTCCGCAATGCCTTGCTCGCGACTTTCGCGCGAAATATGTCGGTGGGCATGATACATCACCGATAGTAAAAAACAGAAACAGGCGAAGCCTGCTATGCCGACATAGAATCCGGCGTTTCCCGTTGATACGTTAATGTAGCCGTATGCGTGTGAGAGCACGTACCCTACTGCGCCGAGCATCCCGAGATATATCGCTCCGATGAAAAGGGAGGCTGAAGCGAAACGAGAGTAGGGGACCCCACTTAGTCCCGCACTCACAACAAGAGGGGGAGTAAGGCCGTAGGAGAGTTTTGCTGCGGAGAGCGTCGTAAGAGGCCGCTCTCGCCACAAACGCTCAAGAGAGATGAAGTGCCTGCGGATGAGATGTGTACGTGCGGCGGTGCGGCGAACCCAGGTGAGGGTCGCTCCATACCGGCCGATCCAGTAATACATGTTGTCCGGTATCACATCGCCTAGGATTAAGATTCCGTAAGCGAGGAGGGGATTGAGGTACCCTAGCCCTGCGCCCACGCCGCAGGCAATAGCAAGGAGCGGTCCCTCGAGAATGGCGAGAGGAATGAGGATGAGGTATGCATGGGCGATGACGGGGTCGGACATGCTTTATGGGGCTCGCAAGAACAGCTTTATTATACGCGATGAGCATAGAAAGACATTGTGAGACTAAATAGCGACGCTGAAAACTAGTATAGGAAGGCCCTGACGCGTACAATACATGCATGCGCTCTCTCTTGGCTGCTCTCTTTTCATTTGCTGCTCTTGTAATGTTTCTAGCGCCTGCGATATCTCAGGCCGCGAGTGTCAGCAAATCTCCCGCGCTTGAGGTTTCCGCATGGATCCCGTATTGGAGCTCTGCAACCGGCACTGCGGACGCACTCGCGCACCTCAATTATCTCTCCGAGATAAACCCATTCGGATATATTGTGCAGCCGGATGGTACGCTCTACGATCCTATGGGCATTGACTCTCCGCCCTGGTCGACGCTCATAGCGGCTGCTAAGGCGAAAGGTGTACTCGTGGTGCCGACCGTCATGTGGAGCGACACCACGGCCATCAACAATATCCTCAGCAATACCACCTCGCGCATCGCGCTCGAGAAAACTATCGCCACCCTCGCGTTTCAACAAAACTTCAACGGCATTGATATTGATTTTGAGGGTAAAGAGGCTCAGGACAAGAACTACTTCTCCCTCTTTCTCAAAGGCCTCTATGCTCGTATGGGCAATAAATGGGTAGTGTGTACTATCGAGGCACGCACCCCGGTCTCAGACCGCTATGATGGAACTCCACCTGCCGATGCCACAGAGTATGCCAATGATTTCACTGCCATTAATAAGTACTGTGACCGGGTTAGCCTCATGACCTACGATCAAGACACTGTGGACGTCAAACTCAACGAAGCGCAGCAGGGCCTGTATATGCCTATTGCCGATCCACAATGGGTAAGCGCGGTCGTAAATCTCGCCGCGCAGAGTATTTCGAGGCGAAAAATTGAGATCGGTGTCGCAACCTACGGCTACGAATATCAAGTGGTTCCGCTCCAAGAGGGCTACCAATACAATCTACAATGGGCCTTCGATCCGGATTACGCAACAGCGCTCGCTCAATCTCTCGGGATAACTCCGACACGCAATTCCGCAGGAGAGTTGAGCTTTACCTATACCCCGACGTCTATGACCGACACTACTCCTGATATCACCCCAACCACCTCGCTTCAGAATGCGACAACGACATACTCCAACACTTCCTCAACTGCTTCCACGGCTTCATCTTTCAATATCGTCTGGTGGAGCGATGCAGGTGCAATTGGCGATAAGCTCTATCTCGCAGAGACCTTGGGCGTGCGAGGTGTCGCAATCTTCAAAATCGATGGTCGGGAAGATCCCCGTCTCTGGAGTCTTTTGCCGAAGCTCCACTGAGCAGATTTTGATACAATACTCCCGCACGGGGTTTACCCATCCACGGAAAATTTTGTGAACGCGCTTTCAATAAAAAATCTTGAGAAGACCTACGCGGGTGGCACCCGAGCGCTCGATGGTGTGTCCCTTGAGATGCCTCCCGGGGATTTCTTCGCGCTTCTCGGTCCCAACGGCGCAGGTAAGACGACGCTCATCGGGATTGTCACGGGACTCGTCAATAAGAGTGCGGGGGAGGTAGAGGTATTTGGAGCGAACATCGACCGAGAGCCTGAGCAGGCCCGCACCTACATCGGCGTTGTTCCTCAAAATCTCAACATTAATATTTTCGAGAAAGTCATCGACATTGTCGTCAATCAGGCCGGGTACTATGGCGTTCCGCGCTCACGGGCGCTTCCACGAGCGGAGAAAATTCTTGCCGACCTTAATCTGTATGAGAAGCGCTATGAGCCCGCGCAGCGTCTCTCCGGCGGCATGCAGCGCCGGCTTATGATTGCCCGCGCCCTCATCCATGAGCCGCGCTTTCTTATTCTCGATGAGCCGACAGCAGGCGTCGATGTGGAGCTGCGCCGAAGTATGTGGGGGTATCTGACGGGACTCACGCAGCAGGGGATTACAATACTCCTTACCACTCATTATCTTGAAGAGGCCGAGCGCCTCGCTAAACATGTAGCCATCATCAACAAAGGCAGCATCGTGGCGCAGGGCTCCATGGAGGAAATTCTCGCGCTGCACGATGAATCAGCCCACACAGGAAAACTGCGGGGCGGACGTCTTGAAGAAGTGTTTCTACAACTCACCCAATCATGACTCCCTACGAACAATGGATTTCTTTTTATACGATCGTGCGCAAGGATATTGTGCGCATCTTCAGAATTTGGCCGCAGACCTTTCTTCCTTCAATCGTCACGTCGACCCTCTACTTTCTCATCTTCGGTTCATTTCTTGGTTCGCGCATCGGGAACGTGAGTGGCGTACCCTACGTTATGTTCGTCGTTCCCGGGCTTGTGATGCTCTCGGTCGTCATGAACTCCTACGCAAACACATCCTTCACGATGTTCGCTTCAAAATTCTTCGCTCGCAGCATTGACGAGATTCTTGTCTCACCAACACCTCCTTGGATTCTTGTTGCCGGATTCGTATCGGGAGGCATTATCCGCGGCCTCATCATCGGAGCACTTGTCCTCGGTGTTTCACTCTTCTTCACCCATCTCATCATTTTCAATCTCGCCGTTATCATCCTCTTTCTTATTCTCACGAGCCTTGTATTTTCCCTCGGCGGGCTCGTCAACGGTGTGTATGCCACTTCCATAGATGGCATCAATATCATTCCGACCTTCATTCTCACTCCGCTCCTCTACCTTGGTGGAGTGTTCTACTCCGTGACGTCGCTTCCCGGAGCGTGGGGCATCGTGACGCAGATTGATCCCATCTTCTATATCATCAATGGCTTTCGATATGGATTCCTCGGACTCTCTGACGCTCCGCTTTCGGTATGCTTCGGGGTGCTGCTCTTTTTCGCCGCAGTACTTGCCGCAATGAACTGGTATCTACTCAAGAAGGGATTTGGGCTCCGGCAATAAAAAGGTGTTCTATGGATAATCCTTTTACTGTTGCACTTCAGCAAATTGCCCGCGCTGCAGCGCTCGCTCCAGTAGGGAAGGATTTTCTTGAGCGCATTCGCACGCCTGAGCGTGAAATAAGTGTCTCCATTCCGCTTAGTATGGATGACGGTTCGGTTCGGTTTCTTGAAGGCTACCGAGTCCAGCATTCAAGCCTGCGCGGTCCGTATAAAGGGGGAATCCGTTTTCATCCCCAGACCAATATGGATGAAGTGCGCGCACTCGCGTTATGGATGACGCTCAAGACGGCCGTCGCGGATATACCTATGGGCGGAGGAAAGGGAGGCATTACCGTTGATCCAAAAAAACTCTCGCACGCTGAGCTCGAGCGTCTCAGCCGGGGATGGGTCCGCGCCCTCGCACCTGTCATTGGACCCCACATCGATGTACCCGCGCCCGACGTCAATACAACACCCGGAATTATGGCGTGGATGGAGGAGGAATACGCTTCTATAACCGGGGACCGCAGCGGGGCCACCTTTACCGGCAAACCACTCAGCCGGGGTGGCTCAGAGGGGCGCGAGCGAGCAACGAGCATCGGCGGATGGTATGTCTTTGAAGCGCTGCGGGGCAAGCACTCGCTTCCGCGCTCTTCTAGTGTTGCAGTGCAGGGCATGGGCAATGTCGGCGGCCATGCAGCGGAGATCTTCGCTTCAGCGGGCCACCCTATTGTCGCGATGTCTGATTCCAAAAATGCTGTGTATAACGAAAAAGGGCTTGATGTCGCAGCTCTCCAAAACCACAAGAAAAAGTATGGCTCTCTCGATGCCTTTCAAGGAGGAGAAAAAATATCCAATGAGGAGCTTCTTGAGCTTCCTGTTGATGTACTCCTGCCTGCGGCTCTTGAAGATCAGATAACGGCGCGCAATGCTTCTCGAATCAAGGCCAAGATGATCGTGGAACTTGCTAACGGTCCGACGACGCCGGAAGCGGATGACGAGCTTCTGGGGCGGGGAATCCCTGTCGTGCCGGATATTCTTGCCAATAGTGGTGGTGTTATTGTCTCCACATTCGAATGGGAACAAAATCTCGCGGGAGAACATTGGAGTGAAACGGATGTTCTCGGGAAACTTCGTACCATTCTCGAGAAACAGAGCGCTCTTGTGGCCGCGAAGGCCGAAGGGCTCCATACTGATTTGCGCCGAGGCGCATTTACTCTTGCTCTTGAGCGGCTTGAGGGCGCCTACAGACAACACTTGCTTAAAAAACTCTCCTGAGTTCGATTTAGTGTGTGTCGGGGAACACCCGATATGTTTTGAAAAAACGATATTCGTGCCAGGTAAGCCCTATAACTATAAGATCAAGCACCGTCAGTAAGAGGAGCCATATCGAATGTGTAAATGTGTATCGATAGAGTTGATACATTACGAACAGACCAAACACGACGATAGCGCTTGGGTATGCCCATACTTTATCGCGCAGGAGGCCCACAACAAGAAAAAGTTTAATGATGCCGTGGCTCAGGAGATATATAGTCGGGAATAGTCCTGAATTCGCAAGAATGATAGGGAGAAGATGCTGTAGGTTCGTGGCCAGAAAATCCTTGGGGTCCTCTATGAGCTCGCTCTGGATCAATCTCATTGCAGTACTGGCAAGTACTCCGCTGAAAAGGAGTCCGATACCTCCGAGGATTTCTAGTATCCCATCGAATGCCTTAAGCAATATCCCCCAGACGAAAATTCGATGGATATATCGCTCTCTCGCTCCGTATTTCATGGAGGTATAGTAGCACCCATCAGCGTGTCTTCGGCGAATTTTTACGTTAATATGATTATTAAAAAGATATGGCTTTATTGCTTATAGGATTTGGTGCATTTTGTGCCACTATGTTTGGGGGGCTTTTGGCGCTGCGTTTACGAGACAGTCTGCATTTGATTCTTGGATTCAGTGCTGGCGCTGTTGTTGCGGTTGCATTCTTTGATCTCTTGCCGGAAGCCCTTGAACTAGGAAGTAAGGTATATAGCTTATCGACGATAACCTTTGTTGTCGCACTCGGTTTTTTTCTGTACCTTCTCCTCGATCGATTCCTGGTTCTGCAAGGGCATCATCATGAAGCGGGTGAGGCAGAACACGAACGAGCCCATCTCCGGGCAGGATCGCTGTCGCTTCACAGCCTCCTTGATGGTATCGGCATAGGTCTCGCGTTTAAGGTCTCTCCCGCTGTAGGATTGATAGTCGCTGCAGCTGTACTCACCCATGATTTTTCAGATGGTATCAATACCGTCAATGTCGTAGTGCGGCACGGCGGGGAGCGAGGTAGAGCCTTACGATGGCTGTTGGCAGATGCGGTAGCACCGATTATTGGCGTCATCGCAACACTATTTTTTTCGGTTACCCAAGAAGGGCTGGGGTTATTGCTCGCTCTTTTTAGCGGCTTTTTCCTCTACATAGGAGCGTCTGATCTCGTGCCCGAGAGTCACCATGCACATCCAAAATTTCTCACGACCATAATGACTATTGTAGGAGCAATTGTCCTTTTTTCCGCAATTCATTTGGCAAGTATCTAAAACCTTCATACGCCCTTCATTCCACTCTTGGTAGGCTTTCTGTTTGTTGTGTATAAAGGTCAACAATTAATCCTTAATTAGGCCTCCTTAACTATGCGAAAAATATTAGTGCGAATACTCGGCAGCGTTTTTGTGGCGACCTCGCTTGTTCTTGGGCTTGCTGCTACTGCTGCAGCCCAAACGACTACATATGCAACTACAACGCCTGGTGCTCCAAATACTGGGGCGGGCGGAGATGTCGCGATGAATATTCTTCTCCTGTGTGTCTCAGCTGTTGTTGTGCTTGCCGGTGCATCATATCTTGTCTTTCGGCGACCGCATTAAAATTTATCTTAATCGGACAGCATGAGCGGGATGCAGGGGTCGCTGGGACTGGTTCCCGCGGCTCCTGCATCCCGCTCTCCGTATCTAAGTACAAATCATCATTAGTCCATGTGGTCGTCTCTATTCCATCGTCGTATCGATGTACTCGTTACTATCCTTGTCGTTGGCGTAGCGGCGGGGATGTTTGTTGCGACCGCAGTGCATGCAGTGTGGTTCGCGCCGGAGCTCCAGGTAGCACCTTCCGGAATAGCGCCTGCGACAACAACGCCGCAATCGGCTCCGGTACGTCTCATCATCCCTTCGCTTGGCATCGATGCCAATATTCAGTACGTCGGCCTTTCCTACATTGGTCATAATATCGGCGTACCGAATAATTTTATCGATGTCGCGTGGTACAAGTACGGCACAGTACCTGGGGAGCAGGGAACCGCTATTATCGACGGACACGTCGACAACGGTCTCTCACTCGCAGGGGTGTTCAAGCATCTCAACACTATTACTCCAGGAGCCCACATCTACGTGCTCACACAAAGCGGTAAAAAACTCCAGTTTGTCGTAACAGATGTTCAGTCGTATCCCTATCAATCGGTACCCATGGGGGAGATACTAAGCGCAAACGATGCCGCTCGCCTCGATCTCATTACATGCGACGGTGGTTGGGTCGCGGGGCAACGCACCTATGACCATCGCCTCGTTGTCTACACTGAGTTACAATCCTCCTCATGAGGAGATGGGTTCTTCTATCTGTGCTTTTTCTCATTGTGGTTGGCACATTTGGGTATGTGGTATATGAATCCACTCGTCCGCCCGCTCCCACAAGCTCCGCGACTGCTCCCTCCTGCACGCCCCTACAGCTCTCGGGCAGCGCTTCCTGGGAAGGGATAAGTGGAGGCCTTGTTGGAGCTATACAACTCACCAATACTTCTCCTTCGGCTTGCACCTTTACTCCAGAAAATTTCTCCATTGCCTCAAATGGTCAAACGCTTTCGATAAATCAGGTCGCATCTTCCTCCGGAGCGGTCCTTCTGCAGCCGAGTACATCGGCAAGAACACAGTTCGTGTGGCGCAATTGGTGCGCACCGCTTCTTACAGCACCTGCCCAAATTGGCATCAATCTTCCTAACGGAGAGACTTTCTCCGTGCCGGTACTTGGTCCCAGTGGTACCCCACAGAGCAATACTCCTCAGTGCGACAATATGGAAGCGTCCTCGACGCTCTTCGTGAGCACCTTCTCGGAGGGCGGAGGAGGGGTCACTGCCTACACGTCTCAGATGCTCGGGATCTCTTTCGAGTACGATAGCTCACAGGCAAGTGTACTTGAGCAGGGTAATACTATCTACGTTTATCCCATTGGTGCTCCTTCAACGGGAGGAGATTTGATCGAGATGTTCAGTAAATTCCCCGGCGAAACACTGCAGCAATCGATTACTCGACAATTGCTCAC